>DLMG01000122.1:2748-8677 GCA_002479245.1 Verrucomicrobia subdivision 3 bacterium UBA7542 | reverse complement strand
CTGGTCTGGACGGTGAGGCGGTTGTATTTGTCCGGGTCGAGCAAATCGAAGCGCGGCATCGGCGCGTCGGCCAGATCGAATTCCTTCGACCGCGTGTAAAACGGCTTGAGCATGCCGCGTTCAAAATCGCGCAGCACCGCCGGCCAGAGCGGTTCGCCTTCGCCAACGACGACGCTGGTGCAATGTTTCTTCACCTCTTCCGGCAGGGAAGTGACCGTGATACCGCCCATCACCACCGGAATTTTTTTGGCGAGATAAAAATCGGCGACTTCGTACGCTTCGTTCAGTTGCGCGGTAAACGTGCTGAGGGCGACGAGATCGAAATCCACCGGCAGTTCGGGCAGTTTTTTGAGGTCGGCGATTTCGTGATACTCCACGTCAAATTTTTTCGGCGTCAGCCCGGCGAGCGTGAGCAGGCCGAGGCTGGGCAGCGAGGCGATGATTTTGTTGCGGTCCACGAAACCAGGCAGCGTGAGACCGAGCTTCGTGAGTTCCGCGTTGTGCGCGCGCACACCGCTCAGGGCGATGAAACCGATGCGTTTCATGGTTGGTTGAGAGTTGAGGGTTGAGGGTTGAGAGCGGAGGTTGCAGTGTTCACCGCTCCGGCAGATTTTGGCTCGTGAACAACGAGGGTCAGCGTCAGCGCGCCGCCTAAAATCAGGCTGATGACCGGCACGGCGAAAATCAGGTGCGCCTTGGGGAAATGTGCCATTACCACGCAGCACAGCGGCATCGTGATTGCGCCAACGATGAAAGCCAGTGACGCAAGACTGGCGAGTAGCCCGACTGAAGATAAATTTTGCACCGTCAGCGCGAAAATAAAATTCACGACGCCGAGGCCGAAGAAGGAAATGTGTCCGAGCCGGTACATCCGGCGTTTGAAACTGCCGTAACCGCCGAGCCAGTTTTCGCCGTGAAAGAACAGGCCGAGCGCCATGCCGGCGACAAAGCCGAGGAGAATCCAGAGCCAGGCGAGGATGAGATTTGGATTAAATTTCATTTGATTATTTTTGGTTTGTTGCTACAAACTTATGCCATGAAACCCGCCAGAGAAAAGTATTATCGGAGCTTGTTCACCATCGCCGCCTTTTACGACCTCGTCCTCGGCCTTACATTCACCTTTTTTCCCGCGCGCGCTTTCGCGGCGTTGAACATCAGCGACAAGTTGCCGGCGTTCGGCGGCTACCTCACATTGCTCGGCGCGTTCGTGCTGGTGATTGGTATCGCCTACGCCCTGATCGCGCGTGGCGACCTGCTGCGGAACGCGGATTTGATCCTCGTCGGCACACTTTACAAACTGGCCTATTCGGCAACGACATTTTACTACTGGTCGGCGGGCGATCTTCCACACATCGCCTTCGCCGCCTTGTTCGGCGTGGCCGACGCGGTCTTTTTCGCCTTGATGGCGGAATGCTACTGGTCTTTGAAGCAGGAAACCAAAAGTTGAAACCGGTCGCCGCCGGTTGTCCGTGCCCCAGCCGGACTCGTAATGATTTTTGGTGAAGGTGGTTTTATTTAATTCCGTTTTCATTTTGAATTGCACGCGTGGTTGCCGATGATTGAAGCTGCACCGTGGCTTTGCGCCCACTCTTCCAATTGCTCGTCCAGGGAATGGCCGCTTTTGAGGCGGTAAAATCGGGAATGAACCACCCGGTCGTCCTGGTCAAAGGCCATAAACAGCGCCCGCCAGCCAAAATCCTCCACCCCGTGCTGGTCATAACCGCCGATAAAGCCATAGCCCCAATAAATTTGGTGGCCATTATACTGCCAAGAGTAGGCGAGCGCCGCCACGCGGGGAGAATCGCGAAAATCATTTCCCAACCGCGTGATGACTTCCGCCCGGGTCGTCCGGCCCGGCACCACGAACTGAATCTCCCGCGCGGTGATTTCACGGCCCTGCTCGATTTTCTTTTTGGACAAGGGCGGAACCGGCACCACGACCCCCATGCCGATCCCAAACGGAACGCAACCGGCCAGCAAACCAGCGGTGAGCAAAGCCGCCAGCAGCCGGATGATGATGAACGTGGTTTTCATGGGAACAATCATGGTCCGGCAAAAACTTGTCCGTTTTGTTTCAATCTTCGATAAACCACGGCACGCCATTATCGGGATTGAAGATGTGGGCGCCGATTTTAGCGAAGCTGAACTTTTTCGGAACCGCCCAGTTTTCAAGTTGCTCGTCAAGGGATTTTCGGTTGTAAAGCGAGACGAACCTGGTGGCCGCGACCCGTCCGCTGGCGTCGAATTTCACAAAGAATGCCCGCCAATGATTTCCTTCGGTGTGGCCGCCTCCTGCGGCCGCACCACCTGGCCCCGCCAAAAGAATCCACCATGTCCACCCAATGGCAGGTTTCTCCCAGGAGTAGGCTAGAACGGGCAGCCGGGGCGAATCGCGAAAATGATCGCCAAGCCGTGCCATCACTTCCGTCCGCGTGGTCTGGCCGGGAACGATGAATTTCGCCTGTTCCGGCGTGATGACTTTGCCGCAAGCCGGTTGATTGCGGGACGGCGGAACCGGCATCACCCCCACACAACCGGTGAGCAACACCGCGAGCAGCGGCAAGATTATGGCAAGCGCGTTTTTCATTTCGCTGCCATTTTATCCGTGCTTGCCGGGAAGGTGTTAATTGATAAAACTTGAACCAACATCGTCTGGTTCAATGAATGTTCATCACCTCGAACTGTTTTATTACGTCGCCCGGCACGGCGGCATCATGCTGGCGGTGCGGAACATTCCCTACGGCATCCAGCAGCCGGCGGTCAGCTCCCAGATCGCGCAGCTCGAAGAATTTCTTGGTGTAACATTATTTCAGCGGCGGCCGTTTGCGCTGACACCGGAGGGCGAGAAACTTTACCAATTTATCCAGCCTTTTTTTTCGAACCTCGACAAAATCGCCAACGAATTTCAAGGCGGGCAGGCGCGGCACATCCGCATTGGGGCCTCAACGATTATTTTGCGGGATCACGTGCCGCGTTTGCTCCAGTGGGTGCAGAAAAAATTTCCCGGCTTGAAAGTTTCGCTGCGCGAAGGCTATCCGACGCACCTGGAGGAGTTGCTGCAAAAAGAGGAGATTGATCTGGCCATCACGCTCATCGAGAAACAGTCCGCCCCGGGCATCCACTCGCTGGCGTTGCTGGAGTTGCCGCTGGTGTTGCTGGCTGAAACGGGCAGCGCGGTCACCTCCGCAGAGCAGTTGTGGAAACGCGACAAGATTGACGAGCGGTTGATCTGCCTGCCACCGGGCACGCCGCTTTGCAAAAATTTCCAGCAAAAACTCGTTGAACTCGGCGTGGATTGGTTTCCGAGCATTGAGGCGAGTTCGGTGGATTTGATCGAAACCTACGTGGCCAACGGACTCGGCATCGGCGTGTCGGTGGCAATTCCGAAAAAAGCGCTGCCGCCCAACGTGCGCGCCTTGCCTTTGCGGGGATTTCCACCCGTCGTGGTGGGTGCGATGTGGCGTGGGCGCCTGACATCGTTGATGCAGGCTTTTCTGGAGGAAATGAAATTGAGCGCTCAACGGCTGACGTGAGCGGCGCGATGATCGGGGAATTCGTTCACTGCTTGAACCGCACCACATACCAGGGTTGCAGTCCCTCGGCGACTTTCAGCGTGGCATTGGTGGTGGCAACGAGTTCCGCGCCGGAGGATTGCAACCAGGCATCAAGGGTCGTGTTGTGTTCCTTCAGATTGAATCCGCCCAGGACGACGCATTGAACGTGTTGCCGGATTTGTTCCGGCGGGTCGGTCAGGAAAAAATGTTCCACGCGCCGTTCGCCAAACGGCCGCCACAACGAGATGTCGGTGTCATCCTCCGTGCCGATGAAACCGACGACCTTGATGTCCGGCGGAAGCAGTGCGCGGACGCCGGCAAGCGGGTCGGAGCGTCCGGAATAAATGGTGTAAACTTTCAGGGCACGGGCGGTCAAATGCTGACCGGGATGTCGCGCCTGCGCTCCGGACAAAATGGTTTTGGCCGGCCAGAGGGGACGGTCCGGCGACAATACCAGAACGACCAAGGCCAGAAGCAAAACCACACCGACCATCACCCGCCACCAGCAGCGACGTATGATTTGCGATTGCCCCGCGCCAACGAGAAACAGCGGCAGAAGCAACGGATAGTAGGGAGCGATGAGCCGCTGCGGTGTAACCATTCCGGATTTCATGCCAAAAGCCATCAGCGCAAACCACGGCGCGATCAAAACCCATCGGCATAATTTTGCGGGAACCAGCGGACTGGGTTCCGGATTTCGTTTCGCGGAACGGCCCATCAAAAACGACGCCGAAACGGAAACAAGCAGCAGCAGGCTGAGGCCGAACCCGATGCCCGCCCAGTCTTCCGTCGGCAATTCGGGCAACATTTGAAATCCCTGCTCAAAATTCGCCGTCATCGGTGCGATCAGAAACTGGGGCAGGATATTCAGCGCATGTTGGTTCCACCAGCCGGCCAGCGGGAAAAGCGGCGGGACAAAATTGTTGAGCAGCAGCAGCAGCGTGTTGCCCCAGACGCCAACCACGGGATTTTTCATGTTCATGCCGGCGCGCTCGATGGACAAGCCCGACCAATCGCCCAGGTAATGCACATTCAAAATCGCCGTCGGCAGAAATGAAACCAGCGCGGCCAGGAAAATCACGAGCAACGTCATCGCCGTTTGGCGGCGCAAAACAGGCAGCAGCGCAAAAATTAAAACCGCCCAGGGCAGGAGCAGGGGCAGATTGCTGGCCTTGGCCCCCGTCAACAAGGCGGCGGCCAGGATCGAGTGCCACAAATCCGCCGGCCGCCGCGAAACCCACGCGCGACAACCGAAGTCCAGCGCGGCCAGCACATAGACGGCGGGAAAAGTGTCGTTGGCCACCCCGGCGGCCTGGACAAGAAAATTGTAACCGGTGGGCAGCAGCCACATCCAATGCCAGGCGACCCTGGCCCGCACGCCCAACCGCCGGAAGAGGCTGAAAACCAAACCGGGCAGAAGCAGAAACGGAATGAAGTTGATCAGGAACAGGGCGCGGTCGGATTTCGTGAACAGCAGCAACGGAGCGGTCAACCATTCGATGCCGCAGGCGCGATCGTTCATCCGGAAATTGGGCGTATGAATCCAGCACCATTGCCCGTGCGCGAGCCATTGCAACACACGCGCCACACGATAGTTCAGCCCGGTGTAATTGCCCGGCGGATAAAGGACGCCACCGAGGAAAACCAAAAACGCCAGCACCGCAAAGCTAAGCGGCAAAGGCTGGCGGAAACGGCGCAGGAATTTTTTCCCGCGTGAATTTGTTTTACTTGAAACCAATCCCAACTTCTTCCGGCAAATCAAAATCAAAACAGCGAAGGCGGCAAAGAAAACCGCGTAGCCCGGACGATTCAGTTGTCCCAGCGCAGACAGGGACCACCCCGCGACACTTGCGAGCACTGAAATCCAAAGCCAGAGCCTGACGAGCGGGAAAAATGACATGGCTTGTTACAAGTTGCACGTGACGCTAGGCGGATTCGCCGCGCGCGTCAATTGCTTCTTTCCGCGCCGTGATTGATCTGGTAGAACCGATCCAACCGGCGGACATGAACGTTCACCATCTCGAACTTTTTTACTACGTGGCCAGGCATGGCGGCATCATGCCGGCGGTGCGGAACATTCCCTACGGCATCCAGCAGCCGGCGGTCAGCTCCCAGATCGCGCAGCTCGAGGAATTTCTCGGCGCGACCTTGTTTCACCGGCGGCCGTTTGCGCTGACGCCGGAGGGCGAAAAACTTTACGAATTCATCCGGCCGTTTTTTTCGAACCTCGAAAAAGTTGCGGACGAATTGCAGGGCGGACAGGCGCGGCGCATCCGCATCGGCGCCTCGACGATTGTGTTGCGCGAGCATCTGCCGGAGTTGTTCCGGGACGTGCGTAAAAAATTTCCGGGACTGAAATTGTCGCTGCGCGAAGG
>DLMG01000122.1:0-2631 GCA_002479245.1 Verrucomicrobia subdivision 3 bacterium UBA7542 | reverse complement strand
ATTGATCTGGCCGTCACGTTGATTGAAAAGAAAACGGCGCCGGGAATTCACTCGCTGGCGCTGCTGGAATTGCCGCTCGTTCTGCTGGTCGAAAAAAACAGCGGCATCGGGTCGGTGGAGGAATTGTGGCAGCGTGACAAGATTGACGAGCCGCTGATCTGCCTGCCGCAAGGCGAAACCGTGTGCCGGAATTTTCAACAACAATTGAACGCGCTCGGCGTGGATTGGTTTCCGGGCATCGAGGTCAGTTCGCTGGAACTGATCGAAACTTACGTGGCGAATGGTCTGGGTGCGGGCGTGGCGCTGGCCTTGCCGGGCAAAAAATTTCCACCGCACGTCCGCGCGCTGCCATTGAACGGTTTTTCGCCGGTGATCGTGGGCGCGCTGTGGCGCGGGCGCAAGACACCGTTGCTGGAAACTTTTTTGAATGAAGTGAAATTGCGCGCCCAGCAGATGGCGTGAGCGGCGCGCGGCAAGTTCCGGGACACCTCGCCCTGAGTCGGGACAATGGTGTCGAAGCCGTGTAAGACTTCGCGTAGGAGTTCCGGGACACCAACGCCCTGAGTCGGGACAATTTTCACGGCAGACCAACTTGGCGCGGCAGTTGCTCAACCAATGCAATGTTTTATAAGAATTACTGCTTGCAATTTTAAAACAGACCATATTAATAGACAAACAACACATGGCGCTGTCATTTCTAAACGGCTTATCAAGGAAAAAGTGGGCTCAGATGATGGTGGTGGATCTGGGCGACCGGACAACCAAGGCCGTGCTTTTGGAACGGCGCGGCGAACTTTTGGCGCTCAACCGTTTCGTGCTGCTCGACACGCCGATTTACGAGAAAAAAATTTCCACCGAATTGCTGACCGAACATTTGCAATCCGTAGCCAAGGCCCTGGGATCGGAAACCAAGCTGGTCACACTGGCCATCGGTTTGGATGACACGGTGGTGCGGCAGGTGGAATTGCCGCAGATTCCGGTGGATGAAATGCGGCGGGTGTTGAAAAACAACACCAAGGGTTATTTGCAGCAGGACATGCCGAATCATGTTTTTGATTGCCACATTTTTCCCCCGAAGACACAGGGCAAAACCGCCGATGCCGCCAAAACGGGTTCGATTCCAAAATTGAAAGTACTCGTGGCGGGCATGAAGCAGCAATTGATTGACGATTTTCAGACGGCGATTAAAGACGCCGGGTTGATACCGGACCACATTGTGCCCGGGATCATCGGCCCGGTGAACGCTTTTGAATTGTCGCTGCCCGAAACGTTTGCCAACGAATCGGTCGCGCTGGTGGACATTGGTTTCAAACATTCCTCGGTTTGCGTGGTGGATCGCGGTGAATTGGTCTTGAGCCGCATGGTCAACATCGGCGGTGACAAATTGACGGCCGGACTTGCCGAAGCCATGAACATCACCCACGCCGAAGCCGAGGGCATCAAGGTGGGCATGGCGCCGGAAGTCCAGGCCATGCTCGAAGCTCAAGTGCAACCACTGGGGCGCGAACTGCGCGCGTCCCTTGACTTCTTTGAACATCAGCAGGACCGCCCTGTGTCGCAGGTCTATGTCACCGGCGGCTCGGCACGGTCGGAGATGATTTTGCAAATGTTGCACACGGAATTGATCGTGGATTGCAAAACGTGGAATCCGACGGCGTCTTTGCAACTGGCACTGCCCGGGCAGCAGGCGGTGGAAATTGAACAGATTGGACCGCAATTGAGCGTGGCGATTGGCGTCGCGCTGGCGTCCTTTTGAACGAAATTGAATTATGCCGATTCGCATCAATTTGCTGGCGGAGGCCAAGGCCGCGGAAGAATTGCGCCGGCATGATCCCGTCAAGCGCGTGATTTTTGTGGGGGCGCTGGCTGTGGCGCTGACACTGGTCTGGAGCAGTTCGCTCCAACTCCAAACCATGCTGTCCAAAAAGGAAGTGTCGGACCGGCAAACGGAGATTGCGGCGCGCACCAATGAATTTCAACACGTGCTGACAGACCAGAAAAAAATCACCGCCGCGAAAGAAAAGCTGAATGCGTTGAAAAAAATGACCAACAGCCGTTTTCTGGAGGGCAATCTGCTCAATGCGCTGCAAAAGGTCACCGTGGACGGCGTGCGACTGACGCGGCTGAAGGTGGACCAGGATTATTTCCCCGCGGCAGGGACGCCGTCGCAGACCAATAAGAATGGTGTCATCTTGGGACGCCCCAGTACGGTGACGGAAAAGATCGTCGTATGGCTTGACGCTCGGGATTCGAGCGCAAACCCCGGAGACCAGGTCAATAAATTCAAGGAAGCCGTGGCCAGTCAATCATATTTCAAAGCGACGTTGAACAAAACAAATGGGGTTCAATTGATCAATTTGTCGGCACCGCAGGCAGTCGATGGCAAAACGTGTGTGTTGTTCACTTTGAAATGCAATTTCCCGGAGTACGTCCGATGAAAAGGTTATCCATAGAAAAACGCAATCAGCTCATCACTGTCATTCTCGCCACGCTGGCGGTACTGGCACTGATTGGTTTCGGTCTGATCCGGCCGCAGTATGACTCCCTTTCCAAAATCGCGAATACCAGAAATGCCGCGAACAAAAACCTCCAAAGCATCAAGCATGCTATTACAAATTCCGAAGCGATAGC
>DLMG01000019.1:13065-13222 GCA_002479245.1 Verrucomicrobia subdivision 3 bacterium UBA7542 | reverse complement strand
AATTGTAAGAACCGACCCCTATTTGACAACGGCTGAAAAACTGAGATGATTTTCTACGTGAAAGAAATTTGTTTCCCTTCATTGGCTGTAGGCATATACGCTGCAGTTTTATTCACTGGCATGTTGAGCGTGGTGCAGGCGGACACCATTGCTTTCT
>DLMG01000019.1:11340-12979 GCA_002479245.1 Verrucomicrobia subdivision 3 bacterium UBA7542 | reverse complement strand
GTGAGCCGACGGGCAACGATGGGGAGTTCTTCACGCCGCTCCAACCAATCTCGGTCACAGCGCTCGGCTACTTTGACTGTGGATTCAGCGTATCGCATGACGTCGGTTTATACGACGTCTCGACCTCAACTCTGCTCGCGAGCGCAACAATCACAGGCTCCTCGACATTATCCAGCAATTTCCGTTACGAATCAATTACCCCGGTTTCTTTGACGGCAGGGGATGAGTATGTAGTATCCGGCTTCTACGCGCCCGGCCCGGGCAACGACACGGGCTATTATGCCACTGATGCAGTGGGTGCCGCCCCTGACATTACTTTTGACGGCTACGCATACGATTACAACGCCAGCCTCGATATACCCACAATTTCATATGCAACCCCAATCTTCGGCCCCAATTTTGAGTATGTCCCTGTCCCCGAACCCACGACGATGACGATTATTATCGCGGGCGCGTTGCTGCTGCTGCCGTTTAAGGCGAGCACCCTGCGGATGCTGCGCAAGAACCGCACGGCATAAAGTTGATCAAGTCGGATTTTCGTATCCGGCTGACGGAGCACGTCTAGTTTCCGGATAAAAAAGGCTTGCCCGCGCAGCGTCAAAAAGCAATTTCCTGTCAGTTCAGACCAAGAAATTGGTATTCATTCATTTTGTCACCTCATTCTTGTCCAAAAGCTGGAGTATCGCTCTGGCGTGCTGGCATGAGCGGAGACTGCCAGGATTCATTTTTTGGGAACCTCGGCTGGCGTTGGTGTAACGGCCCATCTCCAGGCGCGCGTTGAGCCACCCGTCCAAACCGGATAACCGGTGGGGGGGCAGCGGCAGCGCATCGCCGCTCGAAAGCGCCAGAGAGCTGGCGCAGTCCAAGACGCTTCGCGTTGTCGGGAGTTGCAGAAATTCGCGCCAGCGTCCTGGAGTGCGGCGGCCCTCCGCCGCTTTTCCCTTTCCTCTTTTGCCCGCTTCTGGCTTCCTATGGGCGTTCAAATCAAAACCAAAATTATGAAGACCTATACCAAATCAATCGCGCTGGCGGCGCTCACGCTGGCATTGGCCGGCTCCGCCTGGAGCGCTGACACAACCGTTGCCGGGAAATGGAAAGGGCAATTTGACAGTCAGATCGGGCTGCAAAAATACACCTATGAGTTCAAGGTGGACGGAACCAACCTCACCGGCAAGGCCATCGGGGAACGGGAAATGGGAACCAATGAAGTGGTCATCACCGAAGGCACGGTCAGCACGAACGGAATCTCCTTCGTCGAGCCGCTCAAGTTTGGCGACAACGAACTCCGGATCGAATATACCGGCAAGATTTCCGGTGATGAAATCAAGTTCCATCGCAAGGTCGGTGATGTGGCCGAGGAAGACTTCGTCGCCAAACGGGTGAAGGAAACCGAACCAAAAGCTGAGGTGAAACCGGAAGCCAAGGCGGGCACCAATTCGCCGCCGGCCAAGCCGTAGAATTTTAAGCCGAGAGTGGTGAATAGTGGATGAGTGTTTACGTCCGCCCTCACCTTTTATCCTCTCCCCCAGGAGAGGAAACCGCATTCGGTTAATTCTGGTTTTGCGGATGAGCGTACGGCCAATCCCGTCACATAAAATTTCAAAGGACTGGCGAATGATTCTCCCTCTCCTGGGGGAGA
>DLMG01000019.1:10676-11282 GCA_002479245.1 Verrucomicrobia subdivision 3 bacterium UBA7542 | reverse complement strand
AGAGGGCCGGGGCGAGGGCGGATCAAAAAAACAAAATGATGGCGGTTCAGTTGGAATGCTGTGGGTATCCGCCGGTGATGTAATGCGTCATCTGGTCAATCGTCGCGCTTTGGGTGGAGATGGTCCAGTTCACCAGGTCGCCGATGGAGATGAGGCCGACGACTTTTTCACCTTCCACCACCGGCAAATGCCGCACGCGGTGTTCGGTCATCAGCTTCATGCATTCCTCGACGGAATGATGCAGCCCGACGGAAATGACCTCGGTGGAAATAATCTCCCGCACACGGGTTTCCCTGGAGGATTTTCCCTGAAGTATGACTTTGCGTGTGTAATCGCGCTCCGAAAAAACTCCCGACAGTTTCCCGCCCGACATGACGAGCAACGCGCCAATGTTTTTGTCCGCCATGATTTTGATGGCATCGAAGACGGTGGCTTCCGCCGGGACCGACCAAATCTCCGATCCCTTGTGATGCAACAATGCGCTGACTGTGCCGCTGGATTTCATAGGTTTGATGCTTTATCCGCTTCTTCCGCGCATGATTCAAGCAAATTATTGCAATCATTACAACTCTTGGCTGTGTCTTAATTTGTCACGGAGCGCGGATT
>DLMG01000019.1:0-10622 GCA_002479245.1 Verrucomicrobia subdivision 3 bacterium UBA7542 | reverse complement strand
CGGAGCGCGGATTGTCCTCAATCCGCAGCAGCTGGATTAGTCGAAAATGCTGCGAGTTGAGACAACTCGCGCTCCGGCTCTCAACTGAAAATTCAAATTAAGAAATCGTCAACTCTTGGAACGACGGTTTGATGGAACATTTCCTCGCCTATCCGGCCAGTTTCTGATTTTATATGTACAACGTTCGGAGTCCCGTCCCGCGAAAGGCGGGACGGGACTCCGAACCAAACTGTTTACAAACTATGGACTCGTTGCCGACTGTCTTGTTAAAACCCGGCGAGGCCGACCGCATCGTGGCCGGCCATCCGTGGATCTATCACACCGAAATTCTCCGGCTCACCGCGCCGGTTGCCGACGGCGAACTCGTTCAGGTCAAAGACCATCGCCAGCGGTTCCTCGGCGTTGGTTTTTTTAATTCAAAATCAAAAATCCATGTCCGTGTGCTGTCGCCCGATCGGGTCGAGGTGAATGAAAAGTTTTTTGAAGAACGCATTCGCGCCGCGCTCGCCGTCCGGCAAAAGCACCTGCCCGATGCGACCTCGTTCCGCGTGGTCAACGCCGAGAGCGATTTTCTCAGCGGCCTCATTGTGGACAAATACGAGGACGTGCTGGTGGTGCAGATTTCGTCACTCGGCATGGACCAGCGCAAAGGCCAAATCGTCGCCGCGCTGCAAAACATTTTCTCGCCGCGCGCCATCCTTGAACGCGGCGACATGGCGACGCGCAAGTTTGAAGGCTTGGGCGAAGCCGAAGGCGTTTTATTTAGTGGGGCAGGCTTCCAGCCTGACCAGACAGGCAAGATGCCTGTCCCACTAGTTTCAGTGAACTTGAACGGACTGAAATTTGAGACCGACCTGATCGGCGGGCACAAAACCGGGATGTATTTGGATCAGCAGGTGAATTATCAGGCCGTGGCGCAATTTGCAGGAGGCGCGCCCGTCCTCCGTAGCGGCACTACTGCGGAGGGTGGACAGGTTTTGGACTGCTTCAGTTTTCTCGGCGGGTTTGGTTTGCACGCGGCGCGCGCAGGCGCGGCGCATGTCCATATGCTCGACCAAAGCGCGGATGCCATCGCTGCGGCCACCCGCAACGCCGCCGCCAACGGCCTGGCAGAAAAATGTTCGTTTGAGGTCGTGAACGTTTTCGACTGGCTCAAAGCCAACACCGCCGTCAAACCGCACGAGAAAGTCGTTCCCAAATTCGATCTAATCGTTCTCGATCCACCGTCGTTCACACGCAATCGCGCCTCGGTGCCGGATGCGCTGCGCGGTTACAAGGAAATACATCTGCGCGCGCTCAAACTGCTCAAGCCCGGCGGCACGCTGGCGACGTTCTGCTGTTCGCACCACGTGGACACCGTGACGTTCCTGGATGTGATTCTCTCCGCTGCCTACGACACGCGCCACGTGTTGCGCCGGGTCGCGACCTACGCCCAAAGCCCGGACCATCCGGTCATCCCGATGATTCCGGAGACGGAATACTTGAAGGGCTTTGCGTTTGAAGTGGTGAGGTGATCGTAGGAGACGACGTAAGGAGTCTCACTTAAGGATGCAAAATTTATTAGAGCCTCCTCACGTCGGCTCCTACTTCTCATTGCTGCACGCCGACGCGATAGAAGAACGGACCATTACCGACTGCGTTGGTATCGTTATAACTCGTCGTGCCCGTTTGGCCGACGATGTTGCTTTGAATGGTTGAGAACACCGGTTGCGCTCCCAGATTGGTGCTGCTTTGCAGGAAATAGGTTCGATTGCTCACGCTTTCCCAGCTTACGACCAGGCCCGCCGGATTGTTCGTGGGCGCGGGAGGCAACATTGCCAAAACGGACAGAACGTTGGTAGGATTCAAGCCAGCGATCCAATCTTGGTAAACGTTCATTCCGGTGCCGTCGTAATCCGCGAAGTCCGCCGAACCATCGGTGGGCAGACCGTATTGTTGGAGCCAAGCATAGGAAATGATTGAAGTGGGTGTTTGATATTCATAAGCGCCAATGTCCACCGTGCCGCCAACAATGCGCGGGTTGCCGTCCAAGTCAGTGGTGCTGGTAACGTAAGCATTGTTGCCCGCGTTAATGCAAGGTGAGTTGGATTGGAGATGAAAATCGCTGCCATTAAAATTAACAAAAATAGGTTCGTTGGTAATGTTGCCAATGCCGTTCGTTGGAAGCGGCGTGGTGCAGCAGTAATTCATCAGCACATTACTGGGAAAATAAAAATTAAAACTGCCGAACGCTATATTGTCATAGACAACGCAATTCATCAAACTGCCGCCATACACGCCGCCGCCTTCGCCCAGAGTTGTCGCGGTATTGAGGACAATCGTGCAATTAGTCGCGCTGCAATTGTACGCACCGCCGCCGTCGCCTCTGGCAGTATTTCCGAAAATCAATGAGTTATTTGCAACACACGCGTATAGGCCGCCGCCTACCGACGCTCCATTTCTGCTGATTTGGCATTCGGCCAACGTGCTGTAATACGCGCCACCGCCATCGGGCGCAGAATTTCCTGTAATCAAACAATTGCTTGAAACTCCATAGGCCGTGCCGCCGCCGCCAAAGCCTTTAGCCACGACCCCGTTGCTAACGATGATGCTGTTGTCCACATTTGCCAAATAAGTTCCGCCGCCATCAAGCGAGGCTGTGTTATTGGAGATGACGCAGTTGTTGAGCGTGCCCTGATAAGCGGCGCCTCCATAGTGAGAAGCATAGCTGTGGGTCAACACGCAATTGGAAATGACGGCGCTGGTGGATTCGCACCAGACTGCCGCGCCACTTAATTCTGTCACCGTGTTTGTGCCGGAATTGCTGGTTGCTCCGTTCGTCAAAGTAAATCCGATCAGCGCCGCGCCATTGGTCAAATACACGCAGCGATAGCCGGAGGAAGGATAACCGCCGGTGCCGGGCAGTCCGGCGATGACGGTTGAAGCCGGGCCGTTGATGCTTTGCACCGTGACCGCTTTGTTGATGACCACGCGATTGGTCAACACGTATCCGTTCACTGTTCGCCCGCCGATTTGATAAATGCCGTTGCTGACGATGATGGAATCTCCCGCGCTCGCCGCATCAATCGCATCCTGAATGTTGGTCGCAGCGATCGTCCAGCCGTTAAAGGGTGACACGGGATTGGTGCTGGTCAAACTGACATAATGCACCCCGAGGTTGTATGGGCTTTCGTAAGCACCCATGTCCACCGTGCCATTGACAATACGTGGATTGCCATCCAAATCCGTGCTGGTGGTGATGAAAGAATTATTGCCGGCGTTGATGCACGGCGAATTGGGTTGCAGATGAAAATCGCCTGTGGTGATGTCAACGAAGGCCGGGTCATTGGTAATGTTGTCGTCGCCAGCAACGGCTGGCGTCGTGCAGCAATAATCGCATGTCGCGCCAAGCAGATTCGGGCCGGTTGGCGCTGAATTAAAAAAGACTATCGAATTGTATAACCACGCTCCGGTGCCTCCGTACACACCGCCGCCGGCACTGACGGCTGTATTTTCAGCCAACGTGCAGTTGACGAACGTTCCTTGATAAGAACCTCCGCCGAAACTCGCAGCAGTATTGCTGACGATTAAGCAATTAGTTGCCGTCCCGTTATACATTCCGCCGCCATAGCTAGCGGAGTTGCTCGAGACAATGCAGTTGATCAACGAAGCGCCATAGGCGCCGCCGCCGCCGCCGGCGGAATTGCCAATCAACTTGCAGTCCACTAATATGCCGGAATGAGCGCCGCCGCCTTGGGCCCCACCGAAAACTGTATTGCCAATGATGACGCAATTGGACACTACGCAATTTGGAGATCCGCAGAAAACGCCACCACCACCGATTAAACCCAAGCCATTTGTCAGGGTAAATCCAGATAATGTTGCGCCGTTGGTGAGAAAAGCACAGCGAACAGCCGCGGGACTGATAATATGATAGCCTTCAATTATTGTCACTGCCGGACCATTGACGCTCTGGACGGTCATGGGCGCTGTCACATTTATCCGGTTTGTCTGATTGTCACTGACCGAACCGCCAGTTTGATAAATTCCGTTCGTCACCAGAATCAAATCGCCGTTTGTGGAAGCATCCACGGCGTCCTGAATGTTAGTCGCAGCCGTGCTCCAATCGGTGTAAGGCGAGACTGGATTGGTGCTGTTCAGGTCCACATAAAGCACCGCAGCGGATGTGTTGAGCGTGAAAGCCAGGGAACAAATGGCTGCCAGTTGCAAAATCGGTCGTCTCATGGAAACCCTTTCTGGAATTATGGGCAAATTATTAGATAATCCGTGCAAATACAATCAAAAATTAGACTTATTGCAGAGTTCAGCCCGAGAACTTTGCGTTTGAAATCGTGCGTTGAGTCGCCTTTCGCGTTGCGGGACAAATGGTCTGCCCGTTACAGTTGACGACATGAGCGCATTCCCCGTCAGCCCGGAAAAGGAAGCCCAACTCACGCAACGCATGGCCACGCTGGGCGTGCGTGAAGCCGACATCGAGGAAACCTTTGTCCGTTCCGGCGGTCACGGCGGACAGAACGTCAACAAAACCTCCACCTGCGTGATGCTGCGGCACCGTCCGACCGGGTTGCAGGTCAAATGTCAGGCCACCCGCCAGCAGGGACTCAACCGCTTCATCGCCCGCCGCCTGCTGCTGGACAAGATTGAAGCGATGAAACGCGGCTACGTGGCCGCGCAACGCGCCGAGATTGAAAAAATCCGCCGCCAGAAACGCCGTCGCAGCCGGCGGGCAAAAAACCGGATGCTCGCCGACAAATCTCATCACGCCGACAAAAAGGCTTCGCGCCGGCCGGTGGGAATGGAATAGAAACCTTTCAACCGCTGCGGAAGTTTGATTTATAACCGACCGGAACGTTTTAACCACGGATGGACATCCACCCTCCGTAGCAGAGCTACTGCGGAGGACGGGCGGATAAACACGGATCTGGTGAAAAATAAAATCACGGATTTGTCAGTTTGAATGCTTGTGATTCGGGAGAATGTGCTAACATCCCCGTTCATGAACATCCTAATCGAAGACGCCGAAAAGCTGGAATATCTAACCAGCGACAACCACTGGACAAAAAAAGCATCCGAAGGCAAAAACTTCGGGGCAACCGGAGCAGCCTTCGAGGTTGCGAAAAAAGAACCGATTGGCAAATTCAACATCGTCTTTTACATCCACCAGACGAAACAATTCATCAACATGGATCACGGCCGGGGCAAGGGGCTTGCCGAAGCCAGCCCGGTTGTGGGGACCGCTCCGGCGGTGCAGAACGGTTGAGGGCGTAAAGCCGCGTAAAGCTACGCCACGCGGCCACGCCCCGCGTCCCGCGCGGGCGAAAGCCTGCTCTCGACCCTCGACCTTCGACTCTCGACATATTGTTGCGTTTCCGCATACTCTCAAGGCCATGAGCAAAGCCAAAGTACCGGAAACCGGGGCGGGTTATCTCGGCGAAACCATGGTCCATCGAATTTCCCGTGCCATGGGCGTCGTGGAAAATGTGGTTGAGGCCAAGGCCGGCTGGCCGCCGGAGATCACGTTGAAGCTCCCGGATGGCACCTTCAAAAAGGGCAAGCTCAGCGATTTCCGGGAGCCAAACAGCGCTGAGCGAAAAAAAATCTCCCCCGCGTAATCTTTTACACGGATTTCGGAGGGCGGAGTTCCGCGTGGCCCAATTTTCAGCCGCATCCGCCTACGCCGAAGGCTTCGGTGGACAGGAAGAAGGCAAGGAACACAAAGCCGGGCAGCCCATTTCTACAGAAGGAAACGAAGGGAACAAAGACTGGAAACAGCCTTCGTCCCCGCTTAACTGTCGATCAGACTCATCGCCTTCAGTTGCCGCTTCACGCCCTCTTCATCCAGCGAAGTCCTGTATTCCACCCGTTTGGTTTCGCCCGGCAGCAGGTCAAAATGATTGTCGGAGAAAAAGCCCTCATCATCACCGCAGGCCAGCATCACGCTCCGGGCCAAAGACCGGCAGGAAAGTTCAATGGAACAGCCGCCTTTCGACCGGGTAATCTTCGTCGCGATTTCCGGCGGGGACAGTTTCAAATCCTTTGGCAGACGAAAATATTTCAGGTCCTCGGCCATGATTCCATTTTCGTCCTTCAACCGCGAGACGATCACCAACTGCGCGTCGTCCTGGCCGCGCGCCAGTTGCGCCTTCGTCAAAGTCAGATGCAGCTCCGATGTGTTCGGAGCCACGGTGACGGGCTGCGTCCTCCGGCTGATTTCTTTTCCGCCGAAATCGAGCACAACGATCTCCAATGTTGCCTTGATCGGTTCCAGCCGGTCGGACACGATATAAAACAGCGCTTCGTTTTCCTTAACCACCGCGGAGACGATGACCGGAGCGAAAATTCGCCGCGCGGTGTAATGCAGCGCCTTCCATCGGCCAAAATAATCAATGCTCGACCACGAAGCGACCGGCCAGCAGTCGTTGATCTGCCAGTAGAGTGAGCCCATGCAATACGGCATCGCCCGCCGGTGCGCTTCCATGGCGAGCCGCACGCCGTCCGCCTGCATCACCTGGCTGACGTAAAGGTACGATTCAAAATCCTTTGGCCGGCGATACCACTGGTCCATGTAGGATTGGATCAGGCGGTTTCCGTATTCCCGGTCCCGGCGTTCGTCGGCCATGCAACGCTGGTGGGAAAGCATGACTACGGAATGCAACTCGCGATCTTTCGGTTCCGCAAACTTCTTCACGGTGGACAATTCGGGATACGACTGAAAGCCGTACTCGCTCACGAAGCGGGCGATGTTTTCGGGATACTTCTCGAACGGTTCCTTGCCATGCCACACACCCCAATAATGAATGTCGCCTTCCCCGTACGGGATGTTGTTGAACCCGGCATTCGGGCTGGAGGAATGGTAGTAACGGGTCGTATCCACCTCCCGCAACGCCTGCGGAATGGTTTCATAATACAGCGTCCGGATATCCCGTTCATGCCGCGCCTGAATTTCCGGGGAACACAACTGCTTCCACATCAGATGCCAGCAGGCTTCGTTTTCGTTGTTGCCGCAATAGAGCGCAATCGAGGCGTGGTTGCGCAGCCGGATGACGTTGTCAATGATCTCCTGCCGCACATTTTGCAGGAATGCTTCATCGGTGGGGTACGTGGCGCAAGCAAATTGCAGGTCGTGCCAGATGAGGATGCCATGCTGATCGCAGAGTTCGTAGAAGGTGTCCTCTTCAAAAATCCCACCGCCCCAGACTCGCAACATGTTCATGTGCGCCTCGACGGCGGAACGGAGGACGGATTCATACCGTTCGCGCGTCACCCGGTTCTGAAAATTATCCAGCGGGACATAATTCGCGCCCTTCATGAAAACCGGCACGCCGTTGAGCCGCACATAAAGCGAAGTCCCGGACGCGTCCTTGTCGCGGACAATTTCCAAGGAGCGGACGCCGATTTTCGTGGAGTATTCGTCAACCGTGTTCCCGCCCGCTTCGACTTGCGCCCGGTAATGGTAGAGCGGGTGGCTGCCAAGTCCGTTGGTCCACCATAACGCGGGTTGGTCGAGGTGCCCTTTGACCGTGATTCGATTAAGCCCCTTCTGCAGCGGGTGTTCCTCCGAATTCAACTGGCTCGAATCCATGGTCACGGAAATCCGCGCCCGCTGCGGCGCGTCCGACAACACCTCCATCACGGAAATGATGTCCGCCCCGGCGGCGGAGACATTCTGCTGCTGCACAAAGACGCTTTTGATCCGGAGGCCGCTCCAGGCTTCGATCAGCGCCGGTCGCCAGATGCCGCACGTGATGAGCCGCGGTCCCCAATCCCAGCCGTAATGAAACTGCGCTTTGCGCGAATACATCGCGAGCTTGACGTCAGCCTGGTCGTTCGTGCCGAAAGCATGCAACCGGTACGGGGCGCTTTGGTATTGGGGCAGCGTCTCGGCGAACACGTTGCGGAACCGGACGACGAGTGCATTTCCTTTTTCCTTGAGCAGTGGTTTGCAGGGGATTCGCCAATCGCGGAACATGTTGTTCGCGGTCAGGACGGGCGAACCGTTAAGCGTCACGGAGGCGTAGGTATCCAGTCCTCGAAACACCAGTTCCACGTTCGCTTGTTTCAGAAAATCCGCCGGCAGATCAAAGGTCGTTTGATAAATCCAGTCCTGCTCGCCAATCCACTGGAGCTCCTGTTCGTTGGTGCCGAAAAAGGGATCGGGGATCAGCCCGTTTCTCAGGAGATCGATATGCACGCACCCCGGCACCTGGGCGGTATGGAACTGGTCTTTGGCAGCCTCGCGGAACGTCCAGTTGTTTGAAATTTCGTGTCGCAGCACGGCGGTAGTTTCTACGGTACGTGCCTTTGAGGTCAACCGGAACTGGCGGCGGCGATTAAAAGCGTCCAGCCGGAACAGTTAACACGGTGATCAAACTCCTTTGCGATGCTGGCCGCGCTTGCTCCGCATACGGAAAGCGTTGCTTTCCGCTGCGGGGAGTGATAAATCAGCGTCATAATCATATGGATGCGGCGAGCCTCGGACTCGCAATCCGCGATTGTAAGGAACGCGGGCTTGACCGGTTAACTTACGCACCCAAAACGATTTGAAATTTGCACACATTTTGAAAATGTCAAATGGATGACGACAGTTCATTGTCCGTGGGATATAACGAAGGCGGTGACGATCCCCCCAATGACCAACCCACAGATGAGTACAAAAACAATCAACATAACAATTTCCCCACGATGAACGGTGACGAGTCCGGCAAGCCGAGTTGGCGAGTTGTCGCGCAAGAGATTATTAACGGAACCTGTGTCGCTCTTATTTTTGAGATTCTTGGTGAAGATTTGTTTGATAAACATGGCTGGCCTAAAGTTGGAGATTATTTTGAATTTTTGGCTATTGTCACATTATTCGTGACTGCGTCATTTGTTGTTCTTAATTATTTGAAGCGGCCTTGGATCGTTTGGCCAATTTGTTTTGTTCTGTGCTTTGGATTGGGTGTTTTTTTGACTGTCAGTGAGTTTTCGGAGGCAAAACCAAAACCACATCCAGATTTGAAACTGATTCTTGATGCCGTTGATGGCAACAAGGTGAATGTTCCATTGACGAATGATTTTTTATTTGGTTCCAGCAATTTTATGAAACCGGGAAAACTGCTGTTGGTTCCAATAGGGTCTGGGGCATCTAATGTGAGCCTCGAATTCAGTGTGGTTAATGATTCAGATGTGGTTGTATCAGATGTTGAGCTAGTATTGTGGAGTGGCCCCGTCCTGAATTGCCTAAAGAATGCGTACTGGCAACCTGATACGACCGATGTAGATGTGCCGGGCAAGGGATGGTGCGCCGCGTGTCCGCGGTCATTGTATCGAAATGACCGATTCCCATCGGGACCACTGGAATTTCCGTCCCCACTTAATACGGGTTGGGTCCAAGGCCGCCCATACATAGTTGTCATGTTTGTCCGCGCCAATAAAGAGGTCAAGCCGGTCACTTTATTGTCTTTTGACCTGATGTTTTCCCCATCAACCAATTTCTCACACACTGGCATATACCGCGCTATAAATGCTGAACCGACCAATGAAATCGTCGCCGCTTTCTTCACAACAAATAAAACATTCTTGTGGGGAAATGTTTTCATGGTGACAAATTCAAATTAAGGCACTGCCCGAATTTTGAACAACCAAGGCACAAAGATATAAAGAATTTTCACGTCGCGTCAGAGCGAAGAGGAGACGGAAACCGCGGCTTGCCGCACGTAGTAAGCGCAGGCGGGATGTTTACATTTGATGTTGGGTGTCTTGCTGAGGCGAAGGAGCATTGGCCCCCCGTTACTTCTTTCCCTCGTTTTCGCGTCCGGCGTATTTCCGCTCGGTCGTGTCCACGTGGATTTTTTCACCGGGGGCGATGAACAGCGGGACCATGATTTCCAGACCGGCGTCGAGACGGGCGGGTTTCCACGTGGCGTCGGAACCGCCGCTGCTGGGCGGAGCGGTATCCACCACCTCAAACGTCACGTTCGGCGGCAGCACAATGTCCAGCAGGCGCCCGTCGAGCAGCAGGGCGCGGTACTCCTCGTTTTCCTTGATGAAACAGCGGCGGTCGCCGATCTGCTCGGCGCTGAGGGTCAATTCCTCAAACGATTCGACATCGGAGAAGACGCAATCCTGCCCGTCAGGATAGCTGAACTGGACGCGGCGGTGTTGCACGTCGGCAACCGGCAGGCGCTCGCCTTCCGGGAACGTGTGGTCGGTGAGGCGGCCGGTTTTCAGATGGCGCAGCCGCGCGTGCAGCTTGTGTCTGGTCTGGGCCGTGCCGCTGACGTGGAACTCCTCCACCATCTGCGGGGCGCCGTCCAGCATCAGGACCATGCCGCGTTTGAACTCTGAGGGCAGAACTGTTTGCATCGTGTGTCTCCTCCCGGCGTCGGGCCGGGTATTTCAAGGTTACCACGGAAATCCGCGGTCTAGGTAACGCACAATCAGCAGCGCGTCAACTCCAAGCCGGCCTACTCGACTCCGCCGTCGTCAAGGTGTCAACCAACAATTCTTCGTCCTCGTCCTCGAAAACCGCGAAAGGACTTTTTTAACCACAGATGAACCCAGCGCGGCCTTTGGCCGCAACCACAGATTTTGGACTGCGGCGGGAAGCGAAGCGCCACGCCGCTTTTGGAAGCAACCGGCAG
>DLMG01000242.1 GCA_002479245.1 Verrucomicrobia subdivision 3 bacterium UBA7542 | reverse complement strand
GGTCATCGGCTCGCTCGCCGACCGCATTCGCGTGCCGGATTCGTATGTCGTCGCCATCGAGAACGCGCTCGGCCACCATCTGCAACTCGTTTTGACCGAGCAGCCGGAATCCGCGCAGCAGATTCTCGCCGACCTCAGCGCCAACAAGGTCGGACGCGCCAGTGTCGCGGCGCTTTCACTTGAATACACCAACGACAAGCAATTGGCTTTTGACGGTGAAATGGCGCCGGGCAGCGGCCTCGACGTGATTCAAAACGGCCTGCAAAATGGCCAGGTCATTCATGCCCTGGCCGTGGTCCAGGGCGAGCCGTCGGTGGAAAAACTCCTGAAGGCGTTATTGGGCCGCACGTTCATCGCGTCCGACCTGGCCACGGCCACGGCCCAGATTCAAAATGGCCACGCGGGCTGCGATTTCGTCACGTTGACCGGCGATCTGCTCAGCCGGCACGGCATTTACACGGGTGGTTACTTGAACGGCAATGGCAATCCCAAGGCGCCGGCCTCAATTCTCGGACGCAAAAACCAGATCTCCGAACTGCACGGGGAACTGACGGAAGTCCGGCTCCGGGTTGCCGAAATGAGCCGCAAACGCGGCGCCCTCCTGGGCGAGCAGACGGAATTGCAGGCCAGCCTGCAACAGGCGCAGACGGAATTGCGCGAGCAGGAAGTCGCCATCGCCACGCGCGAAGGCGAGTTCAACGCATTGCAAAATTCCAACCGGCTGCTGCACCAGAAAATTGAGACGGTCGTTTTTGAAATCCAAAGCCTCGCCGCGCAGGAGCTGGAAGGTTCGCAAAAGCGCAATGCGCTGACGGCGCAGTTGAACAAACTGGAAACCCGCGAATGCGCCGGACAGCAACAAGTTGCCGCGCTCACGGCCGAACTGGAAAATCTGCGGCAGCAGCGTGACGCCGCCAATACCGCGCTCACCGAGAGCAAGGTGGCGCTCGCGGCGGAGGAACAGCTTTTGGCGTCGTTCCGCCAGCAGCAGCAATCGCTGGAACAGCGTATTCACGAGCTGACCCAGGCGGTGGAACAGCGGCGCAACGAGGTTTCATCGTTTATCGGCCGCAAGGAGCAGGCGGAATCGGAAATCCAGGATTCACGGTCGCAAATCGGGCGTTTGCAGCACGAGCGCGAGCAGGTGAACACGCAAACCGCCGAATTGCTGGCGCGGAAACAATCGCAGGAAGCCGACGTGACCACGCGCGAGGAAAATTTGCGTGGCCAACGCAGCCGGTTGACCCAGTTGCAGGAGCAGCGCGGCGCTTTGGACGTTGAACTGGCGCAGAAAAACATGTCCGTCCAGAACTTGCGCGAACGGATCCAGCAGAAATATCACATCGCCCTCGACGACGTGCGCAGCGAGTGCATCACCATCACATTCGCCGACGAAGGTCCGGCCAAGGTGCATGTGATGACGCCGGAAGAAATGGCGGCGAGCGGCGCGGCCACGGACTGGAACACCGTGTCACAACAAATTGGAACGCTGCAACAGCGGCTCGACGAAATCGGCCCGGTGAATCTCGTGGCCATCGAGGAATACGAGGAAACCGAGCAACGTTATCAATTTCTGACGAAGCAGAACGACGATTTGGTTCAGGCCCGGGTGCAACTGCTCGAAGTCATCAACCGCATCAACGTGCAAACGCGGCAGATGTTCACCGAAACGTTTGAAAAGATCCGCGAAAATTTCCGCACGATGTTCACCGAGGTCTTCGGCGGCGGCAAGGCGGACCTGATTTTATCGGATCAAAACGACGTGCTGGAAAGCGGCATCGAAATCATGGCGCGACCGCCGGGCAAACAACTGCAAAGCATCTCGCTGCTGTCCGGCGGCGAGCAGACGATGACCGCCGTGGCGCTGTTGTTCTCCATTTACCAGGTCAAGCCCAGCCCGTTCTGCGTGCTGGACGAGCTGGACGCGGCGCTCGACGAATCGAACATCAACCGGTTTGTCCTCGTTCTGCAGCGGTTCCTGACGCACTCACAGTTCATCATCATCACGCACAACAAACGCACCATCGGCATGGCCGACGTGCTTTACGGTGTGACGATGGAGGAACGCGGCATCAGCAAGATCGTCAGCGTGAAATTCCACAAAACCGGTGAAACCGCGCCGTCGCCGGAAATTGACGAACCGTCCGCCGAAATGGCGCTGGCGAAGTAGGTTCTTAACGCAAAGGCGCTCCGCTATGGTGCGACAAGAAAGGCGCGAAAAGGGAAAGCAAGTCAATGTTCATGACGGCGTGAACGAGCAGAAGTCCACACCAGCACCCGAACCGGCGACTGGCAACGGCTAATGACAGATATGTGGCTCGCTTAAGGGCGCGGTTGAAGCCTTGAAACAAACCTCAACGAGCTGTGCCGGAGGCCGGCGCTCCGGGGGCAGTGAAGCCGTCAGAAGGAACCTTTCATCCGTTGGCGAAAAGGACGTGCCAGGCGCTTGGGGATTTAGTCTTGTTCTTCGATGATCTTCTTCAGTTGGCTTGCGTAATGATTCAAGTTATCAATCATGCCCTGCCATTTCTCCGCCTTAAATGCGGACTGTCCCCAATCATTTATTGAAGCGAAAGAGATGCCTGTCCGACTCTTAAAAAGAACAGACTCGGCTTTGCCCAGGTTTAAATCCAGGAAAAAATAGATTTCGTTCAACAGGTCAATAGACTCCTTGTCTTCCTCGTTTTTAAGACTTTTATTGTATTCAAATAAAGTCATCTTTTTTATCACGAGAACACGATCTTCCAACTGAACCAGATAAGCTCCCAACGAATCCTTGATTTTTTGTTTTGGGCTGACGGCTTCAGCCGGTTTGTCTTTGTGTTCAGCAACCGTATTGAAAAGCGCTTCCGCTTGTTGAAGCTGGGAGATGAGATTTTGTCTTTCCGTCTTTTGTGCTTTTTGTTGCGCTTCATGGCTGCGGAACGGAAGCCAAAGAAAGCACCATCCCAAAAAAACGATGATTGCAGCTATTTCGCAACCGTCAGCAAATTTGGAATTGGCAATACAACCTTTGATTGGGCTTTGAAAATTAACCAGCTTGCACAGCACGCAACTTGCCGCAAGCATAACCGTGACAATCAAGGCACTCATGTCGAATCCTCCCTTTGCGGTTTCGAAGTTTCCGCACCAATAACGCCAGAATCGCTTGATTGCCGACATGAAATTAGAGCATCCTCGAACTCATTAGATTCGTAAAGCTCTTTATTACTTGACGTCACCGTTACAATCATTGACTTTTCCCGTCAAAAACCTTAATTCCATCCCTATGAGTACACTATTAAGCAGTCTATCGGTTCAACAATTACGCAAAGCAGTCACACTCAAAGAGAAAATCCAGTCGCTGGAAAAAGAGCTTGGCCGGCTGTTGGGTTCTCCAACCACACCTGCCGCTCAGGCAGCTCCGAGGAAGAAGTTTAAGATGAGTAAAGCGGCCAGAGCCAGGATCAGTGCTGGTGCCAAAGCAAGATGGGCGAAACTGAAAGGGTCAAAGTCATCAGCGAAACCGGCCAGGAAAGCCAGGGGGAAAATGAGTGCAGCGGCCAAAGCCAAACTCTCGGCC
Source organism: Verrucomicrobia subdivision 3 bacterium UBA7542 (assembly GCA_002479245.1). Classification (GTDB taxonomy): domain Bacteria; phylum Verrucomicrobiota; class Verrucomicrobiia; order Limisphaerales; family UBA11358; genus UBA11358. The sequence goes on along the minus strand of DLMG01000242.1, from coordinate 4,019 downwards.
AAGATGAAAATGATTTGGGCCGGGAGAAAGGCCAAAAAGTCCAAATAATACCAATTCCCGGAGACAATCGGTGCGATGGGTGGGGCGGTGCTGCTGCGCCGCCGGCGGAGACCAACGAGTTGGCCTCCCGAAATGGCTAGGGTGAAGAGGCGGCTTCCAGATCGTGAAGCGTTGGGCCCATCATATCACCGAGGCGGTCGCTTGTCGTGTACAAAACCACGCCAAAACCCGCCAGCACGGTAAGCAAAACGATGAACGCCCCAAAGTGACGCGCTTCAAAACGCTTCAATGAACGCGCAAAGGCGATCAACCCAAACAACGCCGTCACGACTATCACCGCATCCACGCTCGCCCGTTGCCAGTAACTGCCGCCCAGGTGCAGCCACATTCCGAACTCATCGAACGTGAGACCCATGGCCACTCCATACAACAGTGCCGTGATTTCCGCCGTGCGACCGATGGGCCGGCGAAAAATGCTGTAACCACCCACTGCCGCCAGCAGAAAAATGCCGTAGTTCAAATGATGAACGTGGGTGCCGTGCAGGAAGAAATAAAGGTTCGGCATCTCTTTGGACATGATCAGTAACACAAACACCCGCGACAGGACGAACGTCAAGATGAAGCTGAACAAAGCCCGGCGCGCCAGCCGGTGCGCCGTCTCCCGATGAATGATGGGTTCAATGTTCACGGACGCTTAATCATCAATTGGCCCGCGTTTGTTTGTAATACCACTGGAGTTGCTCCGGCGAACTGCCTTCATCCACATTCTCCGTTGCCACCAGTTCGCCACCCCGGGCCGGCGGCAACACTTCCTTTAATTTCCATTCATTGTCCAGCCGTCCGAAGGTCCAGAATTCCACAAACGGCGTGACGTCCGCGTCCTGGCTGATCAGCAGATTGTTTCGGCGGACAGCCCTTTGGGCATGGGCGCTGATCCGGACGGTAAATTCGTCCTTGGAGTTGTCCGAGAAGTTCCGCACCAGAATCAACTCCGCCTTGCGCACACAGAGATTACGGAACTCCAACTGCGTTCCCTGTCCTCCCAAACGCACGAGTTCGCCCTGCAAGTTGGTCGCCACGTCGGGGAATAATTCAGCGGTCGGGACGGCCGCGGGATCGCCTTTTTCACGTGCCAGCGTGACATCCAGGAAAACCTGCCGGGCACGTTCCAGCATCGCCTGGCGGTTCCAGAGCTTGTCCGTCTGGACCAGAAAATTCAGCAGGCGCTCGATCCGCGTGGATTTGTCCAGCGTCTCTTTTTCCAGCCACGGTCCCGCCGGGCCTTCCTTGCCGGCCGTCTCATCATAAACCTGGTTTAATCCCGTGTCGGTGAACTGCTCGAAAAAGTTTTCCTCTTTCAACGCGTCGGACTCGCGGGATTGGTCAATCTCCCGGAGCAGCCACGCGCCGCCCTGACGATGAAACGTCCAGAATTCCTGAAACCGCGCCGGCTCCTGGTCACCCCGCAGAAATTCCTGGGTGCGATCGTCCACGTAATAGTCGCGAGCGGTGGCGGTGATGAGCGCCGTGAACTCGCGGTCGTTCTCCTTTTGCGGATAGCGGACATTCACGATATCCACGTGCTCGACATTCAAATTTGAAATCATGTCGATTTCATGATTGGCAATCAGGCCGCTGAGCTGCGAGCAGTGTTCCGCGTAAAGATCCGGCATCAGCAGCGGTTTCATGGGATCGTAATTCCGTGCCTGCCAGCATTTCTGCAATTCCAGGAAGGTGGATTTGGCCTGGGCTTCCAATTTGTCGGGAGCCATCGTCTGGTCCACGCGTGCCAGAAATTCCAGCAACTTACGCGTCTTGCCCGCTTTGCGTTCGATGTCAAAACGGCTGTAAACATAGTCCAAATCTTCATCTGCCGCCTTTTTGTTCTGCGCCGCTTTCGCAATCAAGAAAATGACGACAAATGCCCCAATAAATATAAATAGTATTGTGGGATCCCCTGAGCCGCCGCCGGAAGATCCGCCACCGTAGAAACCGCCTCCACCGAAACCACCACCGCCACCGCCGCCGCCTTTGTTATGCACGGCAATGCCGTTGGCGAAGTAGGTGTTCGGATGATCCGTTTGCAAATTATAGACACGCGTCGGAGTCGAAACCATCTCAAGGCTGGTAATCATCTGCTCACGCAGAGCGCCGCCAACCACGGCAAAAATCCGGTCTCCGACCTTCAAGGCTTCCAACGTTTTGAAAGTCCCGTCGCCGACGTAGAACGGATGCTCGCGCGTCACGCGCAGTGTTGTCTGCTCAGTGCCCACGACGACGTATTCGTCCACTTCGTGAACAATCACCTGGCGCACGGTCGTATGAACAATTTCCCCGGTCGTTGTAAACGCAAGCAACTCATCCCCGGGACGGATTTCGCTGATGGGTGATGGCGTGCCATCGGCGCGCAAGATGGGCGTGTCCGGCAGAAAACACCCTTTGTTATGCACGACGATGTCATTTGCGAGATAAGTGCCTCCCGGCATGACCAGCAGGTTGAAAGCGGGATGCACCGCTTTCACGCGGGTGATGGCGTCGATTTGAGCTGTCCTGAAATGATTTGTTTCGCGCAGGTAAAGCGTGTCACCGGGCCGAAGGTTGGCGGCCACCCGGAAAACTCCCGGGTCAATTTGCAGGGGATGTTCCGCTGTGACCCGCAAGATTCTCCCGGCGGCGGCAATTTCCACGTATTCAGCGGGATCAACTTCAACGGTGGCCTGAATTATCGCCGGCTGAAGTTCTCCTTCCACCACCGCCCAAACGGCGTCGCCACGCGCCAATTGTTCGACGGGGACCTGTCCTGCCGGCGTGGCGATCAGCGTGCCCTCTTCCAGACAGCCGCCGCCGCCGCGGCCCCAAGCAATCGAGGTCACCAGCAAGGTGCATAGAAAAATGAAAATACTCCGCATTTTCATGCGAACATTCTCAAACGTTGTGCCGGGCATGGCCATTACAATGAGGCGCGGAATTTACCAGGACCGCCTGTGCCTGCCCCGTCAATGCAAGGCGGCGATGATTCCGCCCAGGACGGCCGCGGCGACGACGATGCTGATCCCGATGATGCTCGCGCCAACGACCCGGCCAAAATAATTGGCCACCGCCACGTTGCCGCGCGCAATTTCCTTGTCCTCATCAATGTTGGGCGTCAGGCGCTCGATAAAACGGGGCAAAAACACGGATGCCGCCAATATCAGCGCGATGCCGATGAGACCGCCGAGTGCCGAGAACACCACGGCCCAGGCCATATTGTATGCCACCTCATTCATAACAGTTCCTTTTTGGTTAAAGCAGCAGAGCGATAAATCCTGCCGGAGATTTTGTTTCGAAAGAAATTACCCAGCCCGATTTTGCAATGACTCACTTGCATGCCGCTTATTTAAACCCAGCCGCAAAGAAAAACAAGCGGAATGCACGCCGGCCAGAAAGGGGACTGGTTTTCCCGCCGGAACATCGGGTCTAACTCGCCGGACCTGGTCGCACCAGATGCCGGCCAAAGTGGTTGTTGATGCTTCCGGCGGCATAGGCACCATTCGTGGCCATTGATAAAACCTGTTTTGGGTGAATATGTTTGGCCAAATTAAAGATCGGGTCGCCGGACCTTTCGCCGGTTTATTTTTAAATGCCTTGATTAAGGAATATGGGACCATGACCAACCTGCAAATCGACTCGAAAAACAAAACCATCACCTGTGAACTGAATTTAAAAGGCGAGCCCGCTCCGCTGAAGATCAATTGTTTGAACTATCAATTGGTGGAGGAGGGAGATGCAACGTTTTTTGAAATAACCAGGATTGATACGTCCCGGGAATGGATCACCGTTCTGTGTGATAAATACCTGAAGAACCGACGGATCAAATTGCCGCCCTTGGCCAGGTTGGCTTTGTAACGGGAACAACGATCACGTTCACCTGCGCAATGTTGGTGTCAGGGTTGCGTCTGACAAACCGTCTTTGCTCACCGCTTTAAATCCCGCTGGCTTGCCAGGCCGTAGCCCGTGCAACGAGTGAAAGGTTGGCCTGC
>DLMG01000380.1 GCA_002479245.1 Verrucomicrobia subdivision 3 bacterium UBA7542 | reverse complement strand
TTTGCCGGCCTTGCGGCGGTGACTTTGGCGTTTGTCGGCACCGTGGCCACCGTCAACGCGGCGTCGATCGCATTGAATGGCCAGGTTACCCAGCGTCCCTTAACACCGAATGAAATCTCATCAACTTACGGGTATTCGCTGACCAATGCCCAGTTCTCCGCCGGCATTGGCACCGTCGGCGTGGGCGAACCGGTTTATCTGGACGCCATGGTGAGCGCCTCCCTAGCCCCTTCGAACATTCTTGGCGTCACTTGGACAATGACCACGAATAATATCCCGTTGGGTTCGCAGGCCGTGCTCCTCCCCAGTCCGTTGGGCACCAATGTGCCGCTCTTCAAGACGGGGGATCGGGTCACGGGTGGAGCCAATAACGCAGCCCCCACACCGTACCTGCAACTGGCGGGTCGGACCTTTTTCCGCCCGGATGTCGTCGGACAATACACCAATGTGGCCACGATAATGACGACGGGCACCGTCAATGGGACGAACATCTCTCCGACCATGGTGAACATCACCAATATTATCACGGCGGCCACTTATTATGGCTTGCCAACTTGCGAGGCCTGCCATAGTGGCAGCGTCCTGAATGCGCCCAGCACTTACCCCGGTTACGCGAATACGCTCCATGCCTCCTTCTTCACCCGGGCCATCGATGGCGAGGTCAGCAGCCACTACAACCAGAGTTGCATTCAGTGCCACGTGCTTGGCTATGATACAAACTCGTTCGCCGTCAACGGCGGCTTTGACGACCTGGCGAAGGAATACGGCTGGACTTTCCCGGCCGTGCTGACCAACAACCCCAGCAACTGGGCCGCCATGCCGGCGGCATTGCAAGCCGTGGCCAATATCCAATGCGAGAATTGTCACGGCCCCGGCACTCAGCATCCGATTCCAGCCATACTCGGAAACAGCAACTTTATCTCCGTCAGCTACGCCGCGGGTGACTGCGCGCAATGCCACGACAGCTTGCCCGCCGAATACCAATTTAGGGAATGGAACAATTCAGTCCATGCCTCTTCCGCCAGAGAGACCAGCCCCGCCTGCGTCCGTTGCCATACGGCACCTGGCTTCATTGGTTGGGCCACGGCGGGCGGTATGAGTGCGCAGAATGCGTATCCAACCAATATTATTGCGGCGAATGCGTTTTCCACCAATATTTTAACCACCGCCCCCAACACGAACTACGAGGCGGTGACCTGTCAAGCCTGCCACGACCCGCATAGTGCTTCCAATCCGTACCAATTGCGCTTGAGCTATAATGTCACGCTTTCCGATGGCACCATGGTTACGAACGCCGGCGCCGGTGGCTTCTGCATGGAATGCCATAACAACCGCAACGGCTCCGTCACCAACATGTTGGTAACATATCCCTTGAATCAAAACAACTGGGCCGGCGGCGTCGGCTTTGGAACGCATGACAGCCCGCAGGCTGACATGCTTGAGGGCGTGAATGCCGTGACCTATGGGCAGGTGATTCCCAGCGCGCCGCACGCCAATGTGGTGTCCGACACCTGCGTCGGTTGCCATATGCAGTCGATCGCTACCACTAATGCGGCGTTCTCCTTGGCCGGCGGCCACACCACCAAGATGAGTTACACCAACAGCCTGGGCGCCAAGATTCCGGTGGCTTATGTCTGCACCCAATGTCACGGGGCCGTTACCAACTTTGATATACCGGCTCCCGATTATGTCGGTTACGGCTATAGCCAGGGCATCCAGACTCAGGTCCAGATCCTGCTCAACGAATTGTCCATGCTCCTGCCGCCTACGACCTATCAGGCGAATCCCGCCAACTATGTTGCGGACGGCCTGGTCAAGACTACGACAACGCTCCGAACGGTCCCGACCAACTGGCCGGCGAAATTCCTGCAGGCCGACTACAACTTTAATTTCGTCGCCAATGATGGCAGTTTGGGTGTTCACAACGGGCCGTTCGCGGTCGGTCTGCTCAAGGCTTCCATCGCCAATCTGACGGGCATTTCCACCACCGGCGGCCTGCCGGATGCGTGGGAGATCCAATACTTCGGCAAAAACTTTGCCACCAACCCCGCTGCCAGCCCTGACGCCGTCAACAACAGCGCCGGCGTGCCAAACTGGATGATGTACGCCTTGGGTCTCGCTCCGACCGCTGGCTTTACGGTTGGCGGCAGCGGCGTGATCTATTTCGATGACGATAACATCGTCAACGGCGCGACCAATACCATTGCCATTTACGAGGCGGCGGAAATCGCCTTCAACACGCAGGTGGGCACCACCTACCAAATCCAAGGCATCACCGCCCTCACCGGTAGTTGGCAAAACATCAGCACCAACATCCCCGGCACCGGCGGGTCCATCAGTTACCTGACCCCGATGCGGGATAACGTGCAAATGTTCTTCCGCGTGGTACATACTCCGTAATCGCGTAAAATCACTTGAACACACCCCTTCTCGGCAGCGGGAAGGGGTTTTTGTTTGCCTGTGAAGAAGGAAAACCCTTAACCCCATGTCGCGTTGACTCGTCGTGCCGTAACCGGGTGAAGGCGGAGACTTAGTGAAGACGGAAGTGCAACGGAGGCGAACTTGGCGCGACGTAGTCCTGCAAAGCAGGACGAAGACGGATCAACTGACCATCATCCGATTATTTTGACGAAATCCGTCAATTTCTTCCCGGTATAGAAATTTATCCATTTGCCGGTCGCGTCCAAATACGCCAGGCACCTGTATTCTTTGCATTGAACCCATACCAGTTCCTTGAAAATCGGAACCAGCCCGCTGGTCTGTTTATTTTTCCTGTCTGATTGGCCGCTTTTTTTCATTAAAAGTAATCAGTTGATATGATGGACGCGGTATTTCATTGAAAGGTAACACATCGTTATTCCTGCTTCGTCCTCTGCTTTCCGCTTACACTGGTTGAACGCTGAGGGTTAACTGGTAGTCGCTCCGCTTTGATCCGGCAAGGAATTATTTCGCGGCCGGAGGCGCAGCCTTCATCTGCTCGAAGACGGAAATCTGGGCTTGCAACTGCGCGGCGATGGCCTTGAGTTTTTCCGCCTGGTCCAACTGGACCTGTTGGAGATGTTTCATCGCGGCCTGCTGTTCCGCCTCGGGCCGGCCGTTTTGCGCATCGGCGGCTTGTTGTTGCGCGGCCTGAATTTGTTTCTCCATCTCGGCTCCGGCTTCTCTGAATTTGTTCACGGTGGCCTCGCGCAAAATTCCGATTCCGTCGTCCAGCGAGGTGCCCTTGACATTGGGAATCAGCCGCAGGATTTCATTGGTGGTTTCGGGGGAGGCCGGGGCGCTGGCCTTGACGACGGATGTTGCCGGCGTAGCGGTCACATGGAGAATCGCGCGGGCCAGGTCAAATTCCAGCGCCGGCTCCCATTCGGGCTGGATTTGTGGCAAAGATTCTTTCTGCCCTCCGCAGACAACGGTGAGTCCCAGAAAACAAGCATTGCCCTTGTCGAGGTTGAACGGTTTTACGCCATCGGCCGTAGCGGCGTCGGCATCGGACAATGAATTGTGGCCGGTGATAGAGATTTTTCCGCCGGCAACTTGCTGGAATTCGGTCAGCAACTGGTTGATCCGGTCGGCAAAAGCGAACGTGGCGGCGGGCACGCTGGCTTGATCCAACAAAGAGTAGAAGCGGATTTCAACCGGGGAATGGAGGTTCTTCAAAACGGCTTTGGTGCTGTCGGACAAAACGACGCTGCCGGCCCAGCCAATCATTCTGATTGTGCCGTGCTCCCTCGCGTGCCGGTAATACCAGAAAGCACCGGCCGCCAGACCGAGGAAAACCAAAACCAGCACAAAAATGTTGATGCGAGCCCGGGCTGGCCCGGTCGTTCGCTTAATCGTTGGTTGTCTCATCGAACATGTCCTTCCTGTTTGCCGAACACCAGCTTCAAAGGTGCCGCGTCCCGACCGGGTAAGCGAGAAAAAATAAATCCGGCGGAGCGGGGCGGGATAAATACACGTGTCACTGTCGCTGGCCGGGACAGATGGCGGACTTCGCTTGTCTTGCACAGGACAATCAAAGGTGAACATCCGGCAATATTAGGATGGCCTGTTCTTTCCTACAGTGTAACTTTTCAATCAAACAGGTTCGGCATCCGGGGCCGGTCAGCCAACATTCTGGTGTTGCGCGGGTTCAGCCGGTCGTCCAGTTTGCCGCCCGATGGATATCCGGTTGGTCATCCGATACCGGCAGAAGATGGCATGGAACAGCAATTTCCAGGATAAACAATTCGCTGCTTATGAACGGCAACAACGCATTGCTGGTTGACCGGGCGTCCGTTTTAATTTTGGCCGCGGCAGGTTTCTTCCTTGGCGGCTGCTTCGCGAATGCGCAGAACGTCCAACACCTGACCATCACCCAGCCAGGCGGCATGCCGGGATTGCCGGTCATGACGGGAATTGAGCGCGTCACAAACGGCATGAATGTGACGTGGGACGGTCCGTCCGGTTATTATCAGGTCTATCAGAAAAGCAACAGCTTGCTGGCCCCGTGGGTGGCGCTGGGCAAGGCCACCAATTTGGTCCGCTACGCCGTCATCACGAAGTTCTACAGCAATGCCTTCTTCCGCGTCTCCGGTCCGGCGCCGAAATATGCCGGCTCGAAGGTCTGTCTCACGTGTCATTTGAGCATCTGCCAGTACGTGACGAACACGCCCCACGCCAGCGCCTTCAGCAGTCCGGCGTTCAAGGCCGCCGGCGGCCAGACCAACAGCCTGTGTCTGCCCTGCCACACAGTCGGCTATGGTTTGCCCACCGGGTTCAGTTTCACCAACAAGAACGGAGTTTTTTCCTACGCCACCAACCTGGCCGGGGTGCAGTGTGAAAATTGCCACGGTCCGGCGGCCAATCATGCCGCCGCCACCGATGATCCCACCGTTGTCCCGCAGGTTGAAATTGCCGCCACCGTCTGCGGCGGCTGCCACACCGGGCCCATGCAGCCCACCTACGAGGAATGGAACACGAGCGGTCACGCCGCCGTGGTGCCGGATGCGCTCCAAACCATGAGTTCGTCCACCACCAACATCAGCAGTTGCGGTCGCTGCCATTCCGGCTCCGTCCGGCTGGCCTTGATCAACGGACAAAATCCCCTCACGCTCACGAATGACCTGGACGTCGCCATCACTTGTGCCGTTTGCCACGACCCGCACCAGACCAATTCCAATCCGGTCCAACTCTACAATCCCATCCACTCAACCAACTATTTTTCGCTCTCCACCACGGACGTGTTCACGAACAAATACAACGCGAACACGAACATCAATCTCTGCGGCCAATGCCACAACAGCCGCGGAGCCGCGTGGACGGACACCGCCTGCGCGCCGCACCGTTCGTTGCAATACAACTTCCTGCTCGGTTCCGTCGGTCAATTATGGAACGGCTTGACGGACAGCCCGGCCACCTTCAATCCCGGTACCCACGCGGGGCTGCCGGATTCCGCCCAAAACTCGATTTCCGGCACGTTTTATCTGACCAATCAATGTGTGTCCTGCCATATGCAACCGGACGCCCCGCCAGCCAGCACCCATACCCACACGTTCACGGTGGCTTCCGACAACGTCTGCCTGAACTGTCATTTATTTGACCCCGGACATTCGGGACCTAGCATCTCCAACGAGGTTACCACGGTGCTTGTCATGTTGAACAACTGGGCCGCCACCAAGGCGCCAGCGGCGTTGCAGACCAACGGGGCCGTCATCTGGGAATACACAATCCCTGGTGGATTGATCTTGCAAACCAACTTGTTGGGGTACGCGACCGGTTGGATCCAGTTGGACCAGGTGAATTACAGCGGACCGAACGCCGCCGGCCAGGCCTTGATTCCGGACAATATCAAGAAGGCCAGGTTCAATTTATATCTCGTGGTCAATGACGGCAGCCTCGGCACGCACAATTGGATTTTTGCCCTCAACCTGTTGTCCGCGGCTGAAAACATGATCTACCAGGAATTATACCCATGAACGGCAGGCCACGGCAATGGCGCGTTTTTCAAATTTGCGTGAAATGAACGATAACCAACAATTTGCATGACAAAACTGCCATTCATCAAACTTCCGCTGCCGCGCGGCCGGCGCGGCCGGAACTTGGCGCTCGCCTCCGGCGCGGTCGTTTTGCTGCTGGCGGCGATTTCCTGCGGCACCATCAGCCACCGGGCAGTGGTGCTCCCGGATGTGCCGGGCGCGAAATACATCGGCTCCTCGGAATGCGAACAGTGCCATCAGGAAATTTACCGTGGCTTCCGGACCGCCGATCACGCGCGGCTCATCGCCCAGGGCAAAAACGGGCTCGACGCCGGTTGCGAGTCCTGTCACGGCCCCTGTAGTTTGCACTCGGATTCCGGTGGCGAAACCAAACCGCCTTACAGTTTTACCGCCGGGCGACCGCAGCCGGAGGGGTTGAGCGGGCGGTTCCCGCTCGAACCGGCGCGGGCGGTTGAGAAAGCCTGTTACCAATGCCACCTGGACGTGCGGGGCCAGTTCAATCTCCCCAACCACCATCCCGTGCCCGAAGGGCGGATGACTTGCATACTATGCCATCCCCCGCACAAGGGCATCGCCTTTGCCGGCGGCAGCACCCAGTTGCTTTCGCAGGAGGAAAACTGCGTCCAATGCCATCCTTCCCAACAAGGCCCCTTTGTCTTTGAGCACGAGGCCCTGCGCGAAGGCTGCACCACCTGCCATTCCCCGCACGGCAGCGTCAACGCCAAGATGCTCACCGAACGCAACGCGAACCTGTGTTTGAAGTGCCATTTCCAACAGTCCCAGCCCGGGGGAGGGATTCTGATCGGCGGGGTTGACCATACCTCGCGCCTGAGCCAGGGCGCCTGTTGGAGCGCCGGTTGTCACGAGGCGGTCCACGGCTCGCGCGTGAGTCCGTCCCTCAGATTTTAATCAACGCCCCGGAAGCCGATGAAAAAGAAATATCGAAAGTCAAAATCGCTCCGCGCCGGGCGGCAGAAACACGGCTTCGACAGGTTTGTCGTCGGAGCGTCCTTGATTGTCGTCGGCGCCCAAGCGGCACTGGCGGGCGACGCGATTACACCGGCGCAGTGGTTCGAAGGCGGCACCAACACCTACAGCAACTGGATCGAGCTTTCCACCGGCGCCTTGCTGACCCAGGGCAATGCAAACCAGGCGACCCAGGGGAAACAACTCAACCCCGGCGTCTTTGGCGGCATTGAGGACCTGCATTACGAAAGCCAGGTGGCCAAGAAAACCACCTTCACGCTGGATGGACACTCCATTTTCGACGATCACGATTACAGTGTCGGCCTTGGTCTGGTTCGCGATGATCTAGGTTTTGTCCGTGTCCACTTTGAGAATTTCCGCACTTGGGATTCCGGTACCGGTGGATACATTCCCGACGCACAGCTTTCGTATGCGCTGCCGGGCGACGCGCTGGCGCTGGACCGCGGCCTGATTACATTTGAGGCCGGGCTGACCAAACCAGACCTCCCGCAAATCACATTCAAATACAGCCACAGCTACCGGAATGGCGATGAAAGTCCGACCCTCTGGGGGCCGGTCCATGATCCCAGCAGCGGGAACATCTATAATGTGTATCCGGGAATTTACAGCATTAATGAAAAGTCCGACACCTTCCAGCTCGACCTGACCCATCACTACAAAGAACTGAATTACGGAGTGGGGGTGAGTTATGAAACGGGGAATTTGAACGACGCCGATAAACTGACCTTCTGGCAGGGGGAATCCATTCAACAGAAAGTCACCGACCAGCAGGGCACCTCCTACGACATGTTGAGCGCCCATGCGTTCGCCGAATCCTGGATCAAGGACAACCTGTTTCTGTCCACCGGATTCATGTATGCCAATCTCGATGACCGCTTTACCGGCAGCCAGATTTACGGAGATGATTTTGACGTGGTTTATTCGCCGGCTTATCCGGCCCTCAGCTATGGCTACACCAGCCTCAATGGCGGTGCCCACGAGCACCAGTATGTCATGAACGTCAACCTCATGTCGTTGCCGACGAAGACTTTCACCATAAGCCCTTCGATCCGGGTGCAAAAGGAGGATTGGAACTCCGATGCCGCCGGCGTGGGCACGTTGTATGATCCGTATTACAACCAGGGCGAAACGCAACCGTTCAACAGCAACAGCGGGTACGATTCCCTCGACGTGTGTGAACGCCTGGACCTCCGCTACACCGGCGTGACCAACTGGGTCTTCAACCTCGGCGGCCAATGGACGGAAGGCCAGGGAAATCTGCACGAAAACGGGGGACTGACCCAGGTCAACGGTATCGGCCCCATTCCGGTGCAATTCGCGACCGATGACTCCCGTCTCTTCCAAAAATATTTTGCCAGCGCCCGCTGGTATCCCGTCCGCCAGGCCAGCCTTGACGTCGGCGGCTATTATAAAATCAACCAATACAACTACGACAACACGTTGGACAACACCCCCAATGATTTGAGCACCGGAAATGCCTATCCGGGTTTTATCCTCTATCAGGGATTTGAAACGTTGGACGGCAATATCCGCCTGACGTTGCGCCTGCCGAAAAACATCACGCTCGTCAGCCGCTACGAATATCAGGACTCCACCATCCGCACGCAGCCCGACCCCGCGTCGCAATTGAGCGAAGTGAATTCCTCGAAGATGCACAGTCACATCATTGGTCAGAATGCGAGCTGGACGCCCTTGAACTGGCTCGGCCTGCAGGCGGGATTCAATTATGTCCTCAGCACCACGAAAACGCCCACATCCGATTACACCCAGGCTGTTCTTAACTCGCAAAACAATTACTGGACGGTCAACTTCAACTCCGATTTTGTGCTGGACGACAGGACCGATTTGAACGTCGGTTACTTTTATTATCGCGCCGCCGACGGCCAGAACAACATTGTTGGCGGTGTGCCGCTCGGCACCGATACCGAGGAACACAGCATCACCGCCGCACTCTCCCGCCGGATCACTCAAAACCTGCGCCTCAACCTGAAATATGCCTTCACCCACTACGACGATCTGGCTTCCGTCGGCCATTTCAGTTATGATGCCCAGGTCATCTTTGCCAGCCTCCAATACCGTTTTTAACCGGCATCCCGCGCGGGGCTTCAACCGCGTGGCATTGACTCAATCCTGCTGACGCACACCATTTGCCGCGGAGCGCGCCTGTCCCAGGCGCAGCACACACAAAACAGAAACATGTGGAATCAAGACGAACATTTCAAAAATTCGATCTGCTGCGGCTGGGACAGCCGCGCGCCAGATGCGTTGCTTCTTCGCCCCCGTCCCGCCCTCCTGCCAGAATAAACTTGAATCTTCATCAATCCGTCATCTAATTTTGTATCGTGATAAGTCATCCGATTGAAAAATCCGGGGTCGCCCTCGGGTGCCGGTTCAATAAACGCGCCTGGCTGCTGCCGGTTTTGACGTCGTTGCTGTTCCTGCCCGTCGCCGGTTGTCACCGCGACGAGGTAAAAGTCTATCGCGTCGCCAAGGATCAGAACCAGCCTCAGCCGCAATCCGCGCCAGCCCTGCCCACCGATTCGCCCAACCCAACCCTGCCGCCCGGACATCCCGACATTTCGTCCGCACCCGCGGCCCCCGGGTTTGCGGCATCCGCATCCGCCCAACCGCAACTGACCTGGCAGACGCCGGAGGGCTGGACGGAAGTTCCGCCCGGCGAAATGCGCGTGGCGTCGTTCAAAATCCAGGGCCAGAACGGCAAACAGGCCGATGTGAGCGTCATTCCCCTGCCCGGCTTGCCCGGCAGCGACGAAGCCAACGTCAACCGCTGGCGCGGTCAGGTCGGTCTGTCACCCGTGTCGCCGGAGGAACTGAAAAAATCCGCGGAAAGCGTCGAGGTGGGTGGCCAACCGGCGCAGCTCTACGACATCGCCGGCCAAAACCCGGGCAGCGGCGATGCCACGCGTATTCTGGGTGTCATTCAACATCGCACCG
>DLMG01000181.1 GCA_002479245.1 Verrucomicrobia subdivision 3 bacterium UBA7542 | reverse complement strand
GCGATGACCACGGTCATGCCCGCCTCCGACGCGCGCCGCGCCAGGCACGCGATGTAATCGTCCGCTTCCACGCCAGCGCGGCAAAACGAGGCGACGCCCGCCGCTTTCAGATAACTGACGATCCCGTCAAGCTGCGGCTTCAAATCGTCCGGCATTCCCGGACGCTGCGCCTTGTATTCCGGCAACCGGGCGGTGCGTTCGGCGCTCAGGCCGCCGTCCCACACCACAATCAAATGCGACGGCCCGATGGCCGCCCGCATTTTTGCCAGCATTTTGACGAAGCCATAAATGGCATTCGTTGGCCGGCCACCCGGCGAACGCAAATCGCGAATCGCGTGAAACGCGCGATAAGCGTAAGCGTGTCCATCAATAATCAGCAACCGATCCACAAATTTACCGGGTGCGAGCGCCTTGGTTCCAGCATTTCAAACGGGTTCGTGGTTTTCACAATTTTGTTTCAACCGGAAATTCCACGAACAACGTTGTTCCGCGTTTGACCACTTTTTCACCGCACCGGCATGGGCGCCGCTCCGGCGTTCCCCGGTCGCACCTCCACTCCCGGTTGTTGCGGTGGAATGGTGCTTTGTAAAAACGGCAGTTCATCGTCCGAATGCACCCGGTTGCCAGCCGGATCAACAATGGTGGCGGTCACAAAAATCATCAGGTTTTTTTTTGTGGAAATTTTTGACTGGCTTTGAAAGAGCCGCCCCACCAGCGGCAGGTCGCCGAGCAACGGCACCTTGTCCGTCTCGTTCTGGACGGTCGAAGAAATCAATCCACCGAGGACCACGGTCTGGTTATCCCAGATGTTGACGGTGGTGATGACCTGGCGCACGGTAAAGTCCGGCAGAATGGTGGGAATCATCACGACGTTGAGACCACTGCTGATCCCGGGAATTGACGGCGGCGTGGCGTAGCCGCTGAACTCGGTCAGCGACGGGATCAATGTGAGGTTGATCGTGTAGCCATCGGACAAAACATAAGGGATCACGTCCAGCACGGGGCCGACTTCCACCTGTTGCTCGTTGGGCGTGATGGCGGAGGTTTGCACGGCTTGGTTAACCACTTGGGCCTGTCCTGAAGGGATAACGCCCAACAGCGCAATGGCCACGCACAAAACAAAACCTTTTACAACTATTTTTGATTTTCGACTGGTCTTCATGGTGCTGGTTGGTATTTGAGGTTATTAGGGGGCAGTCGTCGTACCCGTGGTGGTCGTTCCACTGGTGGTGCCTTGCTGGAAGCTAAAGCTCGTGATGATGGTCAGAATTTGGGTCGCGCGCATCTCGGTTTGACGACCGCTGGTCGTGGTCACTTCCGGTTCGGAGAGTTCCTCCGTGCCGACGCGCTGCTCCAGGGCGTGAAGGACCACTTGAAAATTGGGGTCGGTCAGAATTCCGGTTATCGAGGCAATGGCCGGAGCGGTGTTATTAAGGCCACTCGTTAGACTTTGAACCGTGGGGTTAATGGTATTAACGAGGGTGCCATTATTTAAGTACCCAGGAAAAACACCCGATGAATAAACACTCCCGGGACCCGTCATCGCCGAAGTCGGCACACCGACCGTTCCGGCGTTGCCGCCGGTGCCTATCACTCCATTGCCCAAATTGACATTCCCCAAATACCAGTCAAAGCCCAGCGCTGAACT
This sequence comes from Verrucomicrobia subdivision 3 bacterium UBA7542, assembly GCA_002479245.1. Classification (GTDB taxonomy): domain Bacteria; phylum Verrucomicrobiota; class Verrucomicrobiia; order Limisphaerales; family UBA11358; genus UBA11358. Next base: position 3,775 of record DLMG01000181.1, on the reverse strand, counting down.
GTCATCCTGCTCCACTTCAATGAATCGGGCCTTGATGTGCACCTGCGGCGCCGTCATGTTCAACACCTGAATGGCTTTCTCGATGGTGTCCAAATCCTGCGATGTCGCGCGGACGAACAACACGCCCAACCGGTCGTTAAAGAAAACGCTCTTCGGCGGGTCCAAATTCAAACCCAGCGTCGTGAAGAAACTTTTGGCCAAAAGACTGACGTTCGCTGTTGCATTGGTTGTTGTCACATACGACAATCCGCCGTTACCGCTGCTGCCACCACCGCCGCCACCACCGCCACCACCACCACCGCCGCCACTGCTTGTTTGACGCATGCCGCCGCTTCCGGGAGCTGCGTTAATCACCGGCACAACCGCGCCGGTGTTCTGTCCATTCTGACCGCCACCACCGCCACCACCACCACCACCGCTACCGCCACCGCCGCTAGAGGAGGACGAACCAAAACTTTCCGCACTCACGCTTTCCAAGCCTTGCTGGAAGGTGTTGGGATCCACTTTGAAGGTGCGCATTTCCAATTGCACCGGCTCCGCCCCCCGGGCTGAGAAAACGATGGCGTAATCCTCAACGGAATATTTGATGGGATGATCCGCCACCAACACAATGGCATCCAGCACATCCGCCAACCGCACATCGCTTAATGTCAACTTGACATTGATGGAACTGGCATCCACGGCTTCACCGCCGCCGGTTGGACCCGCCACGGGCAATCCGGTGGCCGGGTCAATGGTCATTGCGCCGCCGGCGAGCGTGGTAGGCGCGGCGGCGGCCGGTACGTTTGGATTAAAAAGAAAGTTGATTCCCTTTTTGTCCGGGTCGCGCAGCTTGGTTTGTTCGCTCAGATTGCGAAGAACTTCGACCAACGGCAGTCCTTCGGGCCAGGGAACCGAATCCAGCCGGATGTGTTCGAGTTTGCTGTAAATAACCTCGCGACCGGCACCGGTGTGAACGAGATTGGTCAAGGCAAACGGATTGGACGCGGGCAGCAATCCGCGGTTTACCGGCTTCTCGTAGGCCTTTTCCACCTGCACCATGCGTTCTTGCGTGTCGATCGTGTGCGCGCGCGCTTCACGGTCGTAACGGGCCTGCTTGACCAGGTTCATGTAGTAGAAGGCGCCCGCGTTGTCCGGATCGAGCCTGATGGCCTCTTTCAATTTGACTTCAGCCTCATCGAACTTGCCCATTTCGTAAAGCAATTTGCCGTCCCGCACCAACGTGCCCGCTTCCGTCTTGTCATTGGCGATATACTGGATTTTTTGCTGCGTCTCTTCGTCGGGCATTTTGCCGCGCAGGGAAGCAAGCAATCTGTCGTTGTCCTTCTTGAAGGCAAGAGCGGCGGCATTTTGCGGGTCCACTTTCAACACGCGGTTGACCTGTGTGTCGGCTTCGTGCAAATCGTTCTGGCTTTGTGCCTGACGGGCGAGGGTAAGCCGGGTTGAAGCAAGGCCGGAAATGGTTTGCGCTTTTTCTTCGGGGATGCCGGAACCGATTTGCTCGACCAGCGTATTGGCATCTTCGTAAAGTTTGGCGGCCCCGGTCAAATCTCCGCGCATGGCGGTATTTTTGGCATCCAGGAGTTTTTGGCGCAGGATGATGGTGTTGGCCTGACGAAGCACGGCTTCATTGACAGCCGCGTCCGTGGGACTGGTTTGCGCCGGTAACATGGCGGCGCCGGCCAGCAACAAAATAAAGCCGAATGAGAGAGATGTTGCTTTTGTCATGGTTCGTTCCAGGTTCGTCGTAAATCAAATCACGCCCCCGGTCGCCGGTGTTGTCGCGACCAGGTGTCGTTCAGAATTTCAAGGATTGGGGGTGTATGTCAATGTCGTTTTTTTCTGGTTTGATCTGGCCAATAATATCACTGTGTCTTGGTTGATGGCAACGATAATGTTGTCATCGACGGCAAATTTTAAATCCGCGCCAACGCGCTGCCCCTGCCATTTTTTCCCTTCGGGATCATATTTCAAGTCCGCAGAGTAACCGTCGGTGCGGCGAAAAGGTTTGTCTTTGGACAGCGTCGCCCTTTCGCCGGTGTCCGTCAGTTGCAAAATCAATTTCAATTGCGCCGGATTACCCGGCGAACCGTTCACCTCGGCAATGGTGAAGGTTTCATTTTTTTCCCCGACTGAAGCATAATGCTGCCGTTTGCCGCGCTGCGCAGGCAAAACCGCCGCCTGGCGCTCCACGCTGATTACATAGCGCGCGCCAAATTCATTGGTTTCGATCGAATCCAGCGTGAGGATCGAACACAGCGGCGTGATTTTTGTGATCACCGCGGCCCCGGCACCAATTTCATTGCCGGTTTTAATTTTAATGAGGCTGTTGTCCGAGGCTCTTTGCCATGGCACCGGATTGAACAGTTTGTGCGTCGCTGAAAAATCCAGTTTATAGGGCGATTGCAGCCGCGCCGATACATTCGTTTCCCGCGTCAAATCCAACGGATCCAGGGGTTTGACCGCGTGGCTGATTATACTCTGACGGATGTCGGCCAGCCTCTGCCGGTCGCTGGGAATCAAGTACAGCATGAACACCAGCACCCCCATCAAACCCAGCAACACAACGCTGAGCAGGATTTTCTCGTAATGTTTTTTGACGAAATCCATGAGCTTACTTTTTCGGCAACAATTTCACAACCTCGACCACCAGCGTGACGCGCAACAGTTGCTCGTTCAACACCGTCTGCAATCCGCCCCTGCCCGGCGCCACCGGCGGCGGGGCTGCCGGCGGGGCTGCCAGCGAGGGTGGCGGATACGGCATCGGTCCCGCTGTTTCCGGCGACATCGCCGCAGCGGCGCCAGCCAGTTGAACGTTGATGCTCTTGACGATGAATCCGTGCGGTGACGAGGCAAAGCCGGCGAGCACTTGGGCGATTTCCGGACTGAACGAACGGAACGTAATTTGGTAAGGCGTCAGAACGGCCAGATTGTTGGTCACGGAATGATTGTCGAAATAATCGGCCTGCGGGCCGTTTGCGTCGTCATCCGAAACGCGGACGCGCTGAATCCCGTCCAGCGAATTGACCCGCGCCGCAAAAAGAATCTCCGAAATGGTTTTCACCTCACCAAACTGCGCGGCCAGTGCTCCCAGGCTGCCGGAAAATTTGACCAGCGAGCGTTGCGCTTCAAAGGAGAAGTTATATTTGGGTGGCAGGGTCACACTGGCGGCCTCGGCTGCATGTTGCAGTTGGTCAATGGTCCGGCGGAGCGCAGCGGCGAACGCTTCACTCGAAACGGCATTGGTCCCCGTGTTGGGAATCGGCGCAATCGGTTGAAAACAATCCGCCGCCTGTCGAATCCAGTCTCGAACCTGGCCTTCCTGTTCCTTGGCCGCCTTGATGTTGTCCACCTTGTCGTTGCCCGGCGAGGGCTTCTTGCCGGTCAAATTCCGCAACGTGTTGTAAATCCCGTTCAACTTGTCAAACGCCGCCGCGTTATGACTCCACCCTTGGTAATTATAAAACCCAGCCGCCCCCAGCAGTCCCAAGGCCAGTATGCCGCCAATCACAAAAAACAAGTTTCGCTTGATCCAGGCCATATTACAAGTCGAGTGGATTTTGCAGCCCCACGGTTATGCCAAACGTAAATGTGCCGGTAACGTCATCGGGGGTGATATCTCCCCTGAGCTGCGTCGCTTTGGGATCAAAAAGCGGATCCTCCTGAAACGCTTTGAGAACCGCATAGGCAATCTCGGTGTTCGCCGCAGAATCAACACTGGACAAATTCACCGCACGGCAGATCAGGGTGATGGTGTTGGCGGCGGGATTGGCCG
>DLMG01000219.1 GCA_002479245.1 Verrucomicrobia subdivision 3 bacterium UBA7542 | reverse complement strand
TGATGAGACGCGCGGGAAAGTAACGGCTCGCGGCGGCTTGGTCGAGCGGAAACAACCCGGCGCCCTGCGTTATGCCACCAACCGCTTCTGAAGCATCCCCCGCCATTCGTCAATTGCCTTCGAAGCCACAAACTTCACCGCACGGGCTGCAGCTGTCCGGTGGAATTCCGTCAGGTCGGCGGCATGGTTCGCGCCGAGGCGACCAGATTTTTTTGGGGTTGCCACGGAATCGCTGTCAAATAATATCACGTCCATAAACCGGTATGACCGAAACTGAATCAGAAGACAGGAATCAGTCTGGGAATTTTTGCTGCTCCAACCCAAGGCCAGTGAAACCATGACGACGAAAACAAGCAATCCCAGACCTGAAAAGACCGGACCAATCAGGCTGGCAAGCTATTTACCCGGAAACAACCCGGCGCTGCCGCCTGTCAATCTCCCCGCCAGGCCGTTGATTGGCATCCTGGAAGGAACCGGCATCGGACCGCAGGTCATCAACGCCACCTTGCAGGTTTTGAAATCAGTCGAGCAGGCGATGAACCTCAGGTTTGAAGTGCGGCACGGCGGGCTGATTGGCGAAAAGGCCGTGGCGTCCTGTGGCAAATGGCTGCCCGAGGACACCATGGAATTTTGCGCTGATGTTTTTCGAGTCGGAGGCGCCATCCTCAGCGGCCCCGGTGGCGGCCGCTATGTTTACGATTTGCGGCGGCGTTTTGATTTGTTCTGCAAATTTGTTCCTGTGCAGCCTGCGCCGGAGCTGGCGCGCGCCGGCAGAATTGCCCCGCAGTTTCTGAAAAACGTGGACCTGCTCATCGTGCGCGACAATACCGGCGGCGTTTATCAGGGCCAGTGGGGCGACCGCGCCACCGACAAGGGCCGGTTCGCGGAACATTCGTTCAGCTACAGCGAGGCGGAAGTCCATCGGCTCGTTGAAGTCGCCGCGCGCGCGGCGGCCGCCCGCAGGGGCAAATTGCATATCATCGTCAAGGGAGGCGGCATCCCCACCATCAGCGCGCTCTGGTGCGATGTCGGCCGCGCGGTGGCGCGCCGGCACGGGGTCGAGGCGGCATTTATGAACATTGACCTCGCCGCTTATGAGTTGATCCAAAACCCAGCGCACTTCGACGTGATCGCCGCCCCGAATCTTTTCGGCGACATCCTGGCCGACGTGGCGGGCGTCCTGGTTTCATCACGCGGCGTGACTTTCTCCGGCAATTTCGATGCGCACGGCCACGGTGTCTATCAAACCAACCATGGTTGCGCCCACGATCTGGCCGACACGGACATCGCCAATCCGGCCGGACAAATCCTTTCGCTGGCGATGCTGCTGCGCGAAAGTTTCATCCTGGACGAAGCCGCCGCGCTTGTCGAAAAATCCCTCGCCGCAGTCTGGCGCGCGGGTTGGCGCACCGCCGACCTCGCCGAGCCGGGTTGCCGGATTCTGGGCACGAAAGCCATGGCCGACAAGGTTGCCGAACAGGTTCTTCGTTCGGCGGAAATTCCGCAGCTTGCATGAAGCCCGCACTGTTGCTCGTTGATTTGCAAAGTGACTACCTGGCGACACCTGAACTCCACCCACCGGCAGATGCCGTAGTCACCCGCGCGGCAGTGTTGCTTGATCATTGCCGCCATCACTGCATCCCGGTCATCCACGTCTGGACCACCATCCGTCGCGATGAAGACCGGCGGCTGCCACATTGGAAGCGAACGGGTCGCTGGATGTGCGTCGCCGGCACAAGCGGACACCAACCTCCCGCCCGGCTGCAGCCGCGAGAGGGTGAAACGATCATTCACAAAACCGGCTTCAACGCGTTTGCCAGCGCGACGCTTGATGCCGCGCTCCGGCGGATGAATTGCGACGCGGTAATTCTCGCGGGCGTTCATCTGCACACCTGCGTCCGCACCGCCGCCGCTGAAAGTCTTGAACGCGGCCTGGAGGTTTTCATTGCCGAAGACGCCGTCGGCAGCAACGACCCGGCCCACGCCGCCGCCGTCCGCCGCTGGCTGGCGGAACGCTGCGTTCAATTTGAACCGGTGGACGCGGTGCTGTCGCGATTGGATGGAAATGAGCCGTCAAAAATGGTCCATCGCTCGCCGCGCGAAACGGACAAAATATTATTCGAAGTGCCAATTGCCGGCGCGGATGAAATTGCGGCGGTGGCTGCGGCGGCAAAAAATGCGTGGACAAACTGGCGGCAACACCCGCCGTCGTCATGCCAACCATTGCTCGGAAAAGTTGCGGAACGATTGGAGACCGCCGCGCCGGATTTGGCGCGGCAAATGGCCGTTGAAATTGGCAAACCGCTTTCGCACGGACTTGAAGAAGTCCGTCGCGCGGCGGAAAACATCCGCGACGTGGTTCACCGCGCCGCAAACTTTGAACTGCAAACGCGCGCAGCCGCCGGAATGGTGCGCCATCAACCGCTCGGTGTCGTCGCCATCATTTCGCCGTGGAATAATCCGGTGGCGATTCCCGTCGGGAAAATTGCCCCGGCTTTGGTCTATGGCAACACGGTCATCTGGAAACCAGCGCCCGCCGCCACACACCTCGCGCAGGTGATTCTGCGGCTGCTGCGCGACGCCGGAGTGCCCGCCGACGCGGTTCAACTTTTGCCCGGGGACCACACTACGGCGCAACAACTTGCCGCGAATAAAAATGTCAGCGCCATCACACTCACCGGCTCGGCCCCGGCCGGGCATGCGATCCAGGAAATTTGCGCGCGCCGCTTCGTGCCATTGCAGGCCGAACTCAGCGGCAACAATGCGGCAATTGTCTGGGATGACGCCGATCTGCCGCAAGCCGCCGCACAAGTCGCATGGGGCGCTTTTGGTTTTGCCGGTCAGCGCTGCACGGCCAATCGCCGCGTGGTTGTATGTGCGCCCCGGTTTGAAGGTTTTCTGCGCGAATTGAAGATTGCCGCTGAAAAACTGGTCTGGGGCGACCCGTTGAAAAAATCCACGGACCTCGGGCCGGTTATTCACGCGGGCAAACGCGAGGAACACGCCGCGTTGATTCGCGCTTCAAAAAATTCCGGCGCGGCGCATCGGGTTGAATGGCTCTTTGAAAAGCGCGCCCGGGAATCATGGGTGAAAGCCGGCGCTTACGCGCAGCCGGCAATTGTCTGTTGCGACGAGCCGGACCACTTGCTGGTGCAAGAGGAAACCATGAGCCCGCTGCTCGTGGTGCAGCGCGCCGACGATTTCGATCACGCCTTGAAATTATGCAATGGTGTGCGCCATGGGTTGGTGGCCGCACTTTTCAGCCATTCGCCCGAACTTCGGCAAAAATTCCTCGCCGAAGCCCGGGCGGGAATCCTTAAGTTTAACTCCGCAACCGCAGGCGTGGATGTGTCGTTGCCGTTTGGCGGCTGGAAAGCTTCGGGTCTCGGCCCGCCCGAACACGGCGAGGGTGACCGGCTGTTTTACACACGGATGCAGGCGGTTTACGGCGCGAAAAATTTGCAGGTTTAACATAATACGATCACATGGATTGGAACGAGTGGTACAAGCAATACGACAGTTTTCCGAGCCTGCAGGCACGACTGCGGATTGTCTGCGAGCAGATTGCCGCGACCCTCGATGATTGCCCTGCCGGTTCGATCCGGATTGTCAGCATCTGTGCCGGCGACGGTCGTGACCTGATTGGCGCCCTGCTCAATCACTCCCGTCGAAATGACGTGGTCGCCTGGCTCCTCGACAATCACGCGGAATCCATCACGCGGGGCAGGGCGGCGGCGGAGCAAGCCGGCTTGGGGCGGCAACTTCGATTCCTCGAAGCCGACGCCACCTTGGCGGGCAATTATGTCGGTGCGGTGCCGGCGGATCTTGTTTTGCTTTCCGGCTTTCTCGGCCACCTGCGCCATAAAGATGTTCCCCGCTTGATCGAAAGTCTGCCCATGCTCTGCCGGACGGGCGGCTGGACCATTTGGAGCCGGCACTTGGTAATGCACAAGGGCCGCGAGCAGGTCCCGGCGATTCGGGAGCTTTTCCGGCGGGCAAGATTTGAGGAGGTCCATTTCGAAACGACCGCGCCGGACGGTTTTGCCGTTGGCCGCAGCCGCTTCGCGGGCCGGGTAAAACCGTTGGACCCGGCGCAGGTGTTGTTCGAATTCGTGGGACTCGATCGTCTTTTGCCGGTTCCGCCGCCGACCCATTTGGGATTGGCCAAAGGGAAAAATGATTTCCCCGGCGAGACCTGCGAAACCGTGACCGATGAAAATTTGGGCAACGTGGACCTGTCCCTTCCCGAATATTTCGCGCAAATCGCGGCGCGGCATCCGTCGCGCCCGGCCATCGGCGCAGGCGGGTGGCGGCCCGCTTACACAGAATTGAACGCCTCCGCCAATCGGCTCGCCCACACGCTGCTTGGCGGCGGCGGTGCGTCAGGCGGACGCGTGGCGTTGCTGATGCGGCACGATGCGCCGCTCATTGCCGCGATTCTGGCCGTCCTCAAAGCAGGGGGAATTGTCGTCGTGCTGAATCCAACCGATCCACCGACGCGGCTCAAACAAATTTTGGCGGACGCGAGCCCGGGCGCGATCATCACGGATTCGGCGAATTGTGAACTGGCGGCCCAAATCATTGAAAAAAATCAGCGCATTGTTTGCTTTGAAGAACATTTGACCGGCCCGGCTCACGATCCCGAAATCAAAGTTGCTCCGGAGGCCGTGGCCTTCCTCATTTTTACTTCCGGTTCGACGGGCCGGCCGAAGGGCGTCATGCAGACGCACTGCAACATCATCCACAATGTGTTGCGACTTTCCCGGGGGATGCGGTTGCAGCCGGAAGATCGAATCTCCCTGCTCGCTTCACCAAGCGGCGGTCAGGGCCTGAGCACGATGTGGTGTGCCTTGTTGAATGGCGCGGCGTTGTGTCCGTTTCCGGCGATGGAAAAAGGCGTCACTGGCCTGGCAGACTGGATGAAGGAAAACAAAATTACGGTTTTCGTTTCGACGGTATCCCTCTTCCGCCATTTCATTCGAACGTTAAAAAACGGCGACTGCTTTCCCGCCGTGCGATTGGTGCGATTTGGCTCCGAACCCGCCATTTCGGATGACTTCGCGGCCTACAAGAAACATTTCACAGCCGGGTGCGTCTTGTTGAACACGCTTTCCTCGACGGAAACCGGCAATGTCACCCAACTCCGTTTCACGCAAAACGACCGTGTTGCGCCGGGCCGGCTGCCGACGGGATGGCCGGCGGCGGGGATGGAGATTCTGCTCCTGGATGGAAATGGCCGGGAGGTCCGCGCCGGGGAAGTCGGCGAGATTGCCGTGAGCAGCCGTTATCTTTCGCCGGGTTACTGGCGCAACGAATCATTGACCGCCGCGTGCTTCTCCGAAGGACGCGGGCCAGATGGCGTTCGGGTCTTTCACAGCGGTGACCTTGGTCGTCGCATGGCGGACGGCTTGCTCATGTTCATGGGACGCAGGGACGCGCGCGTCAAGGTTCATGGCTACCGAATCGAGGTGTCTGAAATCGAAGACGCGCTGGTCCATCAACCCGAAGTGGAGGGGGCCGTTGTTGGCACGTGTGAGGCGCCGAACCATGACACTCAACTTGTCGCATACGTGGTTCTGCGCACCGGACGGAAATGCACCGCGGAAACGTTGCGGCGCATATTGCGGTCCACTCTCCCCGGTCACATGGTGCCGGCCAGCTTCATCTTCCTCGAAGAATTTCCACTCACACCGCATGGAAAAATTGACCGGCTGGCGTTGCGGCCGCCGCCCGAAAACAGACCGCCCCCGAGCCGCAGGTCGAGGCCGCGGGACATCGTCGAATCACAATTGGCGCGGATTTGGCAGTCGGTCTTGGAGATTCCGCGGATTGGCCGGCATGACGATTTTTTTGATTTGGGCGGAACCTCGATTCAGTCCGCCGAAGTGCTGGCGCGCATTGAGGAGCTGTACGGCGCGTCCTTGTCGCCTTCAACCTTGGTCGAGCACAGCACCATCGAGCGGCTGGCGGGGCTGGTCGCCGGGTATGTGGTGATTCCTTCGCCAAGTCCGCTGGTCACGCTGCGCACGGCGGACGCCGGACGACCGTTGTTTCTCGTTCACAGCGGGCAGGGCGACGTGACTTCATACGGCCTGCTGGTGCGGCGGCTGCCGGGGCGCCCGATTTACGGCCTTCAGTCCGTCGGGCTGCAAGGCGAAAGCTGGCCACTGATGGGCATCCATGCAATGGCGCAGCGTTATCTGCGCGAAATCGTCGCCAAGGACCCGACCGGTCCCTATCTGCTGGGGGCCACCTGCATGGGCGGAATGGTTGCCTTTGAAATGGCGCAAATGCTGGTTCGCCAGGGCCGCAAAGTGGGATTGCTCGCCTTGTTTGATGTCCCTTGTCCGCTTCCAATATGGCAACATCATGATTGGATCGAGCGGCTATACGGCCCGATTCGTGATCCGGTGCGCGACGCGTTCCGGATGCTGCGCTGGGCCATCATCCGCGCCGCCGGCCTGGGCCGCAACCCGCGCGTGGCGATCGCCTACCGGCGTTTTGTTTCGCACATGAACGGCCGCGCCAACCGCCATTACCGGCCGGATTTTTTCCCCGGTGCCATCACGTTGTTCAATACTGTCGAATCGAAATTCCCGCGGGAAGATCGTCGTCTCGTGATGCGCCGTTACGCAAAAGAAACACAGGTCATCCTCCTCCCCGGCAACCGCTCCGGGCTTTTTGCCCGGCCGGTGGTGGATGAACTGGCGCGGCAATTGCAAAGCGCCCTCGCACTTGCCGAAGGCAAAGGGCCGCCATGACACCGGTAATCAAATGGCGGCAACGATTGCAGGAACCTGCTGAATTGCCGGGCGCAGATGAAATCCATCTCTGGCAGACCGACCTTGATGAAGCGCCAGCGACCGGCGGAATTTTGTTCCGCACGCTTTCGTCTTCCGAACAGGAACGCGCCCGGCGGTTTGTTTTTGAGGAGCACCGCCGGCGTTACCTTGCCACCCGGGCCTGGCTCCGGTCCGTGCTCGGCGCCTACCTGAATTTGTCTCCACAAGCCGTGCCTTTGGCGGCCAATGCCCATGGCAAACCCTGCATCGCCGCGGAAGCAAATCGCGCCGGTCTGCAATTCAATCTTTCCCATTGCGACCGCCGCGCGCTGCTGGCGGTGACGGCTGGACGGGAAATTGGGGTTGACTTGCAGGGAGTATTGCGGGATGCCGCGTGGCCTGCCGTCGCCGGACGCTGCTGCACGCCGGATGAATGGGAACACGTTCACGTCCTCCCACCGGCAATGCGCGCCCCGGCTTTTGCGGAAATCTGGACGCGCAAGGAAGCCGCCGGCAAAGCCGCGGGTGAAGGTCTGACGTCGCGGATTTTCTCCATCGCCGTCGGTCCAGCCAATTGGGGAAGGATTGACTGTGGCGGGGGTTTGTTTGTCTGGTCGCTTCCAGCCCAGGACCGGTTTGCCGCAGCCGTAGCCGTGCGCCAATCGCTGTGAGGCGGGCGGGAAGGTCGGCTCGGGACGGATTTGGTCGAGCGCGAATGCAACCGCTTGAACAACCAAGCCGCCGGGAACCGTGGTTGAGCGGGAAACGGGTCCGGCTATTTGTCCATTCCATACACCAGAATCTTGAATGTGCCGGGAATCATTCGCGGACGCTGGCGCGGCGTAGCCGTGGCCTGATTGGTCGGGGCTTCAAACTGTGCAGCGGCCAGATAAATTTTGTGCGTCTTCGGATCGAGCGCCATGGTCCGCGAGCCGCGTTGGGTTTCCAGCGTCTGCACCACCGTCAGCTTGTCCGGTGTATCCTCATGCGCAATCGTGGTTGTTCCATCGCCGCATGAGGCAAAAGCGAATCCGGTTCCCGCATCAAACGCATTGGCGTCCACGCCCTGTCCGATGGGTACCGAGGTGATGACCTTGCCACTGGTGCTGTCCATCATCACCATCGTCTTGCTGCCGCCGCAACCGAGGAACAGCCGGTGGTTTTTCAAATCAATCGCCATGCCGGAGGCCTCCTCGCCCGGCGCGATCGGCCAGTTGGTGATGACTTGGTGTGACTTCGTGTCAATCACGGCGACTTCGTTTTTATCTTCGAGATTGTCATAGACACACCCAGCCTTCGAGTCGGCCTGCGCGAACTCCGGCTTGCCATCGAGTGGAATGGTGGCGACGACCTTGCCCGCTTTCACGTCAACCACGGTTGCCGACTGGCCGCGACCATTGAACAGGTAGGCTTCTTTCCGGCCCGGCTCATAAAGCATCCCGTCGGGGTTTTGACCGGTGTCCACCTTGGAAAGCGTTTGCAACGTCTTCAGGTTCACGATACCGGCCTTGTTTTCCCGGCCATTGCTGGTGACACCCAGCCCGAGGTCGTGGGCAATGGCGATGCCGTGGACGCCCGGTGTGTTCGTGATTTCGCCGACGACCTGGTCCTTGGCAAGATCAATGACCACGACCTTGGTCCCGTGCGAGACATAGAGGCGCTGACCCGCCGAATCCACCGTCAGATAATCCCATCCGCCGTCACCGCCGACGGGAATTTCCTTGATGAAATGATAAGGCCCGCCTGCGCTACGCTCCGGCGAGGCAGGCCCGTCGGCGCGGCAAACCGCGATGGCCAGGCTGAACAGAACCGGCAATAGAATTTTTTTCATGGAGTGATTAGGTTAATTGAATTTATCACAACAACTTTTGCTCCTTGGCGCTCCCGGCGTCAATCCCCAAAGACCGGGCACGTGGCAGCACCCGGCCTTGAATATTTGGTGACGCCGATGGGCGAATCTTTTCCGCAGTCAAGATGGCAGAAAACCGGGCGTTTGAAAATTGTTTTCACCGAAAACAACGGTCACGGCCTCGTCGCCCGTTAACTCCAAATCTGCCGGTCCAGCGAGCGGTATTGAATGGCTTCCGAAATGTGGTCGCTCAGGATTTTTTCCGAACCGGCCAGGTCCGCAATCGTCCGCGCCACCTTCAGAATCCGGTCGTAGGCCCGAGCACTTAAATTCAAATCGGCCATCGCGTTTTTCAGCAGTTCCTTCGTCCCCTCATCCAGTTCGCAGAATTGCTTCAACTCGCGCGGGCCCATCCGGGCGTTGCAGGTGATCTTCGGTTTGGATTTGAACCGTTCGTGCTGGCGGCGGCGTGCGGCAACGACGCGCTCACGGATTTGCGCCGAGGTTTCGCCCGTGCGGTCGCCAGCGATTTCCCGGAATTTCACCGGCGGCACTTCCACGTGCAAATCAATCCGATCCAGCAGCGGCCCGGAAATCCGGCCCAGATAATTCTGGATTTCACGCGGCGAGCTTCTCGATTCGTGCGGCATCTTGCCGTCCGGCGTCGGGTTCATCGCCGCGACGAGCATGAATTGCGAGGGAAACGTCATCGTGCCCGCCGCGCGTGAAATGGTCACGCGTCCGTCTTCCAGCGGCTGGCGCATGGTCTCCAGCACGCTGCGCTTGAACTCCGGCAGTTCGTCCAGAAACAAAACGCCGTTGTGCGCCAGCGAAATTTCGCCCGGCGTCGGATTGATGTTGCCGCCAAGCAAACCCGCGTCGCTCGCCGTGTGATGCGGCGTGCGAAATGGCCGGCGCGTCACCAGCGCCTGGCCCGGGGCCAGCAACCCGACGATGCTGTGAATCTTTGTCGTTTCGAGCGCCTCGTCCAAGGTCAATGGCGGCAGGATCGTCGGCAGCCGCTTGGCCAGCATGGATTTGCCGGTGCCGGGCGGGCCGATGAGCAGCGCGTTGTGTCCGCCCGCAGCGGCAATTTCCAAAGCGCGTTTTACGTTTTCCTGGCCCTTGACCTCGGCGAAATCCAGGTCGTCGTCGTGCGCTTGATCGAAAATTTTGGCGATGTCCACCTTCGCCGGCGCGATTTTGATTTCGCCTTCGAGAAAGCCGGCGGCCTCGCGCAGATTTTGAACGGGGATGACCTGCAAACCTTCCACGACGGCGGCTTCGGCGGCGTTTTCCGCCGGAACGAGCACGCCAACCCTGCCGTCGGCGCGCGCGCGAAGGGCGACGGGCAAAACCCCTTTGCACGGACGCACTGCGCCGGTGAGCGCGAGTTCACCCACGATGACAAAATTGTCGAGCTGGTCGGTTTCGATTTGTTCGCTGGCGGCCAGCATGCCGACGGCGATGGGCAGATCAAAACTCGGCCCCTCCTTTTTCACGTCGGCGGGCGCGAGGTTAATGGTCGTGCGCCCCATCGGAAATTTGAAACCGGAATTCGTGAGCGCGGTCGAGACGCGGTCGCGCGATTCCTTTACGGCCGCGTCCGGCAGGCCGACGATGACAACAAGGGTGTCACCGTAACCGGCGTTGACCTCGACTTCCACGGGATACGCTTCAATGCCATT
>DLMG01000241.1:6953-8293 GCA_002479245.1 Verrucomicrobia subdivision 3 bacterium UBA7542 | reverse complement strand
ATGAAGCAATTCACCGCCATGCAAATCGAGACCGCCGCGCCGAATTGAAACGCCAGGTCTTCGTAAGCCAGCCGGATGTAATGCCGCCCGGCCGGGACTTGAATGGCTTGAAACGCGTGATTCGCCCGCAACAAAGGCGCCGGCCTGCCGTCCACATAAGCGCGCCAGTTGTGATACCAGGTTTGCGCCACGACGACGAGCGACGGTTCGGAAGCTTCAACTTCAATATCCACCCGCTGCGGCGTGAATTTTGAATTTAGCACTCGCGCATTCGTTTGATTCGTGGCGGTCACAAGCAGTTTTGCTTCCGGTGATAGAAAAACAATTTTACTTCCGTCAAAACTGTTTTGCCCCAGCGCGCGGAGCGTGTTCGTGTTGTCGAGAAAGACCGGTTGTTGTCCGGCAGTGACCAGTGGCAGAAAAGTTTTGCGCGCCTGCCAGTGGAAAAATTCATCCGGTGCGGTGATTTGCGAGACGCCCAAAAAATCATTGAGCTTGGGAAAATTTGCGTTGGTCGCGCCGTAAAGCAGGGAAATCAGGCCGTCGCTTTCGCGCGGCACGAGCGAGAAAAATCCGTCCACCTTCGGCACGGCATCGAGCAGGTTGCAGTTCGCGCAATAGCCCAGCCGCTTCGCCAGGTAATTGTTTTTCGGATCGCTCAACGCGAAGCGGATGAAGTCCATTGCCGCCGCCGGCGTGACCATCACGCGCGATTCGCCCAGCGCCGGCTGTGGCTGCATGGCCAGCCTGGCGCGCGCGAGATTCAATTCATATACCGTTGGAGGAACCGTCGGATTTTGCGCCGGCTCATGCGTGTAAACGTCGAGCCACGCGATGAAAATCAGGATGATCGGCGCGGTACGGCGCAGACCCGGCGCGTTTTCACGCGTTAAAACGAACAGCAACGCGCCAGTCAAAATCAAAAAGGCCGCGCGTGACAAACCGTTGAACAAAGTCGCGTGAACGTCGTCGGTTGGAAACGGGAATTGCCACGCCCAAAAAAGAATTCCCGCGATGAGCGCCAGCAAAATGGCTCCGACCAGAACGAAGCGCTTTTGAAAATCCTTGCTGCGGGGAGTCTTCTCCCTCACCCCGCCCAAGCGGGGAGAGGGCTGGCTGGTCGCGCCGAAGCCGGGCGAAGGCGGAGGTGCGGGGATTTGATTTTCAAAACAATTGGTCTCCTCTCCCCGGCCCTCTCCTCCTTTGGTGGAGGAGAGGGAGAATAATCGCGCCAGCGCGAACGCGGCGAGCAATGGCGCAAGAAAGGCCGTAAGTGTCACGTATTTGATGGGATACGTCATCAAGCTGAGTTGCGGGATGATTTTTCGCAGGGCGGGATA
>DLMG01000241.1:0-6841 GCA_002479245.1 Verrucomicrobia subdivision 3 bacterium UBA7542 | reverse complement strand
CCACACGCGCCTTTCCCGGACCGTCCAAACTGCCAGCAACGCCAGCCATAGCGCGCCGATGCCGAGATAATAAGACGACGTCCATGACTGTTCGTATTGAAAGAACACGCCTTCGGTCCAGGTGCGGCCGAAGGCCATCGGTACGAGAAAATTCGCCCAGCCCCAGCCGGGCATGGACCAGCGCGTATCCGCGTATCCGGCGCTCCGCTGCGAATGGGCGGCGAGATCGAGGAACGGCAGCAGTTGCACCGCCGCCAGCGCAATCACCAGTGCCACGACCAATGGAAAACGCCAGAACATGGAGACGTTGTAACGTGCTGCCGGCATCTTGCCGGCAGAACTGTCTTTGGCACATGTAAGCTCTGCCGGCGGGACGCCGGCAGCACGTTTGACTAATTGTTGAATCCACATCGCCAGCAGCAAAATCCACGTGAGAAAAATAATTTCCGGGCCGCCCGCGAGCATTTGCATGGCGCCGAGGAACGCGGCAAAAAT
The DNA here is from genome assembly GCA_002479245.1 of Verrucomicrobia subdivision 3 bacterium UBA7542. Taxonomy (GTDB): domain Bacteria; phylum Verrucomicrobiota; class Verrucomicrobiia; order Limisphaerales; family UBA11358; genus UBA11358. The sequence continues at coordinate 6,346 of DLMG01000241.1, read as the reverse complement.
GATTTTTCGTCCGCCCTCGCGCCACGCGCCTTCGACGGCGAGCACGACCCACGGCATCCAACTGAGCGTGGCGATGTGGCTCGGCCACATGAGCAGGTTGAGCGTCAGGCCGTTGAACGCGAAGGCCACGCCCGCAAACGCCGCCGCGAAGGAGTTGCCCGCCTGCGTGGCCGTAGCTGCATTGCCAGACAGGTGGGCCGAAACCGGCCAGGCGTTGCGTGCGTAAAAAAAAGACGACACTTCGGCGCGGTGAAGGCCCGTCCATCGTCGGGCGAGGAAAAACATGCCGAAGCCCGCGAACCACAAATGCAGCAGGCAGAAAAACCCCAGCGACCATGGCAGCGGCAACAGAAGGTAAATCAGCGAGGGCGGGTAGAGCGGCATGGTGTTCCATTGCGCGAGGAACGGCACACCGCAATTGTTGTAGGGGTCCCACAACGGCAGTTCGCCGTGCCGGAAACATTCCTGCTGAAAATGGGCGAGTGGATACGCGAAAAATCCGTAGTCGCGGATGACGAAGGTTTCCAGGCCGGGCAGAACCTGTGGGAACGTGGCTAAAATCAGCAACGCAAGGAGGATTCCAAAGCGCACAGGCGTGAAAAGTTTTTCGGCGAAGTTGTTGCTGCCGGTCGGTTGCACGCGCAGATTAAAACTGGCGGTGAGATAAAATGCAATGCGTTCTCGACAACAGAAATGGGCTGAATTAGGTTCTTTATAAGGCAAAAATAAAGTGCTTGAAAAAACTTTTCCCAAAATGGGTTCGATGGCCATTCTATTTCGGGTTGCTTTGCGTTGTTTTGGCGGCGTCTTTTGTTGGTTGTGGCAATCTTGAACAAAGAAAAACAGAAGCGCGGATTCGACATTATTTTGCCCTCAACCCGCGTGAGCCGCTGACAGGCTCTGTAATTGAGTCAAACTTGCTCGCACGTTTTCCAATCGGAACACCGGTGAACAAACTTCAAACATGGTTGGCCAGTCAAGGATTGGGTGTGGATGGGCATTCAAGGACCTGGCAAACAAACCAATATGTTTCTTATCAAGCTGACGATTATTCAGATGCTTGGTTCTCGATGCGCCATACCCAAGTGACAGCTACTTTTGATAACCAGCAGAAAATCCAAAACATTCAGGCGCAGGTATACAGTTATTCCTTGTGACTTTTCCACGTTGCCGATTCCGAGTTGTCGAGTGCAATTGACGCTGACCCGCCAAGGTCTTACGCTAATCTTGTTTATGAGCGAATTGCAAAATTCCCTGCTGGAATTGATCCGGCGCACCTCGGCGGAAATTCCCGACGACGTCAACCAGGCCATCCTCGCGTCGCTGGAACAGGAAAAGAAAGGCACGATTGCCGAGAGCGCGCTGAAGATCATTGACCAGAACATCCAACTGGCCAAACGCAAGTCGCAGCCGATTTGCCAGGACACCGGCAGCATCCTGTTTTTTGTGGATTGCCCGGTCGGCTTCGACCAGATCACCTTCGAAGAAACGGCCAAGGAAGCCGTTAAGCTGGCGACCAAGAAAGGTTTTCTCCGCCAGAACTCCGTGGATTCGCTCACCGGCGTGAACGACGGCACCAACGTCGGGCCGGGCGCGCCCGTGTTTCATTTTCACCAGCATCGCTCGCTGGAAGTGAGCGTGCGGTTGGTGCTCAAGGGTGGCGGTTGCGAAAACGTCGGCGCGCAATACTCGTTGCCAAACGAAAAGCTCCAGGCGAACCGCGACCTCGACGGCTGCCGCAAGGCGATTCTCGACGCGGTGTTGCAGGCGCAGGGCAAGGGCTGCGGCCCGGGCATCCTCGGCGTGTGCATCGGCGGCGACCGGGCGACCAGCTACGAGATGAGCAAGACGCAATTCCTTCGGCTGATCCCCGACCGCAATCCGAATCCGAAGTTGGACAAGCTGGAGCAGGACATTTTGAAGACGGCGAACGAACTCGGCATCGGCCCGATGGGTTTCGGCGGCAAGACAACGCTCTTGGGCGTGAAGATTTGCGCTGCGAACCGTCTGCCCGCGTCGTATTTCGTCAGCATCAGCTACATGTGCTGGGCCTATCGCCGTCAAGGCGTGACACTGGATGCGCAAGGAAAGATTGGGAAGTGGTTGTATTGATGCAGTTGTAACCACAGATGGACATGGAATGAACAGATCAACTGGCGAGCATAACATCAAAATTGGTGTTGCAGGTTTATGGAATTCAGTGTAGAGTTTTACGAGACTGTGGATGGCCGTTCGCCGGTGATGGAGTTTCTCGAAGAACTCAGGCGGAGCGATCCTCCCGATCATGCGGCAGTCCTTCGCGGGCTGGTAAAATTGCGCAACCGGCAGAATCATCGCGAGCCTCTGTCCAAGGCGCTGGGCGATGGCCTGTTTGAACTGCGCCATGTCGGCAAGTTGAACACACGCGTCCTGTGGTTCTTTGTGAGAGGCCGGCGCATCATTGCTGTCCACGGCATACGCAACAAAGGGCAGGCCGTCCCCATGCGCGACCTCGACACCGCGCGGGAACGGATGCGCGACTGGCAGAACAGATTTGAACCATGAGAACCTTGAAAAAGACCAACTTTGACCTCTACCTGGAGGAACAACTCAAAGACCCCGTCTTTGCCGAGCGATTTGAAAGGGCGGGCGAAGCGTGGGACGTGGCTTTGCAGCTTGCGGCGTTGCGTGAAAAGGCCGGACTCTCCCAGCGTGACCTCGCCCGCAAGCTCAAAACCTCCCAGCAAAACATCAGCCGGCTGGAATCGCCGTCATACGAAGGACATTCCTTGAGCATGTTGCGCCGGGTTGCGGAAGCCCTCGGAGCAACCGTCCGCGTCGTTTTTGAATCCGATGCGCGCAGCGAAGCAAGTGTTTTGTCGGAATCTCCCGTTCCTTATCGTATCCGGAAGAAATCATGAATCTGCACCCGGCGCACAACCGAAACTGTAAAATGGTCATGCGGACGCTTGACAAGATGAGCCGCCGCCGGGCCGGGGCACTGGCCGGGATGACGGTTCTGCTGGTGGATGATCAGGCGCGCGGTCTGGCGTGCGAATTGTTGGCTGAAAAAATACTTCCACCCGCTGCGGCATCCGATGCCATTCACGCGGCCGTGGCGTCGTTGAGCCAGGTGAATATTCTACTCACGTGGAATTGCCAGCATTTGGCCAATCCTCATTTCCTTGGGAAACTCCGCGAATTCGTGTGGCGTTACAGACTGACGCTGCCGGAGATTTGCACGCCCATCGAACTTATGGGAGGATAAACCTATGAAAACGAATCCGATTCTGGAAGAAATCTGGCGCATCAAAGACGAATTGTCGCGCGAGTATGCCGCCGACCCGGATGCTTACTTTGCAAAGCTGGACGAGATTGCCAACGCCGAGGAAACGGCTGGGCGGAAAGTAATCCGTTCGGCGGCGGAACTGCGCCGACTGATGGCCGCGGAGGAACGCCAGCGCGCCGAGAAGTCCGCGATGGCTCTCAACGAAAAACCGCCGCGCAAGAAGAGTTGATAGAGTAGTGGTGCCCAGGCAGCTATGAACAAAACTCTTTCGATTTTTATCGGCATCGCCTTGTTGATTGTGGCGGCTGCCCTGGCCATTCACCTGGCGGTTGTCCGGCCGGTTGTCCGTGTGGCGGAGAAAGCCGTGGATGCCCCGGAACGAATCGTTGAAAAGGTGTTTGATTTTGGCAAACACGGGATTGATGCTTTCAAGGCCATTTTCCAGTCGCAGGTCAATGTAGTTTCCACGACGACCGTCTGCGACGCGACCCCCATCGCGGAACTGGCGGTGCTGCAAAGAAATATTTGCGAGATAATCGATTATAAAAAAACCGACCTGCACAGCACCAAACGCATCATTGCCGAACAGACGTTCGTGGCCAAAATCGGGTTCGATCTTGCCGCCAGATTTTCCGCCGCCTACGACCCGTCCAACCAGGTGGTGACCATCATCCTGCCCGAACCCAAAATCCTGTCGCTGGAAACGGTCAACCCGGAGGCGAATTACTATCTGGAGGAGGACGGTTACATCAACAGTTTAACCACCGCCGATCACCAGCGGGTTCTGATTCAACTCAAGGAGAAGGCCCGCAACAGCGCCGACTCGACCCTGGCGGTGGGCGACGCCAAACAGATGATCGAAACCCGGTTTCGCGACCTGTTCCGGGCCTTCGACGTAAAGGTGTTCGTTTTGTTTTCTTCAAACCAGCCAAAGATAAGCGGAAAAGTGTCTGATTTAACCAAATGATTTTTGAGCCGGACATCCCATGAAAAAATTAACCTTTCCATTTTCCGAACAAAAAATCCGGGCGCTGAAAGTCGGCGACGAGGTGCTGATTTCCGGCGTCGTGTTCACCGGGCGCGACGCGGTTCACAAATACCTGCACGAGGGCGGCAAGCTGCCGCCGGGTGTGAATTTTCGTGACGGTATCCTGTATCACTGCGGTCCGGTGGTGATGAAGCAGGACGATGGCACTTGGAAAGCCACCGCCGCCGGCCCGACGACTTCCATCCGCGAGGAGCCGTATCAGGCACATATCATCAAGGAATTTGGTCTGCGCGGCGTCATCGGCAAGGGCGGCATGGGCGACAAAACACTGGCAGCGTGCAAGGAATTCGGCTGTGTATATCTGCACGCGGTCGGCGGCGCGGCGCAAGTGCTGGCCGACTGCATCAAAAAGGTGCGCAATGTTTACCTGATGGACAAATTCGGCGCGCCGGAGGCAATTTGGGAATTTGAAGTGCAGGATTTTCCGGCAGTGGTGACGATGGACTCGCACGGCAATTCGCTGCACAAGGAAGTCCTGGCGAAGAGCCAGGCGGAACTGGCGAAAAGAATTTAAAATTAAACCGCTAAAAACGCGAAATACGCGAACGGAATTTTCAAAAGTAATTTTTTCGCGTATTTTGCGTATTTTGCGGTCGGAAATTAAAATTTAAAATTCCACTCGCGCGTGGCGTATTTGTCCCGTGCCAGAGCAGTAATCCTTTCCAGAGGCGGATTTTTTAATGGTTCTTCCGCTTTCCAGGCCTGTCGCAACGCCGCCTTCACTTTTTCCGCTGGCAAGTTCAAGTTGGTCAGAAATTCGGTGTGTGCGCGGTGCTCACGGTAATCGGGCTGCTTCGATGGCATCGACAAAAGTTCGCTGATGAGCGACAGGTCGAAGTTCAGCAGGAATGTCCCGTGAAAAAGCAGGAAGCGTTTGCGGCGGCGCTGGGAGTTGCCGGAGAATTTCAAACTATCAATCGCGAGATCGGTGTGGCCGCTGATGGAAAGGTTGAAGGTTGAAGGTTGAAGGTTGAAGGTTCTGAACAACGACTCAATCGCCGCGCGGTTGCGTTCCATGATGAACTGGTTGGCGATGCCGATGTTGTGGAGCGGGCCGTCTGCGGTAATTCGCAGAACCAGCGTGTAGTTGAGGCAGCCGGGTCCTTGCGCCACCGTGCCACCGCCGGAACAGCGTCGCAGAATCGGGATGCCGCGCGTCTCGCACGCCGCGACATTCACTTCCGTCGCCACCTTGTTTGCATAGCCGACAACGATAAAAGATTCGCGCGATTCCCAGAAGCGCAGCACCTCGTCGCCGGTACCGGCTTCCGCGGCGTCCAGCAACGCCTCATCGCACGCCAGGTTTTCGGCGGGCGAGAGGAGCGTCAGATCGAGTAATTTCATTTTGCAGTTGCGCTGATTTCGCTGGCGTTGAGTGTAGGGTTCCGTTTTAATCCTACCGAGCTTTTTTGTGAGATTGGAAAAATAGCGGATGACACAGTAAACATGGAGAAAAAAGAAATTCACGGTTCAAGCGACAAGTGGGCGGAGTCGCTACAGTCCGTCTTTGATCTGGCACTGGAAAACCAGGGGCCGGAACGCACGGCGCAATTGCTGAATAAACTTGCTGACCGCTTGCGCGCCTCGCAGGACGGGTTGCCGCGCGGCTTCAACACGCCCTACGTCAACACGATTCCGCCGGAGCAACAGCCGCCGTTCCCCGGTGACTGGCAGATGGAGCGCCGGATCAAGAGCTACATCCGTTGGAACGCCATGGCGATGGTGGTCAAGGCCAACTCCACCACCAACGTCGGCGGCCACATCTCGACCTACGCCTCGGCGGCAACGCTTTACGAGGTTGGGTTCAATCACTTTTTCCGCGGACGCACGGAGAATTTTCCCGGCGACATGGTTTATTTTCAGGGTCACGCCGCGCCGGGCATTTATGCGCGTGCGTTTCTCGAAGGCCGTTTGGATGAAAAACATCTGCAGAATTTCCGGCAGGAACTCGCCGACGGCGGCGGGTTGTCGTCGTATCCGCATCCGTATCTGATGCCGGAGTTCTGGCAGTTCCCGACGGTCTCCATGGG
>DLMG01000357.1:23064-24225 GCA_002479245.1 Verrucomicrobia subdivision 3 bacterium UBA7542 | reverse complement strand
ACCATTTCGCCCACGCGCGACCATTTGACGACCAGATTCAACACCTTGCCGTTCACCGGGCGCGTTGGCACTTTATAGACCGTGCTCGTGCCCTCCAGCCGCTGGCGCTTGGCCTCAAACCACTCGCGCGCATACCAGTTCTCCGGCAGCAGGTTCTTCCAGAACGGCAGCCCGTAGCGCGTAAGATACAGGTCGCCACCGTCCGCTGTCTTCAAGTGAATGTAATCCACGCCCAGCAGCGAGATGGCGCTGCGCGACGCCGACAAGTCCGCCGGCAAAACGAGCGGCGGCGGCGGAGTGGCGACGGAACCGGGCGCCGTCGAGGTGGAAATCGCGCGCGCCGGGTTGAACGTCAAAAGTTTGGCATCGGCAGCCACACGGTTAATCTAGGCATTTCCCCCGCTGTCGCAAGCGGCGATTATTTTATCAGAGTGGCGGGTTGCGCGAGGCCGTGTCGCAGTGCGCCCGTCCCAGGGCGCAGCAACTGTCTTCATTCAAGCCACAGAACATTTCCCAACCGCCCGCCCGCCGCACCTGGCTGCGGCCGGGACGGCCGCACTCCACTAACTCAGAAATTCAACTTCGGAAGTCGGGTTAAGCTCCCGCCTTGAAATCAGCAGCCCTCAGGAAAAGCAGGAAAAACAGAATTGTCGCGCATTGCGCACCCACTCAAAGCAGACGCTAATTTTTCAAAACAGTGCTTCCTCTTCACCGGCAACCAGCTTAGAATGTTTCCAGCGTCGGTTTCCGACGGATTCCCGCCAGGGTGTTCCAAGGGACACCTTTCCGGTGATTCTTGACTTTTCTGTCGTGAGCTTTTCTCCTTGTGGAGCGAAGCGCTGGTCGTGCGGTTTATATTATGTCACAGCCGAAGATTATTCAGGGCGGAATGGGCGTGGCCGTGTCCGGCTGGACTTTGGCGCGCACCGTTTCAAAATTGGGCCAGCTCGGCGTCGTTTCCGGGACGGGACTGGCCATCGTTTTCTCGCGCGCCCTTCAGATGGGCGATCCCGAAGGCCATCTGCGCCGTGCCATGCAACAGTTTCCGATTTCCGAAGTCGCCGCGCGCGTGCTGGCGCAAAACTTCGTTCCCGGCGGAAAATCTCCGGCCACGCCATTCAAAATCGCTCCCATGCCGACGCTCCGCCCCGGCCCGGCGCT
>DLMG01000357.1:4166-22925 GCA_002479245.1 Verrucomicrobia subdivision 3 bacterium UBA7542 | reverse complement strand
GGCCACGGCGGATTGGTCGGAATTAATTTTCTCGAAAAAATCCAGTTGCCCACCCTGCCCTCGCTTTATGGCGCGATGCTCGCCAACGTGGATTACGTGCTCATGGGCGCCGGCATACCGCGCGCCATTCCCGGTGCGCTGGATCGTCTGGCGGAAGGCGAACCGGCTCAAATTAAAATTGACGTCATCGGCGCGTTGCCCGGCGAGGAATTCCTTTCCACGTTTGACCCGCGCGCCTTCTGCAAAGGCCCGCTCCCGGCGGTGAAACGTCCGCAGTTCCTCGGCATTGTCGCCTCGGTGACCCTCGCCATGGCTTTGGCCAAAAAGGCCAGCGGACACGTGGACGGCTTTGTCATCGAAGGCGACACCGCCGGCGGACACAACGCCCCGCCACGCGGCCCGCTGCAACTCAACGCCATCGGCGAACCGATATATGGCCCGCGCGATGTCGTTGACCTCGAAAAAATCCGCGAGCTGGGCCGGCCCTTCTGGCTGGCCGGTTCGTATGGCCGCCCGGGCCGGCTGGCCGAGGCCTTGCGACATGGCGCATCCGGCATTCAGGTGGGAACCGCATTTGCGTTCTGCAATGAATCAGGGCTGAGCCCCGAACTCAAGCGGCAGGCTTTGCAAATGAGCCGTGACGGCACCGCGCGCATTTTTACCGACCCCATTGCCTCGCCCACCGGTTTTCCGTTCAAGGTGGTTCGGATGCCCGGCACGCTTTCCGAAGCCGAACCGTATGCGGCCCGGACGCGCATCTGCGACCTGGGTTATCTCCGGCATCTTTATCGCAAACCGGACGGAACACCAGGCTACCGTTGCCCGGCCGAGCCGGTGGATGATTATATTAAAAAAGGCGGGACTGTCGCTGATGCGCAAGGCCGTAAATGTCTTTGCAATGGACTGCTCGCCAACGTCGGCCTCAACCAGGTGCGCTCCGGAATGGAACAGGAATTGGCGTTGATGACCGCCGGCGACGACGTCGCGCAAGTTGCACGGTTTCTCAAGCCGGGTTGCGACACCTACTCTGCCGCGGACGTTGTGCGCTGCCTGTTGGACGAGACGACTCCCGTCAACGGAGCCACGTTTTCAGTAGCGCATCCAAGTCCAGCGCACGCGTGAACATTGCCAGGCCGCCGTCGTACAAATTCTCGCCCGGAGACTTTGAATCCATCTGCTTTTGTGTTCGCACCGTTGCAAAGTCTGATCAAACCGCAGTTTGATCGACGCGTTAACACTCAAACGCAAACCGGCAACCCACCCCGGGCGCGGCGCAGCGTCCAGGAAAACTTTCCCATAACCGCGCGACGGCAACCACGCCGGTGCAGTGCGATGGCACGAGCAGCGGAATCTCCCGTTGCCGCAGCGCCTCGACCGTCGCGGCCAATCGTTCCGACGAAGCGTTGAGCAGGTGCAGTCCGCCCAGCACGGCGCGAAACGGCCGGCCGGGATTGAGCCCCTGGATGTAATCGAGAGTGTTGATCACGCCGGCATGGGCACAACCCAACACCACCACCAGCCCTTCGCGCGTGTCGAAAAAAACCGCCTGATCGTCCCGCACCGGATCGGGCTGCGTGGCGCGTTCATCCAGAAAGAAGCGTCCGCCCGGATCCTCGTAAGACGTGCGGCGGGGAATTTCTCCAGTGACGAACAAGCCTTTGACCAACTCCGTACAGGTGCGCGTTTCAATGATCTGCGCTTGATGGTGCACGAGGAAAGCGTGGCTGGCTTCGGGCAGACCGATAAAACGCGGCGTGCCATCGGGCTGAAGGCTGAATTTCGGTTCCCGCGCCGCCGGGTGCAGGAAAACCGGCGGACATGGTGATGCTACGACCATCGCCGCCAGGCCGCCGGTGTGGTCGTAGTGGCCGTGGCTCAGGACGATGGCATTGAGCCGGTCCAGGGAAATGCCGAGCTGGCGGGCGTTCTCAACCAGCAAATCCGTCTGCCCGGTGTCGAACAGGACCTGATGCGATCCGAATTGGATGTGCCAGGCCAGTCCGTGTTCGGCTTTGAGACCGCGCTCGTGGACCGAGTTTTCCACCAGAACGGTGATGCTGATTTTTTGGCTCATGCGAGTTCCATGAATTTGCCGGTGGCGCTCGCTTTGACCGTGCCGCCTTGCCTGAGTTCGGCGCGCAATTGAAACAGCCCGTGAGAGTCGTCCTCCAACCAGGCCCGCAGCAACGTCTCTTCGGCGGCTGCAACTCCCGCGTGGTAACACACCTTTAGTTCCACCGTCAGAGCCCGCTGGCCGAGTGCGAAGAGGCAATTGGTCATCGCGCCGTCGAGCAACGCAGCGATCACGCCGCCGTGCAACAACCCCGGATACCCTTCCAGCGCGCAGTGGCCTAGATAATTCGCACTCACGCTGCCGTCCGGCTGTGGCGCGTAGCGCAGCGCCAGTCCCATCGGGTTGGAGCCGCTGCACACAAAACAAAACGGATGCGCCTCCGCTTGCGTGTTTTGGAAGCGTCTTTGAATGCCGTCGGGCGCAGATGAGTTCGTCATGGGGTTGAGCAAAGCAGCGGCAATGCCAGCCGGCCGAATCCGTTGTTGCACGTCGAAAACCGGCCATTTCGCACAACTTGCGGCAGAGGGGAACGGGCAAGACACCACGATTCCTCCCCACCGACCGTGGCAAAATGCCATTGCGAACGCGGTGCCAAAAGCAGATGATGGAATGGCGGATTCGCACTCCGCGCCCAAATGCAGGAAACGCTTCACAACCAGTTGCTCGATTCGGTGCCCGATGGTGTGTTCACCGTGGACGCCGACTGGCGCATCACTTTTTTCAATCGAGCCGCCGAGCAGATCACCGGCATCCGCCGGCAGGAGGCGCTGGGCCGGCGTTGTTGTGATGTGTTCCGCGCCTCCATCTGTGAAACCGCCTGCGCGTTGAAGCAAACCCTGGCCACCCGCCGGCCCGTGGCCAACAAGGTCGTTTACATCGTGAACGCGCGGGGTGAACGCATCCCGATCAGCGTTTCCACCGCCGCGCTCAAGGATGCGCGCGGCAAAACCATCGGCGGCGTGGAGAGCTTCCGCGACCTGCGCCTGGTGAACGAACTGCGCCGCGAAGCCGAGCAACAGGATTCGTTTTCGGACATCATCGGACGCAGCGCGGCGATGCGGCAATTGTTTGATCTCCTGCCGCCCGTGGCCGAGAGCGACAGCACCGTGCTTGTGGAAGGCCCCAGCGGCACGGGCAAGGAACTGTTTGCGCGGGCCATCCACCAGCTTTCGCGGCGGCACGCGAAGAAGTTCATCGCCCTCAACTGCGGCGCGCTGCCGGACACGTTGCTGGAGAGCGAATTGTTCGGCTACAAAGCCGGCGCGTTCACCGACGCGCGCAAGGACAAACCCGGCCGCTTCGCGCTGGCCGAGGGCGGGACCATCTTTCTGGACGAAATCGGCGACATCTCGCCGGCCATGCAATCACGGTTGTTGCGCGTGTTGCAGGAGCGCGTTTATGAACCGCTCGGTGGTGTGGAAACCCTGCGCTGCGACGTGCGGGTGATTGCCGCATCGAACAAGCCGCTCCGGGGGCTGGTGAAGGAGGGAAAATTTCGTGAAGACCTGTTTTATCGCGTGCATGTGGTCCGGCTGGAATTGCCGCCGTTGCGCGAGCGCCGCGAGGACATTCCCTTGTTGGTGGATCATTTTGTGGCGCGCTTCAACCGGCTTAAGGGGCGGGATATTGCCGGCGTGTCCGATGCCGTGCTTGCACGGCTGATGAAGTATGATTTTCCCGGCAACATTCGCGAACTGGAGAACATCATCGAACATGCCTTTGTGCTCTGTCGCAGCGGACTGATTGAGTTGTCGCACCTGCCGCCGCATCTACGCGGCGCGGAAGACGAAGCCCGCTCCGGGCTGTCGTCCGGCCTGACGCTGGCGGCGATGGAAAAGTTGCTCATCCGCGACGCCTTGCGCCGGCACAAGGGAAATCGCGCCGCCGCCGCGCGCGAACTGGGCATTGACGCGAGCACACTGTTTCGGAAAATCAAGACGCTGAAATTAAAGGACTGACTTGTCGCGCCAAAATTTGATGAAGGCGGAAAGCCCGAAAGATGGTAACTTAGAACCATGCTGAACGAGCACGACCAAGATATTCTTCCGCGTTGCCGCCGCCTCGGCCACGAGGTGACTTTCGGCTATTGCCGGCAGGAAACGGGTGGAAAGCCCTGCCGCCTGATTCTGGACTGCTGGTGGGAACAATTCGACGTGCGCTCCTTCCTGCAGGCGCATCTGCCGGAGGAGGACATGGCCCAGGTCGAGCGTGCTGCCGCCTCCCCCCCTCCCTCCAAAATGTTGAGCCTGGTTGAGATGATCCAGCAGGCAAAGGATCGGCTGAAGCATAAGCCATGACAGCCCCAGCTGTGACGCAGATTGCGCTAGACCGCTCTCGTCGCCCGTTGCATTTTGCAACGCAGCACACACCCCCTGTCCGGATTAACAATTGCGGTCACCCCCGATTTCAAAGGAGATTTCGATTTGTCTGACAGCCAATTTGGGGCTGGCACGTTCATTGCACTACTGTCCAGCGTGACGATTGCCATTCCCGTATCGCAAGAACGCATCTCGCCGGTGCTTGATGCAGCGGTGTGTCTGCTTTTGGTAACCCGCCGGCGCGGGAAGGAAGTGGAACGAAAGGAATTTGTCCTCAGTCCGCTGCCGCCGGAAGGCCTGGCGCGGAGCGTGGCGGAATTGCGCGTGGACGTGCTGCTCTGCGCCGCGCTCTCCGAACCGCTGCTGCGGGCTTTGGAACGGCGCGGCGTGCGGGTCAAACCGCATCTCTGCGGCGAGGTGGAGTCGGTCTTGCGCGCCTTCGACTGTGGCCAGCTTCGGCGGGATGAATTTCGCATGCCAGGTTGTTGGGGACAACATTCGCACGGCGGATGTTGCCGTCGCCAGCGCGTTGCGCGGCATGGCAAGTCCAGTGGGAAAGAAACACAAACCGACACATCGGCATGAACGTATCACCCTCAAAACCATTGCCAGCGAGAACGCGTGAGGGACGCAGCGGCAAACGTCACTGGTTCCAAATCACCGGGTTGCCCGGCTGGAAACGTGCGCAACTGGGCATGCCCGCGTTCGGCAATGCTGATTGCTCTCCGCCACCCGAATCGCCGGGCAGCGATGCAAAGACAGCTTCAGCACACAACAACCAGAAAGACAAACCATGAGCCGGTCACAAACCGAAGCGATCCGGAACCGCCAAACCATGTCGGAACGCCAGGCGTTGTTTCGCCGCTTCGGCTACGATTCGGCGGCGAGCCTCAAGTTCATCCTCGCGAAAGTTCTGCCATTGCCCGGCCACGTGCTCGAAATCGGCACCGGCAAGGGCGGTTTCCTCGCCCGACTGGGGAAATATGCAGATCATATCACGACACTCGATATTGACGCAGACCAGCAACGGCTGGCGAAACGCCACGTTCGCCAGGCCGGACCGCGTTGTCCCATTCGATACGTCATTCATGATGCGGAGCGGTTGCCCTGGCCTGACGCCAGCTTCGACACCGTGGCCAGCGTGAACACCTTTCACCACTTGGAGCGCCCGATGCGGGTGTTCAAGGAAATGCTGCGGGTGTTGAAGCCGGGCGGGAAACTCGTCCTCAGCGATCTCTCGCCGCGCGGCTTTCAGATTTTCGACCGGATTCACCGGTTTGAAGGCGGAACGCATCCCCGCCTGAAGCATGGTTTGACCGGGTTCCGACGCTTGTTGCGCCGGCCCGGCTGGAAAACCAGACGATTCAAAGGATGCAACCAGGAAATTCTGGTGGCGACCGCGCCATCCGCACAAACGAAAGAGAAAAAACACACATGATCACCATCGCAATTCCCACATCCGAAGGCCGGCTTCACGGACATTTTGGCGGCTGCCGAGAATTCACGCTCGTGCAAGCGGACCCCGAGCAACGGAAAATTGTCAGCATCCGGCCGGTGACACCACCGCCGCACGCGCCGGGACTTTTTCCGCGCTGGCTGCGCGAACAAGGCGCGAACGTCATCATTGTGGGCGGCATTGGCGGGCGGGCGCTGGCCATCTTTGCCCAGGAAGGCATCGAGGTCCGGGCGGGTGAACCGGGTGCCACGGTCGAGGCGCTTGCCACTGCGTATCTCGCGGGTCGGTTGGTGAACGAACCCGCCGGGTGCGCGCATCACCACGATGCGGAAGGCGGGCACGAGCATCACCACCATTGCGATCACGACCATCAATGAACGATTTCCCGTACACACGTCAAACAATCAACCAAGAAAGGATTAAACTTATGTCAGACCGAACACTCGCGTTTTTGGAAAAATTCAAAGGCGACTTCGAGAAAATGAAAACGTCCGCGCCAGAAATGGTGAAAGGCTTTGGCGGCCTGTTTCAATCCATTATGAAGGACGGTGCCCTCAAGACCAAGGAGAAGGAACTGGTGGCGCTCGGTATCGCCGTCGCCCAACGCTGCGAACCATGCATCAACCTGCATGTTCAGAAATGTCTCGGGGCCGGCAATTCCCCGGCGGAAATCCTCGAAGCGGCCAGCGTGGCGGTGATGATGCAGGGTGGCCCGGCTTACACGCACATTCCCGTCGTGATCGAGGCGCTGGAGGCGCTGGCGCCGAAAACCTGAGCGGTAACCATGCAATGAAACTCGAACTAACGCCCATCGGTCTCCCCGAAACCAAACAGTGCCTGCATTGCCCGCTGGAACTGCCGGCGGAGTTGCTGGAAGAACGCAAACACCAATCCCGCCCTAACCGTAGGCGGTGAGCACATCAAACCCTTGACAGATGCTTATGAAAGTTATTGGACTGATTGGCGGCATGAGTTGGGAATCCACGGTCGAATACTATCGCCTGATTAACGAATCCGTGAAAGAGAAGCTGGGCGGGCTGCATTCTGCCAAGTGCGTTCTCTACTCCGTTGACTTTGCGGAAGTGGAGGAGTTGCAGCGCCAGGGGCGGTGGCCGGACGCCGCTCAACTTCTGGTGGGCGCCGCCCAAAATGTTGAGAAGGCCGGCGCCGACTTTGTGCTCATCTGCACCAACACAATGCACAAGCTGGCCGACCCGGTTCAAGCCCGCATCGGCATTCCCCTGTTGCACATCGCCGACGCCACGGCTGCAAAGGTCGGGCAGGCTGGCATTCGGCGGGTAGGTTTATTGGGCACGCGATTCACGATGGAGGAAGATTTCTATCGGGGCCGTTTGGCCGATCAATTTGGCTTGGAAGTCATAATCCCGGACACCAAGGACCGGGAGACGGTGCATCGCATCATTTACAAGCAACTCTGCGTCGGCACGATCCGGCCCGAGTCGAAAGCGCAGGTTGCCGGCATCATGAGCCGGCTGGTTGACCTGGGCGCGGAAGGAATCATCCTAGGATGCACGGAACTGGGACTGCTCCTCGATGCCGGAGATAGCCGCGTGCCACTCTTTGACACAACGCGACTGCACGCGCTCGCCGCCGTGGAATATGCATTAAAACCACAGGAACACGATCCCCTTCACGCATGAAACTCGAGCTTACACCCATTGGTCTGATTCACTCGCCACACCGTGAGGCGAAAGGCACGCCGATCCAACCGCGCTGGGCGGCGGGCATCGAAGGCACGGTGGAATTGTTCCCTGAGTTCACGCCGGGCCTGCGCGACCTCGACGGATTTGACCGCATCTTGCTGCTCTACTGGTTCCACCGGGTGCGAGCGGCGCGACTCGAAGTTGTCCCTTACCTCGATACACAGACGCGCGGGGTCTTTGCCACGCGCGCCCCGAGCCGGCCCAATCCCATTGGCCTTTCCTGCGTGCGGCTCCTGGCCGTCGAAGGGGCGCGGCTTCGCGTGGCCGATCTGGACGTTCTGGACGAGACGCCGTTGCTCGACATCAAGCCCTACGTGCCTGATTTCGACGTGTTCCCGGTCGAACGCATTGGGTGGTATGCCCGCGCTCGCGGTTCGCGGATCGCCGACGGACGTTTCGCGAAAGGTGCAGAGAACCAATCAACATGAGCACCCGGAAAGCATCCTCATTCGACAAGGCACTGGCAAGGGTCTGCGCGAACTGCCTGGTCTGCCGGCGCGCCCGAAAGCGGCAACGCGGACTCGCGTTCTGGCTGGTGAAGCATGTCGAAGCCAGGCTGTGCCCGTTCTGCCGGGCTTATGAGCGGGTCTATGGATGCCCGGCGCACGAGGGGGCGTCAGCGAGCCATCAATCGTCCTCACAAGTCAGAACTCCAACACCATGATCGAAATCACGGACCATTCGTTTGCCAAGCGCGTTGTTCAATCTGAAGTGCCGGTACTGCTGGCGTTTTGCGTCGCCGGTTGTTCTGCCAGCCAGAGACTCCTGGCGCTGCTGGCGGACTCGGCACCGCGCTGCCGTGGTTTCACAACGATTGCGATAGCCAGTCCGGGCGAATCTCCCGAACTCACTGCCCGCTTTGGCATCGTGTCGGTGCCCGCTGTCTTGTTGTTCAGTGGCGGGACGGTTTGCTACCAATTTGTCGGCGAGTTGTCCCGGCGCGAGTTGGACGATTTGTTGGCTCGCGCTCGCGCCGACCGCCCGGCGACTGGCGAACCGAGAACCAATCCTTCTGCCGCCAAGTTGCCGACAGAACCTTGATCGCCATGAGAGTTGCTTCCCACACCGAACAACTACACGAACAAACCCACGATGGCGTGTGTGGTTGTGACGAGCATCATTCACACGCTCGTGTCCAACTTGTCCAGACCTTCATCGGCCTCGTCTTCATTTTCAACTCGTTTATTGTCGAGCGGCTTTCTGGCGTGGACAGCAATATGGGGGGATACAGCGCGATGATCGGTGCGTTCATTCTCGGGTTTCCCATTGTCCGGGTTGCGCTGAAAGACCTGCGCGGTGGTTCACTTAACACCAACGTTCTGGTCGCGCTGGCCGTGATTGTACTGTTCTCGTCGGAACATTACCAGGAAGCCGGTATTGTTTCGTTCTTCATGTTGCTGGGGCAAATCATCGAAACGCGCACGGCGGAAGGCGCTCTGGCTTCCATCCATTCGCTTATCAAGCTCACGCCCACCAAGGCTAGGCGCGTCACTGGCAGCGAGGAACAGGAGGTCGCCGTGCATGAACTGGCCGTGGGCGACATTATTCGCGTGCGTCCGGGTGATAATGTGGCCGCTGACGGTGTCATCGTGAGCGGCCAGGGATCGTTCAACCAAGCCAACATCACCGGGGAGTCGCTGCCAGTGGACAAAAAGCCGGATGATGAAGTGTTCGCCGGAACCATCAATCTGACCGGTGTGCTCGACATTCGCGTCACCCGTGCCGGCCACGACACCACCTTGGGCCGCGTGCGCGACCTGATTCTGGCGGCGGAAAAGACCAAATTGCCCATCGTGCGAATCATTGACCAATATATGGGCTTTTACACACCGCTGGTGCTCATCATTGGCGGACTGGTTTGGGCTTTCACGCATGATCTCAGCCGCGTTGTCTCCGTGTTCATCGTCTCGTGCCCGTGCGCATTCGTCCTCGCATCGCCCACCGCAATTGTCGCGGCGCTGTCCTCCGCCGCGCGTCTGGGCATTCTCATCAAGAATGTCGCGGACCTCGAACTCGCGGCCAAGATAAACGCGTTCGTCTTTGACAAAACTGGCACGCTTACGACCGGCAAACTCGCCGTCAGCCGACTCGCGCCGCTCGGCGAGGTGACTCCGGCAGAGTTGCTGCGCATTGTAGCCTCGGTGGAGAAATACAGCAATCATCCCGCTGCCAAAGCACTGGTTCAGCTCGCTAATGAGGTTGGTGTTCCACTCGTGGAAACCGCCGGCTTCGCCGAGACTGCTGGACGCGGCGTCCAAGCCCGGCTGAATGGTTCCAGCGTTGTCATTGGCCGCGCGCGATGGCTTCAGGACAACGGCGTGGATGACGGTTTTCTAAAGTTGGTGGACCTCAACGAAGCCGAAGGTTGGAGCCTGATCTTTGTAGCGCGCGACAAACAGTGCATCGGCTGGGTGGGTTTGCAGGACCAGACCCGGGTTGAAGCGAAGGAATCGCTTGCCGAACTCAAGCTGAACGGTGTGCGTCGCATCGCCATGGTGAGCGGCGACCGCGCGCCAGTTGCGATTCGCGTGGCTCACGAGATTGGCTGCGAAGAAGTTGTGGGTGATTGCCTGCCGCAGAACAAAGTGGACTTCGTTCGTCAGATACGCGCCAAGGGATACCGTGTGGCCGTGGTGGGCGACGGTGTCAACGACGCGCCCGCTCTGGCGGCCGGGGACATCGGCATCGCGATGGGAGCAGCAGGCAGTGAAGTGGCCATTCACAGCGCGACCATCGCGCTCATGAACAATGACCTGCACCGCCTGTCTTTCTTGATTCATCTCTCACGCGAAACGCGCCGGGTCATCAATCAGAATTTTTTGGTTGGCGTTTGTTTCGTGATTGGCGGTCTTGTGCTGAGTGCGCTGAAATACATCAACCCGATTGCCGCTGCAATTCTTCACGTCATCGGGTCACTTTTGGTGGTGTTTAACAGCTTCCGCCTGGTGCGTCAGGGTGAGGAACTGGAGCCACATCAGGAACCGGTCTTTTCTACCCGGGTTGTATCTTGTGATACGGTGCCGGCACATTCCGTAGCCGACCAAAGGGCTAGCTTGTAACTTTTTCCATACACGAGGCTCAATTAAGATGTAAAATGGAAAACTTAATTTGGATTTTGGCAGGCGCACTGATACTCATCAGTGTTTGGGCGGCGCAATGCGTCAGTCAATGGTGGCTGTTGCTTGCGATCCTTGTTGGCGGATATTTAGTTGTATCGGGCTTCACGGGCTTTTGTCCGGTGCAGAAGTTTTTGAGGAGAAAGCTTGGTGAAAAGGAGAATGATCATGACGAAATTGATGATTAGCGTGCTGATTGGCGGCGGATTGGGAGCGTTGCTTGGCTATTTCGGCAAGTGCTCCTCCGGCGCGTGCCCTTTGACCGCCAATCCTTGGCGTGGGGCAATTTACGGGGCATTGTTGGGCGGCTTGTTTTATTATGTCTCCGGTGGAAGCAGTCCCGCTTCCATGAATAAATCCACGGCGAACATTAAACTCATCAAGGAAGGCGAGTTTGACGCGGAAGTTGTTCAATCGTCTTTGCCAGTGGTGGTGGACTTTTACGCGACTTGGTGCGGCCCGTGCAAACTTTTGGCGCCGATGCTGGATGAACTGGCCGGGCCGCTTGCCAACCAGGTGAAGTTCGTCAAAATCAATGTGGACGAAGCGCCCGCCCTGTCTCAACGCTTTGACATTCAAGCCATCCCCACGCTCATCTTCTTCAAGAATGGCAAAGTGGCGGACAAGCTGATCGGATTGCCTTCGAAAGACACATTGAAAACGCACCTGGATTCCCTAGCGGGACCAGGCAGTCCTGCCAAAAATTCTGGTTGAATGGCAAGAACCGGGTAAAGTCAGCGTGCCGTTGGTGCGGCCAGCACCGCGACCATTATGAGCAGCAAATTCATCCAACGCGGCGGGCTGTGGGTCGCATGCCAGAGTGGGCTTCTGTTCGCGGTTGTTATCCTCGGCGTGGTCTTCCATGGCGACGGAAAGAACCTTCTGATCATGGCCTGCGGCGCGGGTTTTTTTGTGGTTGCCCTTGGCTGTGGCATCGCAGGGACCGTTGCGTTGGGCCGCAACCTTACCCCTTTTCCCAAACCGTCCACGCACACGCAATTGGTTCAAGGCGGCATCTACGGTCTAATGCGCCACCCGCTTTACACCGCTGTCTTTTGCGCCTCGGCTGGTTGGGCGCTGGTCTGGCAAAGCTGGCCGGCCTTGGTCGCTTCATTGGCGCGGGGAGAAAATCACGAAACAATGTCCACTTGGATCTTGGGCAAGAAACCAAATGGGAAATATCGATTATTCCGACGATGCCCTGCGCGAGATCGAATCATTCTTCAAGCGCAGCCGCAAAGTCATCGTCGCCCTCACCGCGAAGGAAATTTTGTACGAGCAGATTGCGAAAAAGCTGGTATGATACCTTGCCTCGTGCGAATAATCCAACTCAAGCCATTGTGAAAATAAAACGAATCTTGCTGGGCGTGGCCATTGGCATTGTGGCAGTCGTCGGCGGAATCTGGGTGTTGATCCCGACCTTGGGAAATGTTCAACCAACATTGTATCGTGGCCAGACGTTGGACTACTGGACTGCACAAGTCAACGCCATCGATGTCACTGCGAGCAATCAAGCGAATGCCATTCTGAACGCGGAGATCATTCCCCGGCTCACAGATGAGATGTTTCACGACACCAATGATTCGAAGATTCGGATGGCATTGATTGACACTCTGAATAGCCTGCCAGGAATTTTGATTTATTATCGCGCAGCGCCAGAGCGGCGCTCAGGGGCGGCGTATGATTGGGGAGGCTTTGGGCCTGCGGCCAAGGGGGCGATTCCAGCTTTGATGCAGGCGGTGCAAAGCGACGATTCGGCAGTTCACAAAGCGGCACTAAAGTCGCTGGGCGCAATCCATAGTGAACCGGAAGTCGTCATCCCGTTTCTGACAAAATATCTCGACGACGACACGCTCGACGATGAGGCGGCGACGGCTCTGGGAAATTTTGGGAGCCTGGCGCGGCCGGTCGTTCCCAAAATCATCCCGTTGCTGCACGCGGCAGATGACGATGCACAAGTCGCGGCCGCCGAGGCGCTCAAGAAAATTGATCCGGCCGCATACACCAACGCGACGAAAACGCCTTATTATGTCTCCGGTGGCAGCACTCCCGCTGCCATGAATAAATCCACGGCGAACATTAAACTCATCAAGCAAGGCGAGTTTGACGCGGAAGTGGTTCAATCGCCTTTGCCGGTGGTGGTGGACTTTTACGCGACGTGGTGCGGGCCATGCAAAAGGCTGTCGCCCATGTTGGATGAACTGGCTGGGACGCTGACCAACAAAATCAAATTCGTCAAAATCAATGTGGACGAAGCGCCCAACCTGTCCCAGCGTTTTGGCATTCAAGCCATCCCCACGCTCATCTTCTTCAAGAATGGCAAAGTGGCGGACAAGCTGATCGGATTGCCTTCGAAAGACACATTGAAAACGCGCTTGGATTCCCTGGCGGGACCAGGCAGTCCCGCCAAAAATTCTGGTTGAATGGCAAGAACCGAGTAAAGTCAGCGCGCCGTGGGTGCGACCGGCACCGTGACCGTTATGAACAGCAAATTCATCCAACGCGGCGGCCTGTGGGTCGCAGGCCAGAGCGTGCTTCTGTTCGCGATTGTTATCTTCGGCGTGGTCTTCCACGGCGACGGAAAGAACCTTCTGGTCATGGCCAGCGGCGCGGGGTTTTTCGTGATTGCCCTTGGCTGCGGCCTCGCGGGGACCGTTGCGTTGGGCCGCAACCTCACCCCTTTTCCCAAACCGTCCACGCACACGCAATTGGTTCAAGGCGGCATTTACGGTTTGATGCGCCACCCGCTTTACACCGCCGTCTTTTGCGCCTCGGCTGGTTGGGCGCTGGTCTGGCAAAGCTGGCCAGCCCTGCTGGCAACCCTGGCCCTCGCGCCATTCTTCGACGCAAAAGCCCGTCGGGAGGAACGCTGGCTGAGACAACAGTTCCCGGAATATGCAAGCTACGAACAACGAGTTCGCCGTTTCATCCCGTGGATTTACTAAGCCTTAGGTAAGGATCAACTCAGGAAGACGCTACTTGCAGGTTCACGGCAGCGAAACGGATTCCACGGTACAGCGCGGGCAGGTATCTGCCAATCCTGAAGCCAGCCTCTGCTACACACCGTGCCTCTGGCCGCCTGGCCTGCCATCCAGGCCCCGCCGGCCAACGTGGCGGCCAATTTTTTAAGCATAGGAAGCAACCTTCCTCCTGACCCCGGCTCCGTGAAGTGTTGCGCAGCGCTGCTGTGGCGGCCCCACTTGTGACTCAGTGCTGCCGTTTCTCCTGGGACTTCTGTGCAGGCTCTATGGTAATGGCCATCAACTGCGGAGCGGCCTCCACGACGTCGGACACGAAGTCGATAGTGGTGATCTCCTCATCGGGCAGCGGGTTGTCCCACGTGTACCGCATCAGGTGCACATAGAATCCCATCGAGGCGGGGCTGGGACTGTTCCCACGCCAAACTTCCTTCGCCTCGGTCAGTTTGACGTCATCGGGGCGCCCCCACCAATCTAACACGTTCTTCCCGTACACGATCGGGGCGCTGCGGATCTCGCCGTTGGCGTAATGGATCACGTATTCGCCGATCTTCTTGCCGGTCGGGGAACTAAATCCGCAGGCATGAAGGAAGTGGATCTTCGCGCCCTTGCGACCGACCTTGATGCTCTTGACCGCCTCCGGCAGCACCACGCCCGAGATCTTCAGCGACTGGGTGCCCGCCAACTGGATCAGGCCCCGGAGTTCGAACGGCGTGCCGTCGAGCACCTGCACGCCCTTGGGCACTTCCTGGAAATTATGGCCGGCATGGTTGAACCAGTTGTCGTCCAGCGAGGTGTTGAAGTAGGCCCCCAGGTCCACCAGATCCGCCGAGGCCTTCTTGCTTCGCGGAGTAATGGCATTCCAGATCTTGATGGCGTCGAACCACTCGTAGTCGGTCTTGACGGGCTCATAGGTCAGCGCCACGAGGAACGGCGCCGAGTCGGAGACCGTGGAGACAAAGTCGATGGAGGCCAGCTCCGCACCCGGGCGGGGATTGTTCACCGTATAGGTGTAGAGCTGAATCTTGTACCCGATCTTGTGCGACGCTTCGTTTTCGCCCGTCCAGGCGATCTGCGCGTCGGTCGGCACTTGGCCATCTGTATTGATCCACCAGTCCACGACGCTGCGGCCGTAGACGATCGGCACCGTGGCGGTGGCACCGTCCGCATAATGCAGCACGTACTCGCCGATCTTCGTGTCCACATCCGCACTCCACGACGCGCCTTGGAGGAAATGCAGCGTGCGGACCTTGGCCCCGATCTTGATGCCGGTGATCGCCTTCGGAAACGCGATGCCCGTTTCCTTCTCGGCGGCCTTGCCGGCCAGTTGCACGAGGCCGCGAATGTCGAAGGCCGCCCGGTTGAACGCCTGCACGCCCTTGGGTAGCGAGGCGAGGTTCGCGCCCGGCTTGACGAGCCAGTCGTCGTCCAGCGAGGCGGTGTAGTAAGCGCCCAGGTCGACCAGGTCGGGGATGGCCGCCTGGCGGCTTCTTGCAGGGATAGGATGTACGGGCTTGGGTTCATTTGCGGGCAGGTCTGTCGCCGCGGCGGCGGCCAGCTTGCCTTCGGGAGCCTTCTCGGCGACCGGGGAGGCATCGGCAAGGAGGATCGAGTCCAGCGTCATATTGAGAGGTCTCTCGGCCGCCGGCGTCTCGGCGATCGCGCGGGCGGTCGCCGACGAGCACATGAGCACCCAGCCCAACACCGCAAGACCAATCCCCACTTTTCGCATGGTTTTCATCGTTTGCTCTCTGTCTCTTTATACCTTGCTTGTTTATGGGTCTGTCGCACCATTTGTGGGTGATTTCGGGGAGTTTTCGACTTTTTGCAAGCCTTTTTTGCAAGTTTTCTTGAGGTGTTAACGTTTTTCGGACGTCCCGGGCGCGCCTATGGGCGGGGGCGGGCGAGTCCGTTACGCGTGGCGACCGGCGGCGACGCGAACTGGAGTTCGGAAGGGCCGTCGCCGCCGCTCCCCCTCCCTCCAAAGTGTTGAGCTTGGTGGAGCTGATCCAGCAGACAAAGGACCGGCTGAAGCCCAAGCCATGACATCTCCTGCTGCCTTTTCCGACTTCCGACCCAAGCCGGTTGAGAAGTGACTTCGTTGCCAAAACTTGAAACACGCCGTCCACCCGGGCACGCCGCAATGGGAAGACTACCTGACAAGTTGCGCGCGCACCAATTCGCAGAGTTTCACCACCAGTTGGTTCTTCATACTGTAATAAACGCACTGCCCTTCCTTTTTGCGGGTCAGGACGCCCCCGGCGGCCAGCAATGCGAGATGCTTGGAAACGTTGGCCTGCGTGGAACCGGTGGCCGCTACAATACCGTTCACGCTGCGCGGCCCTTTGCAAACCGCCTGCAAAATCCGCAGCCGCATCGGCTCGCCCAGTAGCTTGAACCGGGCCGCGATCTGCTCGAGATCCCTCGCGGCCACCGTCCCTGAAAATATTTCCTTTGACATATAACTGTATGGTCATATAATTATACCATGAATGAATTCGTTGTCCATCAAAAAGCATCGCATCCCGAAAGGCGCTCGCCATGATCCTGCGCCTCATACTCGGCGCCGCGGTCGGGGCGGTTCTTGGCTTCGGCTGGCACAAACTGGCCGGTTGTTCGACCGGTGCCTGCCCGTTGACAAGCAATCCGGTCATCAGCACTCTTTACGGCATGGTCGTGGGCGCGTTGATGGCAGGCAGTTTTCACTAAACTCAACCAAACGAAACTTCCATTATGAAAAGAGAACTTATCATTCGCATGTTTGCCGGCACGCTCATTCTTACGAGCCTGGCACTCGCGCACTATCACAATCCGAATTGGCTGTGGCTCACGGCATTTGTCGGCTTCAATTTGCTGCAATCGTCGTTCACAAAATTCTGTCCGCTCGAAATCATCCTGAAAAAACTTGGCGTGGGCGGCTCATGCTGCTCATAGTAGGGCACTCAACGCCTTCATCGGGATCATCAGCGCCGGCGCGCCGGCGCGGTGCCCCGCGGGAAATGGATTTATGAAAATACGCTTTGTCTCTTGGATCGCAGGAATCATGTTTTCCTGCCTGCTCTTTTCCGGCTGCGGCCGCCCGCCGGAACCGCCCGCGACCACAAACCTTCCACCCGCCGTCGTCCGGGTGCAAACCGTGGAGAGCAAGCAACGCGTGGCCACCGAGGAGGTGGTGGGCACGGTGCGCGCCAAACTGCACTCCGTCATCGAAGCCAAGATCAGCGGCAAGATCGAAAAAATGCTGGTGGTGCCTGGCCAGAACGTAAAAACGGGTGAGTTGCTGACGCAGCTTGACGCGCGCGAAGTGCAGGCGCAACTCGACCAGGCGCTGGCCCTGCGCCAGCAGGCGCAGAACGATTTAAAACGCGCCACGGACTTGATTCAGCAAAAAATCCTTTCGCAATCCGAATTCGACAACGCCCAATCGAAGTTTCGCGTGGCCGATGCGGCGGCGACGGAGGCGGAAACGCTGCTCGGCTACACCAAAGTCATCGCGCCGTTCGCCGGCGTCATCACGCGCAAATACGTGGACGTGGGCGATCTCGCCTCGCCAGGAAAACCGCTGCTGGAAATGGAGGACGCCCGCGATTTGCGGCTCGAAGCCGACGTGCCGGAAGCGGTCATCAGCCATCTCACCCTCGGCGACAAGCTGGGGGTGCGCGTGTCCGGCGTGACGAACGAACTCGTTGGCGTCATCAGCGAAATCGCGCCGTCGGCCGATTCCAACAGCCGTACCTTTCTCGTCAAACTTGACCTGCCGCCAACGCCCGGCTTGCGGGCCGGCCAGTTCGGGCGCGCGGCCATGCCGGTGGGCGAAACTTCCGCGCTCCGTGCGCCCGCCTCTGCTGTGGTGCAACGCGGACAGATGGAATTGGTTTTCGTGGTGGTGAACGGACACGCGCAATTGCGCATCGTCAAGACCGGCAAGCGCATCGGCGACGAAGTGGAATTGGTCTCCGGCATGGATGCGGGCGAACAGGTGGTTGTGGATGGTACCGGCAATCTGGTTGATGGACAGGCCCTGACCATCAAGCCATGAAAACCGATTCTGCCAAATCATCTACCGAACATCCCGGCATCGCCGGGCGCGTGGCCCACGCGTTCATTGATTCCAAGCTCTCGCCGCTCATCATCATCACGTCGGTGTTGCTCGGCGTGTTCGCGGTGTTGCTGCTACCCCGCGAAGAGGAGCCGCAAATCAAGGTGCCGATGGTGGATGTGCTGGTCTCGATGCCGGGCTTCAGTGCCAAGGAGGTCGAGGAACGCGCCACGCGGCCAATGGAAAAGCTGCTCTGGGAAATTCCCGGCGTGGAATACATCTATTCGACTTCCAGCGAAGGGCAATCGCTGGTCATCGTGCGGTTCAAGGTGGGCGAAGACATGGTGCGCAGCCTGGTGAAGTTGAACCAGAAGTTGCAGTCGAACTTCGACAAAATCCCGCATGGCGTTTCACCGCCGCTCATCAAGGCGCGGTCCATTGACGACGTGCCGATTCTGGCGCTCACGTTCCACAGCCCGCGTTATGACCATCTTACCTTGCGCCGGCTGGTTGCCCAGGTGGACGACGCTGTGAAACAGGTGCCACAGGTGGCCGAAACCACCCTCATCGGCGGCGCGCTTCGGCAGGTGCGCGTGTTGCTCGACCCGGCCAAGCTGGCTTCGCGCAACCTCAGTCCCGCCGGTTTGATTCCGATGTTGCAGCAGGCGAATCGTCAATTCACCGCTGGCGAATTGACCAGCAACAACAAGGAAGTGGTGGTTGAAACTGGTGCATTTCTGACCAATGCCGGGGACGTGGGCAACGTGGTCGTCGGCGTGTTCAGCGGGAAGCCGGTTTACCTGCGCGATGTTGCCGACATCGTGGATGGTGCTGAAGAACCTTCACAATATGTCTTTTTCGGAACCGGCTCCGCGAAGCATGCACCGGCCAACGAGCAACCCGCTGTCACCTTGAGCATTGCCAAGCGGCCGGGGGCGAACGCCATTTCCGTCGCCAACGAGGTACTGAAGAAAATTGACACTCTCAAAGGTCGCGTCATTCCCGCCGATGTGCAGGTATCCGTCACGCGGAATTACGGCCTGACGGCGGAGGA
>DLMG01000357.1:0-4099 GCA_002479245.1 Verrucomicrobia subdivision 3 bacterium UBA7542 | reverse complement strand
GAACTGCTCTGGCACATGCTCATCGCCGTGGTCGGCGTGTCGCTGCTGATTCTGCTGACGCTGGGCTGGCGTGAATCTCTCATCGTCGCGATAGCGATTCCCTCCACGCTCGCGCTGACGCTGCTGGTGTTTTACCTGTATGGATTCACGTTGAACCGCATCACGCTGTTTGCGCTGATTTTTTCCATCGGCATCCTCGTGGACGACGCCATCGTGGTGATTGAGAACATTGTCCGTCACTTTCACCTGCCGCACAACCGGGGTCGGAGTTGGTCGGCAATCGCGGTCGATGCGGTTGGCGAAGTCGGCAACCCGACTATCCTCGCCACTTTCGCGGTAATCGCCGCCGTGCTGCCGATGGCATTTGTCGGCGGCTTGATGGGGCCTTACATGCGGCCGATTCCCATTGGCTCCAGCGCGGCGATGCTATTCTCGCTGGCCATCGCGTTCATCGTCACACCGTGGGCGAGCATCCGCATTCTGCGCTGGGGGCGGAAGTATTCCTGCCTCACCGAGGGCGCGGCGTGTGTGACCGAAGGTAACGGGCCGCCGGCGCACGAGAAACCCGAGGAAAACTTTTTTACCCGCCTTTACCGCCGTTTCATGGGGCCGCTCATCGCGCACCCGCGCCGGCGTTATGCCTTTCTTGCGGGTGTCACCGGGCTTTTGCTCGTTGCGATGGCGCTGGTCGGCATCGGCTGGGTGAAGGTGAAAATGCTGCCGTTCGACAACAAGAGCGAGTTTCAAATCATCCTGAACATGCCGGAAGGCAGCTCGCTCGAACGCACCACGGAAGCGGTGCGTGAAATTGCCGCTGCCGTCCGCACCGAACCGGAGGTGACCGATTACGAGGTTTATGCCGGCGTTGCCTCGCCGTTCAATTTCAACGGTCTCGTGCGCCATTACTTCATGCGGCGCGGCGCAAATGTTGCCGACATCCAGGTCAACCTTTTGCCGAAGGGTGAACGCAAAGCTCAGAGCCACGACGTCGCCAAACGTGTCCGTCCGCGCGTTGCCGCCATTGCCGCCAAATACGATGCGCGCGTGGCCGTCGCCGAAGTCCCACCCGGCCCGCCAGTGCTGCAAACCCTTGTCGCCGAGATTTACGGGCCTACCGAGAAAGACCGCCTGGCACTGGCGCGGAAGGTGATTGATATTTTTCACCACACGCCGGGCGTTGTAGACACGGACTGGTATATCGAAGCCGACCAGCCGAAGGTGCGTTTTGTCATTGACAAGGAAAAGGCCGCGCTCCACGGCATCAGCGCCGAGACCATCTCCGAAACCCTGCGCATCGCCGTCGGCGGCGAATCGGTGGATTTGCTGCACGTCCCGCGTGAGAAGGAGGACGTGAATATCGTCCTGCAACTGCCGTTGGCCAGCCGGACCAGCCCCGATGAATTGCTGGCGTTGCGCGTCCGCTCCGGCGATGCCAACGCGTTGCCTGAACCGGGTTCAACGACGGGAGTTCCGCCGCTGATTCCGTTGCGTGAACTGGTGACCATAGAACCGACGATCACGGACAAGAGCATCTATCACAAGAATCTCATGCCCGTGACCTACGTCATCGGTGACGTGGCGGGTGTAGTGGAAAGCCCCGTCTATGCTATCCTGAAAATGAACCAAGCGTTGCGGGGGCTGGACACGCGCGAATTTGGCGGGAGCGGCGCAAAGTTGAAAATTCTCAACGCCGTCCAGCCTTTCACGGACCAGGAACCGGCCATCAAGTGGGACGGCGAATGGCACATCACCATTGAAGTGTTCCGCGACCTTGGCCTGGCGTTCGCGGCGGTGCTGGTGCTGATATACGTTTTGATGGTCGGCTGGTTCCGCTCATTCCTCACGCCGATGATCGTAATGGTCGTAATTCCGTTCTCGCTGGTCGGCATCCTGCCCGCGCACGGTGCGCTGGGCGCGTTTTTCACGGCGACTTCGATGATTGGCTTCATGGCGGGCGCGGGAATCGTGGTGCGCAACTCCATCATCCTCGTGGACTTTATTGAACAACGCCTGCGCGAAGGACTGCCGCTGGCGGAGGCGGTCGTCGAGGCGGGCATGGTACGATTCCGCCCGATCCTGCTCACAGCGCTGGCGGTGGTGGTGGGTGCGAGCGTGATCCTAACCGACCCGATTTTCCAGGGGCTGGCCATTTCCCTGATGGCGGGTAGCCTGGTTTCGATGATCATCGCGCCGGTGGCCGTGCCGTTGCTTTATTTCATGGCCAACGACCGGAAGAACGGCGTTGAAGTTTCCAAAAATTAAAATCATGAATTGGACTCCTCTTCTGATTGTTGCGGCGGTTCTCGCGATTGTATTTATGATGAAACGAGCCGGTCAGATTTCAGCCCAGGATGCGCTGAAATACCTCAAAAACGGCGCGCTGGTGATTGACGTGCGCAGCCCCGGCGAATTCAACTCCGGTCATCTGCCGACCGCGATCAACATCCCGCTGGATGAAATCGGAACCGCGTTGCCGCGCCGCGTGAAGGATAAAAACCAGGTCTTGCTGCTGCATTGCCAAAGTGGAATACGCAGCGGCATGGCGAAAAGTAAATTGAAAAGCCTTGGCTACGCGATTGTCTTCAACCTCGGCTCATATGGTCGGGCGGAAAGCATTTTGAAACAGCAACCATGATTCTGAATTTCACCTTCGCTGCCCTTGCTGTGGCCCTGATGATTTGGGGAACCCCGCCGCTGGCCTTGCTTGCCGGAATGTTATTTGCCCTCGCGTTCGGCGTGCCTTTCGCACAAGTCGGATCGCATTTCGCCAAACGGCTGCTGCAAATCTGCGTCGTGTTGCTGGGTTTCGGCATGAACCTGCCAGTCATTCTGCGAGCCGGGTTGAATGGTTCGCTGTTTGCCGCCGTGACCATCGGCGCGACGTTGCTGCTGGGTTATTGGCTGGGCAGACGATTGGCGTTGAATAAAAAAACGGCCGCACTCATTTCTGCCGGAACTGCCATCTGCGGTGGTTCGGCCATCGCCGCCGTGGGTTCGGTGATTGCGGTAACGGAGGCCGAAATCGCCGTCGCCATCGGCACGGTGTTTCTGCTTAACGCTGTCGCGTTGTATGCTTTTCCTTTCATCGGCCATGCGCTGAATTTGAGCCAGTCACAGTTCGGCCTGTGGTCTGGCGTCGCCATCCATGATATTTCCTCGGTAGTCGGTGCGGCGATGAGTTACGGGCCGGACTCGCTGGAAACCGCGACGGCAGTGAAATTGTCCCGAACACTTTGGATTGTGCCGCTGACCTTATTCATGGCAATGGCTTTCAGGCAGAAACAGCCACTCGAAACATCCGTTACCAACGCAGGCAAAATGGAAAAGTTGAAAATCATAGTGCCGTGGTTCATCGGATTCTTTCTGCTGGCATCGCTGACACGCAGCTTTGTCCCGCCGGTGGTGAAGTGGACGCCTTACATCTCGCAAATCGCGCGCAGTGGCATGACGCTGGTTCTGTGTCTCATCGGCGCGTCGCTTTCGCCCCGCACACTGCGCGTTCTAGGTTGGCGTGCGGCTGCGCTGGGAATTGCACTCTGGGTTTTCATCAGCACAACCTCGTTGCTGGTGATCCGCTTTTTGAACTGACAACGTGAAGCCCTGCAATCAACCATCAGCTTGTTTCTTATTTCATTTACCTGCTCAACGACAAAATGAGACAGTGAACGCGGTCGTAAATCATGGATGTCACATTTTGGAATAACCGCTACGCCGCCGCGCATTATATCTACGGCGAAGCGCCGAATGCTTTCCTGGCTGAAATGGTATCAGAGATTCCCGCCGGACCGGTGCTTTGTCTCGCCGAGGGCGAGGGACGCAACGCCGTTCACCTCGCGACACTTGGCCATCGCGTGACGGCGGTAGATCAGTCCGAAGCCGGTTTGGCCAAAGCCCGGCGACTCGCGGTGGTGCGCAGCGTCGAAATTGAGACGGTGATTGCCAACCTGGAAAACTTCACCATCGAGCGGGGTGTTTGGTCTGGAATCATCGCAATTTTTGCCCATTTGCCGCCCGCGATTCGGCGCAAAGTTCACGCTCAAGCGGTTTGTGGTCTGCGTCTTGGCGGAGTATTCATTCTAGCCCGACTTTCTCAACCGGC
>DLMG01000376.1 GCA_002479245.1 Verrucomicrobia subdivision 3 bacterium UBA7542 | reverse complement strand
CCGGTTTGATTCTCCCGCCCGGCATTCGAACCTGCAGTTTGAGCATTTTGGGAACGGCAAATGCCTTTCTTTGCCTGCGCCGGAATGGCGTTGGTGGCGCGACCCTGGTCGGAAACAACCCCATTTCCTTGATCCGCCTCAACGCCTCGCTTTGATCAGTGACATCCAGCGTGCCTTGGGTCTTCAGTCCGCCAGCATCCACAGCTTCATAGCAATAACTTGACATAACAACCTCGTTTCAGGCGCTGCCCCGGTTGGCAGGTGCTCTTGCTGGTTTGGACAGCGCCCGGATGACTTTGTCACGCAGCAACGAAGATTGAATTGTTCCAGCGCGACTTGTTTTGCCGAAAGCTGACTTGTCTCGGCAAAGCAACGGCGAAGACGGATGAAGGCGGATGACCCGAAGCTATCGGGCGGGTTCGTGTCACGAATCTTTGCCGAGCGCCTTTTCGTAAAGCGCCCGCAATTCCGGCGGCATTTCATCGGGAGAATGGTAGGTGTGCTCTTTGCCAAAAGCATTCCTAACGATAATTGGGGCGACATTCTTGCCACTTATTGCCGCCTCCCGGGCCTGCCGGATTTGCTGGCGATGCTCCAACGGCACTTCCTCCAGTGAACCGTATTCCCGCAACTCGCCCGTCCGGCCGTCACGGATTGTGATTCGATCCGTGGCTTTGATGATCCCCACCTGCGTTGCGCCCGTGGCCGATTTCCCCACACTCACACGCACGCCGCCGAAGATTCGCAGCAGCCGCGACAAAAAACCCTCGCGTTTGACCGGCTCGAAACACGACCGGCACACCGGCGAACCTTCGGGGATCTCCGCTCCGCATTTCTCGCAATGTCTTGTCATAATGGTCCGGCTAATAGCCCCGTCCGGCCCGGGTATCAAGGCCAAAGCGACCGGGCATTTCTCTGCGTCGCCTGCTCGCGACACCAACCTTGCCGCGCGCTCGCGCTTGCGGAGTTGGCGTTCCTTGCCGCGCCGGCTTGCCGCACCCAATCTCGCATTGCGGGGGACATGGTAAAACGCGCCACCTCACCTCAACCCTCTCCCCCGTCGGTGACGGCGGAGAGGGAGACGCTACGGCAGCCGTCAGCCACCGCGAATTGAATTCGTGATCATTCGTGAAATCCGCGTACAAAATCTGGTGGACAACGGGAAAACCGGCGCCTAGCGTTGGTGGCGTAAACGAATCAACCCGCACTTTGCGGTTTAACAACAGTTGGGCATCACCAATGAAAATCCGCGGCACCGACTTCGTCATGTATCCGGTATCCGACCTGGCGCGGGCGGCAAAATTCTACCGCGAGGTTCTGGGTCTGCCGCAGGAGGTTTACAGTGAAGAGTGGCAATGGGCGGAGTTCAACTGCGGCAACCTCACGCTATCCCTCAAGGGAGGAGAAAAGTTGCCGGAACCGGTTCCCGGCGGGCGCATCGCCCTGGCGGTTGAGGATGTTCATGCGGCATACGAAGAACTGAAGCGGCAGGGCGTTCGGATTGTGAAGGAACCTCAGAATTATGGGTGCTGTCAGGCCATCGAGATTCTCGACCCGGATGGGAACCACGTGATTCTGCACCGGCGAGCGGATGGGAGTTTTGGCCCGAACTCTCCCTGAACTTGAAGTTACTGAGGAACTTTAACGCAAAGGCGCAACGGCGTCAGGAAACATATGAAAACCAGAAGCGACATTGCCCTGCAGAAATTCCTGGCGGGGTACAACTGCGCCCAAGCGGTGCTTTTCTCATTCTGTGACGATCTTGGTTTCGACCAAGACACGGCGCTCCGGCTCGCCTGCGGGTTTGGAGCGGGAATGGCGAGGAAGCAGGAAGTATGCGGAGCGGTCGCCGGAGGCATACTCGCCATCGGGTTCAAGCACGGACGTGGCGAGGGGCAGGACCGGGAGCCCACGGAAACAACGTACGGGAAAGTACGGGAGTTGATGTCCCGATTTGAATCCAGGCACGGCACGTGCCTCTGTCGCACACTGTTGAAGGGTTGCGACCTGAACACGCCCGAAGGACAGCGCTATTTCAAGGAGAACGATCTTTTGAACCAGACCTGCACGGGTTGTGTAAGGACAGTGGTGGAGACACTGGAGACCATCCTTTAAACCCGAAGACGCCCGACCCCGCGCCGGCCTTTGCCGTGTTATGTGTCAATACTCGGGACCCGTTTTCGTTTTTGTCATGCCGCCAATATGTTTGCAGTCGCTGGTCGCAAGGGTATGATGGGGACACAATAATCTTATGAGCGTCGAAAATATGTGGGGGGAGATCAATGCCCCCGTCAACCAGAGAACTCCAACATCGATTTTACGCGAGCAGGCCTCGATTTTGAGCCAGCTCACCAAGGGCGTCTTGATCGGATCCATTGAGCAGGAACCAACGACCAATAATACCCTCATCTACAATTTTGCCATCACGGCCCCCGCCATCAATAATCATAAATTTGCGATTCTCACCCTGCAATACTCCATCACCATCTACCCCCTGACCGTGACTGACCACACCGTTCATGTGCAAAGACAGTGCTTAAATGAAGAAAGCTTCACGGCCACCCTCAAAAGCATCCTGTCCTCCACGCAGGTCAAACGGGTCATCTCCGCCCTGTTGAT
Organism: Verrucomicrobia subdivision 3 bacterium UBA7542; assembly: GCA_002479245.1. GTDB lineage: Bacteria > Verrucomicrobiota > Verrucomicrobiia > Limisphaerales > UBA11358 > UBA11358. The sequence continues at coordinate 1,577 of DLMG01000376.1, read as the reverse complement.
TCAAAGTCGGGACAACAAGGAAGTTTAGCCAGCCGGCTCCTAACGGAACTTGCGGCAGACGCCAGCAACCGCTCTGCCGCAATCCGCACTCATCTGCGTGTTTTCAGATGAGAAACGGCACGAGGGTTTTTACGCGGGTTTGATAGGAGGGATATTCGTCGGGGAAATGCCGCAGCATGAGTGACTCTTCCTGTTTGAGTTTGATCCAAAAGCCGGCGCACAAAAACAGAAATCCAAGCCAGGAGCCAAACCGGCCAGCCGCAATGGCCGATCCCAGTCACATCCGGAGGATGCCGGTATAGATGGGATGCCGCACGAATCGATACGACCCTGTCTGCACGAGCTGATGTCCCTGCTTGAAGGTGACCGTGCTGCTCCAATTGCCGGCCAGGGTCCGGCGCGACCATATTGCTCCGAGCAATCCGAGCACACAAATGACGGCCCCAATGGCTCGCGCCAGGTCCGTTTGCGGGGTCAGAGTCAGGCTCAGCGGATAAGACAGCGTCGGACACCAAAGCAGTATGCCCCCCAGCGTGGTGGGCACCCGGTGCGCCATGATGGATGACCAGTTTTGCCGTTCCGCCGTCGGTTTTCCCTTCAGCGCGTTGATGGTCCAATAGCCGATGAAAATTATCCAACAGGCAACGATCGACAGATTTGAAACCGCCATGACGTTGAGATGATTGGTCATCCTTTTCGCCTCACATCGTTTTAAAAATATGGCGTGTTGCAGAGGTGAGCAAGGAAATCCGGGGCATCCCCTTGAAACCGCCTGACATTTTTCCAGTCACGGCAGCCACCAGCGGTCGCGCCCGACGGGCTATCAGATAAAAAGAAGGCGCTGGCGAAGTGGTACCAGTGCCTGTTAGGTATGGGCTTGCGTCTTTTATTAATTACTACAAATCCAGCAGGCCATTCATTCGTCATTTCGTCAAAGGCGAACCGGAAACAAAGCGGTGACATTTGGGAAAACCACGGGAATTCCACCCCTCACCGGGAGCAATTCACCCCCGTAAACCCGCAATTTGTCCCTGATTCCTTTTGTTTCGACCCATTCCGGGTAAAAATTGATTCACTTTGGCGAGAGCCTTGGCTGATTCCAAGGTGTGAATCTTGAAAGCGGATCAGGAAATAAACATGAAAAAGCCATCGATGTTGTCGCTATTTGCCGGCAGGCGGGGTCTGGTCACAACCGGTTCCGCTGTTGCGCACCTGGACAATCGTTATCTGCGTTCCAGGACCGCCGTCACATACAAATCCATCTCGCGTTGGAGCCGCCAGTATAACCCCTGAATTTTATGATGCCGGTTGCCATTCACGGATTGAAATGCCTGAGAAAGGACGAGCACGTGCTCATCAAGCGCGTCAATAATCATCTGGCCAAGCGCCGGCAAACGATCACCCAAACCAAAGACCGGAATATGTTCGAGGGGTATTGGCCGTTCGTGATCAAGCACTTTTATTGGAACCTGAACCCGGCGATGGGAACCTGGTTTGATGTTTACCCGAACGAGGACTTGAAGGGACAATACTTTTTCCCGGATCACAAAGATTGCGGCTGGCTCATCCATGTCCGG
>DLMG01000419.1 GCA_002479245.1 Verrucomicrobia subdivision 3 bacterium UBA7542 | reverse complement strand
CGAGTCCCTGCCAACCCACCACTTTTGAGAAGATGGCTTGGACTTACATTCTGCGCGGCGATTCCGGGCGACACTACATCGGATCAACAACCAATCTGGAACGCCGGCTTAAAGAACCCCGGCATGGCCAAACGCACTCGACGAAGCGATTGGGTGACAACCTGGAAATCGTGGCGGCTGTGGAACTGGCCACAATCGATGAGGCGCACGCCTTGGAACGGGAGATGAAGCGCAAGAAGAATCCACGACTGGCCTTGGCCTTGTTGCAAAGCCGGTTGCGATAGAGCAGCCCCGAAAGTTTTCGGGGTTGGTCCAGGGTTCGAGTCCCTGCCAACCCACCACCCTTCGCTCTCCGTTCCACAGCCAAGGCGACCTCGTGTCCTTGCGACGGTGCCAAGTGGCGATAATCCGGTTGTTTTTTACAATTTGTCTTTTGCCAAACGCGGGTTAGATTCTTGGCATCAAAACTGCCACTTGCGCAAAATTCTGGGGCGTGCGCGGCTCGATTCCGACGCCGGGACCGACGACCGTGCGCTATGGTGGCAACACGTCGTGCGTCGAAGTGCGCATGGGCGGAGAAATCATCCTCCTCGACGCCGGCACGGGACTGCGGGCGCTGGGCCGTTCGCTGCTGGCGGAATTCAAGGACCGGCCGCTAAATCTGACCATGCTGCTGACGCACACGCATTGGGATCACATTCAAGGCCTGCCGTTTTTTGGGCCAATTTACAATTCACGCTGCCGGCTGCGGATTTTGGGTTGCGAAGGCACGCGCAAAGGCCTGGTCAATGCACTGACCGGCCAGATGGAAAGCACCTACTTTCCCGTGCCGTTCAACAAACTGCCAAGCAACATCGAAATCGAGGAGCTCAAGGATTTTAACTTCAACATCGGCCCGGTGTGCGTGCGGGCGATGCGCGCCAATCATCCGGGCCTTTGCGTCGGCTACCGGTTGTTCTCACCCGACAGCATGATCGCCTTTTTCCCCGACACCGAGTCGCGCACGGGCGGCAAAGACCGGGAAATGATCGACTTCCTGCGTGATGTGGATTTGTTGATTCTCGATTCGCAATACGATTCCGAGGAATACCAGGAGCACCTCGGTTGGGGACACGGTTGCGTGGATGACTCGGTTACGCTCGCCCTGCAAGCCGGAGTCAAACAACTTTCCCTGTTTCACCACGACCCGGACCACGACGACAAACGGATTGCCGGACTGGTCAGGCACGCGCGCCAGCTCGTGGCGAAACAGAAGGGGCAATTGAAAGTGGACGCCGCGCGTGAGGGGATGACGATTAAACTGCCGCTCAAGCCGGTTGCTCGCCGTAGTTGATGGCCATCGCGCCGCCAAGCAGATTGATGACGCGCACATTCACCAGTTTCAGTTCGCGCATTTTGGCCGCGACGGCCAGTTGTGCCGGATAATGCTTGAGCGATTCAAGGATGTAGGCGTAGGCATCCGCGTTGCCGCAGAACAGCCGGCCGATGAGCGGCACGGAGCAGCGCAAATGACCGAAATAGATTGCGCGCCAAAGGGCGTTTGCAGGTTTGCCAAAATCGAGCACCACCAGCCGGGCGCCGGGCTTGGCCACGCGGTGCATTTCATCCAGACCTTTTTCCCAGCGCGTCAAATTTCGCAAACCGTAACCGACGGTGACAATATCGAATGATGCATCGGGGAATGGAATTTGCCGCGCGTCGCCCTGGATGAATTGCGGATTGGATTTGAGGTTTGAATCTTGAGATTTGAAATTTTTCCGTCGCCGAGTTTCAGCGATTTCAAGCATTGCCTGGCTGAAGTCGAGGCCGGTGACTTCTGCGCCGTGGCGCGCGAGGGCAAAGGCGATGTCCCCGGTGCCACAGCACAAATCGAGCGCGCGATTGCCGGATTGAACGGCGGCGAGTTCGACGACACGGCGTTTCCAGCGCCGGTGCAACCCGAAGCTTTGCAGGTCGTTGAGCAAATCGTAACGCCGCGCGATGGCGGCAAAAAGGTCGTTGACCTTCGCGGCGCGTTGTTCGCCGGAGGTATAGAAGGCGTTGCTCACGCGGTCAGTTTAGCACATTGGCAGGCACAAAAAGTCAAGGCGCATAAAATTTCTTTGCGTCAGCAGAAGTGTCTGATAATTTGGCATCAAGTCAGCAGAAGTGTCTGGCAGGTTGGCATAAAATTGGCTGTTAGAACAAAGCGAATGGTTGTTTAATCGTGGAATTATGAACGCCGAAACTCCGGCAGCGCCGAAAAAGAAAATTTTGGTCGTGGATGACAACGAAGTCATTCTCAAGACGGTTTCCTTGAAGCTGCAAGCCTGCGGTTATCAAATCATCACCGCGCTGGACGGCTCCGAAGCCGTTGCCGCCGCACGCAAGGAAACTCCCGATTTGATTCTGCTGGACATCAACTTTCCGCCGGCCGTGGAAGGCGTGCCGTGGGACGGTTTTCGCATCATGGATTGGTTTCGTCGCCTGGATACGGCGAAGAAAATTCCCATCATCATCATCACCGGTCTTGAAGATATGAAAAACAAGGAGCGGGCCGCTTCCAGCGGCGCAGTGGCGTTTTTCCACAAGCCCATCAACCACGACGACCTGCTCAAGGTGATTCGTGCGACGTTGGGTGGTTCGGACAAGCCAGCCTGAAATCGGGCCTGAAATCGGGCTTGTAAATCCGGCGAGTTCGCATAACCTGTCTTTTTTCTTCTGGAAGCGAGCGTAGCTCAGCCTGGTAGAGCATCACGTTGCCAACGTGAGTGTCGAGGGTTCGAATCCCTTCGCTCGCTCCAATTTCATTTCTGCGACCAGGGGTGCCAGACCGAGACAAACCCAGCCATTTACAAGCGTTTTATCACTTTTCTTCCCTTCACTCGCTGCGACAGGTTGCGACACGTTTTGACCGTCCGCGCCAGAAATCTGTGCGCGTATTTGTGTACACCCCCCGAGCCTTGGCAGGTTCTTGATCGAATCATAAATCGGCAACTGTGCTTCATCCGTATAGCCGTCCGTCTGCCGGATGGTTTGATGGCGCATTTGCTTTCTTGCAAAATTATCGCCGATGCCATTCTTCCGCATGAAAGTCGCCCAAGTGTAGCGCAGCGCGTGAAAGTCGCCGTAACGGCCTCGCTCATCTTTGTAGGCAACACCAACCCGTTCCGCATCCACCTTGAGCCGTGAAGCGCGCGGAATTCCCTTCGGAAACACCAAGTCCGACGGAGACCCGTGCACCGGGCGATGCGCTTTCAATGCCTCGACGATTTCAGGCACCAGAAACACCGGCTCCTGCTTTTTATTTTTTGCCGTTTCCGCGCGAACGATGATTTGCGGGATTTTACCATCCAGCCGAACATCGCCCCATTGAAGTTGTCGCAATTCTTCCTGGCGCAATCCCGTCCGCGCCGCCGTGAAATAGATAATTCCGCGCACTCCCGACCCTTCGATTAACTTTCGCAATTCCTCATCCGTGAAAGCGCGACGCACCCGTTTTTTCTGCCCGCGCTCATCCACCTTCCCAACAAATTTCAGCGGGTTGGACTTGATCCGCCCCGCACGCTCCATCCAGTTCAGGAACGAAATCATGCCTTGCAGATAATGATTCTGTGTGCGCGCCGCCGCCTTTTGCTGGTTGCGCCAGGTAATGAATGAATCTGGCGTGACATTGCAGGCCAGTTTCCAGCGGCAATCGTTCATGAGCCGGACAATGCGCGCCTTGAGCAAACTCGCCCCACGGCCACCGCGACCCGCCCGCCCGCGCGTCACCAAATCAGCTTCATAATCGTTCAAATGTTCCAGCAATGGACGCTGTGCAGCATCTCGCATTGGTTTTGCTTCAATGATGCCCGCCGCTTCCCGCTCCTTTTCTTGGATGAATTCCTGCGCCAGTTTGTTGGCAACTTGAAGATCAGTTGCCCCAAGCGATTTCCAGCGGTCAACCGGCATGTCGCCGATGCGGTAGCGCAGGTAATAGCAGCGTGTCGTTTCCAATTTGTCGTTTTGGCGGAAACGACGTTTTTCAACTTTGAATATCATGATTGCCTCCATTCATCAACATTTGCACCTGACTCCAACGAAACCGGATTCCACCCAAGATTTTTACACGCGTCAGCCGGCCAGCATTGACCAGCCTGTCCACCGAGCGCGTTGAGCAGGAAAGTTTTTCTGCGACCTCGCGCTTTTTCAACAAATGATCTTCAAGATTATTCATTCTGTACCTTTCATCAATTGACATACTTCACATCGCGGTTTCCCTTGTCTTTCGGATCGCGGTTAATGTAATCACCACGCTCGTCGCGCTCGTCACCCTGGGCTTCTTGGACCGCCTTTGCTCTGTCGCTCCGCGCTTCCAACTCCTGCGCCCAAGCCTTGCATTCGCTCACTGGAATCCAGATGTATGGCTGTTCCTTGATTTTCCGCTTCCTTCCGAAAATGTTCTTTCCCTCACTCGTCACATGGAAGAAGAAACCCGTCAATTTTCCAGCCTTCAGCCTTTTGTGGACACCCGCGCGGGAAACCGGAACGTACACGCCTACTCCACCAGGCGAGATCAGTGGACCGAAATGCTCGTCAATAAGCTGGAACCAGTCCCCACACTCATCATTGCTACCCTCACGCCGAAAAATTCTTGTTTCCGGATCTGCTTCGCCCACCTGTGGCTTCAACGTGTCCGGTATTTCGACGATGAACGTGTCGCTCTTCATATGTTAACCAATTTAGACGTTTGACAACATATGTCAACCAAAAGTTCATTTTTTCTTCTCCGTTATCCAAGTGCCTAGCTGATAGTGTCTTGTGATGAATCTGCATATGCAAAAACGGTTAAAATTTCAGTCTGTTTGTGCAAAACCCTTCAGACAGGGCGAGAATTCCCCGTTCGTGTTCCCGTGTTTGTCATGCAGGCTTGCGGATTTGAAGGCTAAGCCGGATGCCAACCACGCGAACGCTCACCCCATGCATGACTGGGCGCGTCGCAGGGGCCGGGT
>DLMG01000406.1:5629-5819 GCA_002479245.1 Verrucomicrobia subdivision 3 bacterium UBA7542 | reverse complement strand
CCCACGGGGAGGCGGTGACGATCGGGTTGCCGTAAAGGTCGTCGTTTGCCACCAACAGGTGCGCCTGCCGGAGTGCGCCGGCCCAGGAGGCGGCGTTGAACCGGGAGAAATCATGAGTCGTCAGTACGGCCGATGTGTAGCCGCCGATGGCAAAGAACGCGCCATGCCCGAGCGACACCTGTCCGGCGTA
>DLMG01000406.1:5352-5486 GCA_002479245.1 Verrucomicrobia subdivision 3 bacterium UBA7542 | reverse complement strand
AGCGCGAGGGCGAAGAAGACGAATGGCAGTAGTTGGCGGAAGCGGGTCATAAGGCACAAGGCAACAGCAATGCTGGAAAACAAAACACAAGTCTCATTCGAGCTGCGAACATTTTTGGACTGCGGCGGGAAGCG
>DLMG01000406.1:0-5277 GCA_002479245.1 Verrucomicrobia subdivision 3 bacterium UBA7542 | reverse complement strand
GGGAAGCGAAGCGCCACGCCGCTTTTGAAATTACCCCGGGTATGTCCAAAGCGGTGTCGCCGCTGCGCTCTGCCACCGCACTCCAAATCAGCTCGCCTCGGATTTCGTCATTCGGATTTGTTTCGGATTTCGTCATTCGGTTTTCGGATTTTAAGTCAGTATTCCCTTACGCTTTCTCCGCCGGGCCGGCCAAACAGGCCGTGCGGCCGGATGAACAAAACCAGCAACAACACGGCGAACGCGGCGACGTCGTTGTAAGCCGCAGGCAGCCGGCTCACGGCGAACGCCTCCAGAATGCCGACCATCAACCCGCCCGCCACCGCACCCATCGGACTGCCCATGCCGCCGAGAATGGCCGCGGCGAATCCTTTAATGGCCAGCGGCGCGCCCATTTCGTAGTGCGTCATGGTGATGGGCGAAATGACGCAACCCGCCAGCGCGCCCAGCGCGGCACTCAGGCCGAACGACAGCGTGCGCATGTTCTGGATGTTGATGCCCGCGAGCATGGCGGCGTCGGGATTCGACGAACACGCGCGCATGGCGCGGCCGGGCAGGGAATATTTGAGAAAGAAGTGCAGCAGGGTCACCGTGACCGCGACCGTTCCCAGGACCCACAACACCTGCGGTGAAATCGCCGCACCGAGAAATTTGAGGGACGACACCTCGTTGCCGGTGAAGTAGGGCAGGGAACGGACCTTCTCGTCCCAGATGTGCAGGGCGGCCTCCTGCATGACAATGGACAGCCCGATGGTGATGATGATGAGGTGCAGCACGGAATGCCGCCGCAGCTTTCGGAAGAACAGAATCTCGAGCAAACATCCGACGAGCGCCACGATGGCCACCGCGCCCGCCACCGCCACGGGCAACGGAACGTAATATGCCAGTGTCACCGCCACCATCCCGCCCAGCATCACGAACTCGCCCTGGGCAAAATTCAGGACCCCCGTGGCGCTGTAAATCAAGTTGAACCCGATGGCCACCACGGCATAGATGCTGCCCTTGGTTACGCCCGACAACAAATACTGTAATGCCAGACTTCCGTTTTCCATCGTCAGTCCTTCCGGACAGAAGGCCCCGGTCGGTTTCCCGCCGGGGCCTTGGAGGAACCTGCTACCACCGAACCAATCCGGTTATTTTTTATAAATCGTAAACTTGCCGTCCTTGACCGTCAGCATTTCAAACGCATTAAGGTCCAACCCCGTGTGATCGGTGGCGGAAAAATTGTAAATGCCCGCCGTACCCACCAGTCCGTGAAGGTTCTCAATGGCATCCCGCACTTTATCGCGATCGGTCGTGCCGGCTTTCTTGAGCGCCTCGGTCACAATCAAAATCGCATCGTAGGCATGCCCGCCAAAGGTGCTCACATCCTCCTTGTAGGCGGCTTCGTAATCCTTCTTGTAGGTGGCCAGCAACTGCTTTTGCGGATTGCTGTCGGGCAGTTCGTCCACCACCAGCAGCCGGCCCGCCGGGAACAGGATGCCTTCCGCCGCCACGCCCGCCTGCTCGACATATTTGCGGTTGCCGAAACCGTGGCTTTGGAAAAGCGGAATGGTCATGCCGAGCTGCTTCATGTTCTTCGCGACGATGGACTGGGCGGGAACAATGGACCAGTTCACCACGGCCTGGACGCCCGGTGTGCCCTTGACCTTCGTCAGGATGTCAGTCAGGTCGGTCGCCTGTTTGTCATAGACCTCGTTGGCCACAATTTCGATGCCTTCGGTTTTGGCCAGGTCCTCGAGCTGTTTCTTGCCGGAGGCGCCGAAGCCGTCGTTGCCGGTCAGGATGGCAATCTTGCTGATGCCTTTCTCCTTCATCGTGCGGTAGATCCAGGTCGCCGCCTGGCTGTCTTTTTGCGGTGTCTTGAAGACATATTTGGCCAGGGGATTGACGATGGCATCCGCTGCGGCGCAAGAAACGAGTATCATCTGGTTTTCTTCGCAGAGTTTTTTGATCTGCATGGTTTCGCCGCTGGTGGACGGGCCGATGATGGCCAGCACCTTGTCTTCTTCGATCAACTGCTTGGCAAACGAGACGGCCTTCTCGGGGCTGCCTCCGCTGTCCTTGATGATCAGTTCTAGCTTCTGGCCAAGCACGCCGCCCGAGGCATTGATCTTGTCAACCAGCATCTGGGCCGTCTTGGATTCCGGCGCGCCGAGGAAGGACGCCGGGCCGGTGACGGAGAAGATGGCGCCGATCCTGATGGGTTTGGTTTCGTCCACCGCCGCGGAACCGGTTGAGGCGAACAACAGCAGGCCAATCCCGCAGGCACCGGCGATGAGGAGAAGATTTTTTTTCATGGGCAGCTTGCTTTGAATGGCCTGATGGTGGTTAGAACGTGTACATTATTTCGGCGCGCAGGAAATCCATCATGCCCCGGCTGGCGTAGAAGTCGCCCGGGAAGAGGCATTCGCCCCAAAGATGGCCGCTCAGGTGCTTGTTGAATTTGTATTTGAGGACCGCCTGGAGGTAATGGCCGCGAAAGTCACCCGTCCCCGTGAAATCACTAGGCACAGTCGCTTGAGTGGGCACATCCTGATCCGCAAACAACGCGTTATAGGTTAGGCTGAAATTCATGTCCTTGATCGGGTCCACACTCCAAGTCGGGCCAAAACGTATGAGATTGGCCGTTTGCCCTACGCGCGTCTCGTTAACGTAGCTGTAAATGTTGTACATCTCGCTCCACTGCGGGTACCGGCCCCACAGCACGTCGAACATTTCGTCGTTCCCCGTTTTTGGATTATCCCCGGAAAGAAACTCAAAAACCATACTCAACTGGTCGTTCATTTTGTCCTTGAAGAGGTAGCTGATCTTGCTTTTCACTCCAAAAGCGTTGAGGTCGTGATAGTTTTCGTCCAACGGGGCCGGCACAAGATTATACTGATATTGTTTCCTTCCGAACTGATACGCCCCCTCCGCCGAATAGTTCCAGTGCTCCTCCACCAAACCCGAAACGCGGCCGCCAAAAGTGTAGATGTCCGCGTTGTCAGAGAATATCGAGGCCGGAGCGTCGTTGAGGGCCGAGTCGTGTTTGTAGATAAAGAAGCCGTCCAGGTTGGCTGTCGGCAGGCTCTTGTTGGCGATATACAGAACCGCGCCCTTTTCGTTTTGGTCCGTCAGGAGATACGCGTTCGGGTTTTCACCCTGTGTGGTGGAGGGGCCGATGGTGGGCAGCCAGGCGTCGGGCCGCCCGTACTGGACAATGCCAATGGCATCAATAGTGGTGTGCTGCTCTTTCAGATCGACGGTGACGCGGGCGGAATCGAGGAAAGCTGTGAAGGACCCGTCCTCGGGCGTGCCGTCTCCAAACAGCCAGTTGTCACCCAGGTTAATATCCTGGCGGCCAACCGTCACGGTGGCAGGCAGGTCCATCGGTTTCTTCCATTGCACGTTAAGGGTGTCAATAATCCCGTAGCGCCACTGCATGCCCGATTTTTCGAAGTATGTGTCCATGGTCGAGTTTTTCAAGAACTCCCGCGGTTCAGCGGCCAGACGGACGTTAAAACTCAGGTCGTTTGTAATGCTCGTATATATTGCCGGGAAAAAGCTGGCCCCAATCCGGCCACGAAAACGGAAATAGTCCTGTTCATGCACGGGGCCAAATGGCCCGCTGCCGGGACCCGAACCCAGGCTCAACGCATTGTTGAAGTACTCATTGCGCACCCGGAAATCGCCCCCCCAACTGAACCAGTCCACCGGGTTCTTGACCTCCTTCGCCCAATTGTCGAAGGCGCTCGGCGGCGGTGGCGCCGGAGTGGCCGCGACCGGTGCGGCAGCCGCCGCCTCGGCTGGCGGGGCAGAAGTTGCACCGGCAGGCGCGTTGGTTTGAGTTTGAGCCAGGGCGGTCGCCGCGGCCAGCGCGGCAAGACCCAACGTCAGTTTCATTTTGGTGTTCAACATAAGATTCAGCTTTCAGGTCTGATTCAGGATTGAATACTTGATTTTAGTTTTTCGCTTCCACGACTGTTCCCGGATCCCGGCGACGCGCCGGGTGTATTACGGACATCCAGTTCGCGGAATTGGGATTAGAATTAGAAACAATTTCCGGCGTGTCCAGCCCAGATAAGCCCATTTTTACAGAAAGCAGGTGATTTAATGCACAAAATTCCTGTTCGTGATTCCCAGAAAAGGGTTGTCAAAATTGCGGAAAAATCAGGTTTTGAGCGCCAGACTTCGGCCCGGTCCTGACACCGTAAAAACCGCGCTTGTCATCATCGGCTCTTTTTGTTGCACTCAACCAAACCTTGAGCCACTGCGAATTACATGCCATCACCCAAACGACAACTCTTGAGTGGCAACGAAGCCATTGCGCTGGCCGCGCGTGATGCCGGCGTGGCGCTCGGCGCCGGTTACCCCGGCACGCCCTCCACCGAAATCCTGGAACGGTTCTCCGAACTGGGCGGATACGGCCAGTGGTCGCCCAACGAAAAGGTCGCCCTTGAAGTCGCCATCGGCGCGGCTTTTGCCGGCGCCCGCGCCATGGCGACCATGAAACATGTCGGTCTCAATGTTGCCGCCGATCCGCTGTTCACCGTGGCCTACACCGGCGTGAGCGGGGGATTGGTCGTCATATCCGCGGACGATCCCGGAATGGCCTCGAGCCAGAACGAGCAGGACAACCGCCATTATGCCGTCGCCGCCAGCGTGCCGATGCTCGAACCGTCGGATTCGCAGGAAGCCTACGATTTTCTGCTTGCCGCGTTTGAAATTTCCGAACGTTGGAAGCTGCCGGTGATCCTCCGCGCCACGACACGCGTCTGCCACAGTTACACCGTCGTGCAGCCGCGCGCTCCAGGCGGAACGCCGAAGGCACCGAAATTCGAGCGCGATATCCGTGCGCGCGTGATGATTCCGGCCAACGCCCGCCCCGCGCACAAACGGCTGCGCCAGAAACTCGCCGAAATCGAGGAATGGAATGAAACCTGTTCCCTCAATCGCGTTACACCCGGCGACAAAAAACTGGGGATCATTACCTCGGGCATTTCCTTCATGCACGTCCGCGAAGCCGCGCCGGAAGCGAGCGTGCTCAAGCTCGGCTTCACCCATCCGCTGCCAATGAAAAAGATCGCCGCGTTTGTCAAAAGCGTGAAACGGTGCATCGTCATCGAGGAGGGCGATCCGTACCTCGTGGAGGCCATCCGCGCGGCGGGAATCAAGGTTGACGGCAAGGCGGAGATGTACCGTTTTGGCGAACTCAACGTGCCGCGCGTGCGGCGGATTCTCAATAACGACTCCAGCACCGAACTGGCGCAGCCGCCGGGCAAGCCGCCGCAACTGTGC
>DLMG01000033.1:16914-18024 GCA_002479245.1 Verrucomicrobia subdivision 3 bacterium UBA7542 | reverse complement strand
GCCTGCGGTTGCATGTCATCGCCTGTTCTGTTTTCCAACGGGAACTGGAAATGCTTGCTGCCGGGGCGAAAACCGAGGTCACTTTCCGGCACCTGGAAATGGGACTCCACGAAGGTCCCGCTGAAAATCTCCGTTCCGCGCTTCAAGGCGCGATTGATGGAGTGACCACCGGTCAATGTGATGCCATTGCCATTGGTTACGGGCTTTGCAATCGCGGCATTGTGGGGCTGGAGGCGCGGGCGCTGCCCGTTGCCATCCCGCGCGCGCACGACTGCATCGGGATGCTTCTCGGCAGCAGCCGGTGTTATCTCGCGCAACTGGAAACACAACCGGGCACCTACTTTCAGAGCGCGGGCTGGCTGGAGAATTCACCGGCCAATGGCGATGTCCGCCAGCAGAATTTTCCCTTCGGACCCGGCTCCACCGTCACACGCGAACAACTGGCTGAAAAATACGGCGATGAAAATGCCGGTTATCTGCTCGAACAATTGAACAACCTCACCCGGCACTATGAACGGCTTGCCTTCATCGCCCCGCCGGTGCCTGAAGCGGCAAAATGGGAGAAAGCTGCGCGGAAAAACGCCCGGGCACACGGCTGGAAATTTGAAAAGCTCCCCGGCGACCTGGGCTGGCTGCGGCGATTGTTGAACGCGGATTGGAATGACCGCGAATTTCTCAAGTTGAAGCCGGGCGAGCGAGTTGGCCTGCGTCATAACGCGCAACTCATCGGTGTGGAACCAGCATGACCCCATCAACGCATACCCTCGAACTTTCGCCCGCCGATCTCAAACTGGAGGTCGCTTCCGGCACACAGTTGCAGGACGTTCTTTTCGCGCAGGGAGTCGAGTTCCCCTGCGGTGGACGCGGGCGTTGCAAAGGCTGCCGCGTCAAAGCCTTGAAAGGCATTCTGCCTGTCGGCGAGGAGGAAAAAAAAATGCTGACGGGCGCGGAGCTTGCCGGTGGCTGGCGTCTGGCGTGCCGGCATTCCATCACGGGTGATCTCAAACTCGAGCTTGCGCAATGGGAGATGCCCATCCTGAGTGATCAGTCCACTTTCAAGTTTGCGCCGCGCGAGGGCCTCGGCGTGGCCATTGACCTGGGCACCACCAC
>DLMG01000033.1:0-16827 GCA_002479245.1 Verrucomicrobia subdivision 3 bacterium UBA7542 | reverse complement strand
CTCCTCGATTTGAAGACCGGCGGCGTGCTGTCGGTGGTCACGGCGTTGAACGCGCAGGCCCGTCACGGCGGCGACATCATGAGCCGCGTCGAATTTGCATTATGTGGCGGCCAGCCGGATTTGCAGCGGCAGGTGCGCGAACAGCTCGGCGGAATGGCAAGCCAACTGGTTTCGCGCCGTGCAAAACTTTGTCCCACGTGGGACAAAAGTTCGGATGCCGGTAATGATTTGAATAAGATAATTATTGTCGGCAACACCGTCATGCACCACCTGTTCTGCGGCATCAGCGTCGCACCGCTGGCCGGGCATCCCTTCGAGCCACAACAGCCGGGACGGTTCCGGTTTTCGGCGCGTGAGTTGGGTTGGAATCTGCCGGAGAAGACGGTGGTGGAATTCCTGCCGTGCATCGGCGGCTTTGTTGGTTCGGACATTCTGGCCGGCATCGTGGCCACCGGTTTGCACGAAAGCCGCGAATTGACGGCGCTGATGGACCTCGGCACCAACGGCGAGGTGGTGGTCGGCAACCACCAGCGGATGTTGTGCACCTCCACGGCGGCGGGGCCGGCGTTCGAGGGGGCGCGCATCTCGATGGGCATGCGCGCGGCCACGGGCGCCATCAGCGAGGTACGCGCGCAAAATGGCTCGGTGGCGTGCCGCGTGATTGGCGGTGGCGCGCCACGCGGATTGTGCGGCAGCGGACTGGTGGACGCGGTGGCGGCGGGCTTGGAACTCGGCTGGATCCGGCCCGATGGCCGGCTGACGTCCGATCGCGGAATGCCGCTGGCCGGCGCCGTGACCCTTTCGGCGGCGGACGTGCGCGAATTGCAGATGGCCAAAGGGGCCATCGCCACCGGACTGCGGATGCTGGCAGCGCGATTCGGCGCTTCACTCGATGACATCCACCAGCTTCACCTGGCCGGTGCGTTCGGCAATTATGTCAACCGGACCAGCGCCCAACGGATTGGTCTGCTGCGCGTTCCCATTCATCGCGTCGTTCCCGCCGGCAACACCGCGCTGCTGGGGGCGAAACGGGCGTTGTTCGAAGACCCGGCCGGCTGGGACGCCGTCGCGCGCCGCACCGAACACGTGGCGCTCAATGAGGACAAGGATTTTCAAGACACCTACGCGGAGGAAATGCGTTTCCCGGCTTGAGCCTGTGTTTGAACCACCCCGTCTCCAGCGTCACCGGTGCGATGCTTTCCGGCTACTTTCCAGCGAAAGTCAGGCCGGATCGGGCGGTTCGGTTTTAATGTTTGGCGGTGGAATCCGCTTCAGCGGGCGGGGTGGGATGGTCCTTTTTTGCCGTGTGATCGCGGCCGAGCCAGAAGTTGGCCCAGGAAGACGTGCCGCGTAGTCCCTGGTTTTGTACTACGAGCACATGCTGCAACAAGTCTTGTTCTCTGCCTTCGTGTTTCAGACGTTCGTAGGCGCGCAGCCAGATGCAATCGCCATAGCGGTCCACTTCGCAGCGGCCTTCGCGCGTGCCGCCGCACGGACCATTGCGCTGGTTCTTCGCGCATTGGGATTCAGGACACAGAAACGCGATTTCCGGGAGCGAACAATCGCCGCAGTCCTTGCACTGGAACAGGACGGCCTTGCTGAGATGCTCCAAAACCCGCATCGGTTTGGGACCTTGACTGGGGTCTGCCGAATGCCGGCAAAGATACGCGCCACAGTTCGTCAGCGCGTGGCCCGGGCTGAACATGAGGTCATGGGTCCACTTGGACAGATGATAAACGGGGCCGACGTGTTTTGATTTTATTTTGGCGCCCGGATTTGGGGCGGCGACATCGGCCAGTCCCGTCGCCGGATTTTCGGCGTAGTGGAAATATTCGCCGGGCCGGGAGAACCTGATTTCCCGCGCGAATTGTTTCCAGTCGTCAGGAGCGAACGTGCGTTCGATTTCCAGGATTCTTTCAATAACGGCAAAATTGTGCATGCCGGCCAGGTACACGCCGCGATAGCCCAGACCACGATAGATGGCGATTCGCTTGGCGGCGAATTCGCAGAAGAACGACCGGCCGCCATCGGCCGACTGCCCGTGCTTCAGGCACAAGTCCAGCAGCGGTTGCGTCAGGACGATGCCGGGAATCCGGCCCTCGTGAAAGAGTTGGGCCACCCGGGGGTTTAACAGATAGACATTGCCGATCAGCGGGACAGGCTTCATCCCGTGCTGATCCATGTAAAGCCGCAGTTCGCTGTCCTTGCGGGAGTCGAAGCCGATCTGGTTGATGATGAACTGCGCGCCGGCCTCGATTTTCTTCCGAAGTTTGAAGTATTGCGGCATTACTTCGCCCTCGCGCAGTTTGTAATTCGTCGTGACGGCTCCGATGCAGAACCGGGTTTTTTCCAGCCGCTGCCCCTTGCTGTTGCCATCGCCGTCCTTCGGATCGAAACCCTGGTTCATTTTGTTCAACATCGAAATCAGGCCGACGGAATCAATGTCGAACACCGGCTTCGCAAGACCTTCGATGCCCGAGGATGGATGATCACCGGTCATGGCCAGAATACTGTGAAACCCTTCGCTGTTCAGGAGCCAGGCTTCACTCTCCAGGCCGTTGCGATTGAGGTCCTTGCAGGTGAGATGAATGACGACTTCCTTGCCGGCATCCAGGATGGGTTTGCCCAAGGCCTGGGGTGCCAACTGCGGATTGCCGCCGGCGTTGTCGGTAATCGAAATCCAATCAATGGCCGGACACTTGACGAGTTGTTTGGCAAAAGCGCCTGCCTTTACCGCGCTCTGTTCAGCCATCGAACCGCGCACGGAAACCACTTCGGTCCCGACGAGAAACTGGGAAGTCTGGGACAGTTTTTCCTGCAATGTTTGCATCTATTTACACTGATGAGAAATTGATTTTAATGCCTGCACGGTCAAGAGAGAACCCCTTTTGGTCGGGTACGTTTTCAACATTATCACGGCCATGATGTCATCCGCTGGGCCGGGATCAAGCGCGAAGTCGCGCAGATTCTGGATTTGGGGATCGACGGTGCGGGAAAGTGCCTGTCCAAGATTGAATTTGATTGTTTTTCTGTTTGTCCCTGCCAACCATTTGTCAGCAACAAGCATTCATGGCAATGACCATCCCGGGCCTTACGATCATCGGCGAATCAATAAATGATTCCGTCCCTTCCACCCATGTGTTATTCGAAAAAAACGACATGGCCGGCATCATCGAGCTGGCGAAATCCCAAGGGGAAAACGGTGCTGCCTACATCGACGTGAATGTCGGCCTGCGTTCCCCTGGATTTATGGCGGACGTTGTGCGAAAAATCCAACAACACATTTCGCTGCCCCTTTCGATTGACACTCCTGACCCGGAAATCGCCGCCGCCGGGCTGGAAGCGTACGATCCAGGGCGTGCCGGGGGACGCAAGCCCATATTGAATTCAATTTCCCAGGCGCGATTGGAAATGTTTGACATCCAGGCAAAGCAGCCCTTTGTTCCCGTGCTGCTGATTACCGAAGGAGTGGACCAAAATGGCGTCTTGAAAATGAACAAGACCGCCGGGGAAACGCATGCCACCGCGAAGGTCATGGTCAATATCGCGCGGGAACGCATCAACAATGCAACGAACGATCAGATCATTCTCGACCCGGGCATCATTCCGATTGGAAGCGATGCGGAAGGCGATTTCAAGCGATTGATCAATGCGATCAAACTGATTCATCAGGATGCCGATCTCAAAGGTGTAAACATGTCCGTGGGGCTGAGCAATTTTACCGTGATGCTGCCGTCGAAACGGGCGGATGGTTCGCCGGTAAAAGGGCCGCTGGAGAGCGCTTTTCTGACCCTGGCCGTGCCGATGGGATTTAACACCATCATTGGCTCGGTGAAGCGGAATTATTCGCTCTTGCCGGAGGACCATCCGGCCATGCAATGCTTGAAGGATGTGCTGGAACTGGATGGCTTTGACACCATCATGAGGGTGAAGGAATTTTATTCGTAATTGAGGCAAGTCCCGGGTCAAAACCCGGTGCGGACCCGCCGCCGGTGACGGGCGTTGCCGGCTGCCGATCAGAAATTGGTTTCGCCGCCGGCGGTGATCAGGTGCGACCCGTTGCCCGTTTGCCGGAGATCATCTTCATGTGCGCTGCGGCGGGCACCTTCGGCAATCCGGGCATGGTCACGATATTGCCGCAAACCGCCACGATGAAACCCGCCCCTGCGGAAAGGCGCAGTTCGTTCACCTTGATCCGGAAGCCTCTCGGCCGGCCGCGCCGTTCGGGATCGTCTGAGAGTGACATGGCGGTTTTGGCCACGCAAATCGGCAGATTGCCGAACCCATGTTTGTTGAACACCCCAATACTGCTTTGTACACCCCGGTCATAATCCACGCCATCCGCGCCGTAGATCTGGGTCGCCAGCGTTTCGATCTTCTTCTCGATCGGCGCGGCGAGCGGGTAGAGAAAACGGAGTTTCTTTCGCCGGCTCCGGTGGACGGTGCGCAGCACGGCGGCGGCCAGTTCTGTCGCGCCGGCGCCGCCTTTGTCGAAGTGTTCGGACACGACCGCTTCCACGCCTAGTTTGGTGCAGAATTTGATGATCCGTGCGTAGTCCGCCGGCTTGTCATCTGGAAAGTTGCTAATGCACACCACGGGATCCAAACCGAAGAGGCGGATGTTCTCGATGTGCTTGGCGAGGTTGCCAAGCCCGCCGCTGTCCGTAAAGCCGCCGTGGTAGGCGATGGCCTTGGTGGTGACCACGATGACCGCCGCGGCCGGATTCAGCCCGGCAATGCGGCATTTGATGTGAAAGAATTTTTCCGCCCCCAAGTCGGTGGCGAACCCGGCCTCGGTGACGACATAATCGGCCAGTTTCAACGCGAGGCGCGTGGCCACGCAGGTGTTCGTGCCCTGAGCGATATTGGCGAACGGGCCGCCATGGACGAAGGCTGGCGTGCCTTCCAAGGACTGCACGAGGTTCGGATGAATGGCGTCGCGCAGCAACACCTGCATCGCGCCCACGGCCTGCATGGCCTCGGCGCGGACTGGTTCGCCCTTGTAGGTGAAACCGACAACCATTCTGGTCATGCGCTCGCCGAGATCGCTAAAATCCGTAGCGAGGCACAAGATGGCCATGACTTCGGAGGCGGGCGTGATGTTGAAGCCGTCGCGCCGCGGCACCCCGTTTTTGGGGCCGCCCAGGCCGATGACGATGTCGCGCAGCGAGCGTTCGTTCAGGTCAATGACCCGGCGCAGGACGATGCGGCGCGGGTCGAGTCCGAGTTCGTTGCCGTGCTGGAGATGGTTGTCCACCATGGCGCAGAGGAGGTTGTTGGCCTTCTCCACGGCGTACATGTCGCCGACAAAATGAAGATTGATATCCTCGGCGGGCACAACTTGCGCATGGCCGCCGCCGGTGCCGCCGCCTTTGATACCGAAGTAGGGCCCGAGCGATGGTTCGCGCAGGCAGAACATGCTGCGTTTGCCGAGTCGGCGGAGTGCGTCAGCGAGGCCGATGGTGGCGGTGGTCTTGCCTTCACCCTGCGGGGTGGGGGTCATGGCCGTCACGAGGACAAGCCGGCCGTTGGGCTGATTTCGTCTCGCCTCCAGTTCGGCAAGTGGGATTTTGGCGATGTAATGGCCGTGGGGCAGAATGATCTCGGTGTTAAGGCCCAGTTCGCGGGCGACTTCGGAGATTCGACGCGGAGGCAGGCCATTGGGGGCAGCGGTTTGATGCGACATAACTCGTGACATGAATACCTTAGAAAGCTCGACGTGACAATTGGGATTTTATCCGGGTTGCGTCCCGATTTCGTGTGGCGTCGAGCCTGCCTGTTGCATCGGGACATGGTGTAGGCGGGCGGTTTGACCCAATCGGCGCACAGCGCCGACGCTACAACCGGATCAGGAAATTACCTTTGTTCACGCTCGCGGGGCGCGACGCGTGATCGCAGCCGGGGTTTTCCCTGGCAAAACATGTGAGGCGCCCAGGGGATTGCTCAAACGGTTTTGTTGCCTTGGGGTGGCGCCTGTTTTGAAACTCGGCCCATGGCCCTTTCGGCGGCGTTGACCGCGCCCGCCGCGCTTTCGCTGTAACCGTCGGCGCCGATTTCGTCCGCGTATTTTTGCGTGATGGGCGCGCCGCCTACCAGCACTTTCACCTGCTGGCGCACGCCGGCCTGCTGAAGCGCATCAAGCGTTGTCTTCATCGCCGGCATGGTGGTGGTCAACAACGCGGACATGGCCACGATGTCGGCACCTTTTCCCTTTACCGCCGCCACGAACTGTTCCGGCGGTACGTTGACGCCCAGGTCAATGACTTCATAACCGCCACCTTCGAGCATGGCGCCTACCAGATTTTTGCCGATGTCGTGCAAGTCACCCTTGACGGTGCCGAGGACGACCCGTGCCGTGGGTTTTACGCCACCGGCGGCGAGCAGCGGCCGGATGAGTTCGAGCGCGGCTTTCATGGCGCGGGCGGCGAGCAGCAACTCGGGCACAAAATACTCGTTGCACTCAAATCGCCGGCCCACCTCGGCCATCGCGGGCATCATGTATTCCTGCACCAGCTTCATCGGGTCGGTCCCGGCGGCCAGGGCGGCTTCGGCGGTGGCTTTCGCGGTCTTCGCATCTCCTTTAAGGATCGCATCGTGTAGTGGTTTGAAGTCCTGCATGGTGGCTTCTCCGTTTATCTGATTGTTAAAATCATTTCACGGCGAAATCGCCGAACTTTGGACGGGCTGCTTTCAGCGCACCGGTCATGCCTCTTCGTGTCAAGCTTGCTCATGTATTGGTTCTCAGTCGCTTCCTGTTCCCCCGGTTGGGCGGGAATATTCTTAACAGGCTTCCGGGTTTTAATCAACTGGCTTGGTTGATCTGCGAAAACTTCGTCCGCCAGCGCCGCGGCGCGGCCGCGCGGCAGACGCCCCAGATGGAAAATCAAAAAGCCGTGCAAAAACCGGCGCAACTCGGCGGTTTGGGCGGCCGCGGGCTTCAATCGCAAACATGCGAGCCAGTCGCTTTGCGTCAATGCCGCGGCAATTTTTTTTGTTCCGGCGGCGAGGCCGGTTTGCTCCCATTTCGGCTGCAGCCCGATTTCGCGCAGCATTTTGAGTTCAAAGGCAAAAACAGTTTGCGCCGCGAGTTTTTGCCGGCACAGACAGACAAGAAATTCGCGCATCAGTTCATAAACGGCGGGCAGGGGCGTGCCGGTTTCTGTGACCTGCTCGACGAACGCCGCGGCGTAAGCGGCCTGGCGCAACCGGCGGATGTCCTGACGCAGCGCGCTGTGTGTCTCGCGCAAGCTGATTTCACGGAGCGTGTGCAAATCGGAACGGCGGCTGCGGCTGAACGATAAATCCGCCAGGTAAAAC
This sequence comes from Verrucomicrobia subdivision 3 bacterium UBA7542, assembly GCA_002479245.1. Lineage (GTDB taxonomy): Bacteria > Verrucomicrobiota > Verrucomicrobiia > Limisphaerales > UBA11358 > UBA11358. Next base: position 9,510 of record DLMG01000033.1, on the reverse strand, counting down.
AAATCCAATTTGCCGAGAAACGGTGATTTGAGGCGGCGCGCGCCTTTGGCGACGGTGGCGATGCGCCCGAAATCCGGAGTGAGCCAATGGACAATAAGGCTGGTCTCCGTGAGCGGTCGCGTGCGCAGGATGAGGCCGGTGGCGCTTTGAATCATAAACACAAAGATGGAGAATGGAAGATGGAAGATGGCATACCGTTTGGCGCGCTGGGCGATTCTCCATCCTCAATCTTCTATCCTCGTTTTTCCGTCGGCGGCATGGATTCCTGGGAGATTGCGCCGAGGCTGACGATGTATTTGATGGCATCGGCGACGGACATTTTCAATTTCACAACCTTTTCTTCCGGGACCAGAATCAAAAAGCCGGACGTGGGATTCGGCGTCGTTGGGATAAAGACGCTGACCAGATTTTTGCCGGCCATTTTCTGGACTTCGCCTTGTTGTTCGTTCGTGATGAAACCGACGGCGTAGCTTCCCGGCCCTGGAAATTCCACCAGCACGACGGTCTTAAACGAATTTTTGTTCCCGGCAAACGCCTCGTTGACCTGTTTGGTGGCGGCGTAAATTTTGTTCAGAAAGGGCACGTGCCTCATCACGCGGTCCACCCATTCGATCATTTTTATGCCGAAATAATTCCGCGCCAGCCGGCCCGCCACGCTGATGAGCAAAACCGCCAGCATCAAGGCAACGAAACTCCAATACCAATACATCGGGCCTTCGCCGTGGTTTCGATGCGTGATGGTTTTGGGAATGAAAATCAGCAGCGTGTCGGTGATGTTGGAGATGGTGCCGAACAGCCAGACCAGAACCGCAATTGAAATCACTCCAGGCAGGACAATAACCAAACCGGTCACAAAATTCGCCCGCCAACGGGCAAAAAAGCTTTTCTGTTCCATGCGCCAAGTCTAAGGCCGCATCAAAGTTTGCTCAAGGGAAAGCGGCGGGTGATTTCACGCAACCGGCGGTTTTCCTCCCGTTTCATTTTGCGCCGGGCACCCGCACTCGAATCATCAAAGCCGACCAAATGCAAAACTCCGTGGATGATGTAGCAGACGATTTCCGACTGCCAGCTCGTGTCAAACTTCCGCGCCTGCAAAACCGCCTCGTCCACGCAGATGAAAATCTCGCCGTGAACGTGCTTCCGGCATCCTGCCGGAAGTTCTGATTTGATTTGCCGGCAAGATGCCGGCAACACGCTGTCACGGTAATCAAACGTAATCACGTCCGTTGAACCGGCATGCCGGAGAAAAGTCTCGTTGAGTCGCGTCATTTCCGGCGCGCCGACGAGGCAGATTCCAATTTCGGCCTTTTCAATCTCCAGTTCCGCCAGTAGCGCGTTCGCAATTTTTTTCAGCAGCCGCAGGTTGATTTTTCGCACGTGCTGACGGTTGGCGACGGTAATGTTCATTTTGCCGGAGGGCGGAGTTCCACGACGCCTTGCTTCAATTAGGGGCTCGCAGCGCTCGCCCCTCCGGATTTTTGGCTGCGATGCTCCTCGTAAGCTGAGATGATACGCTGCACGAGCGGGTGACGGACGACGTCGCGCTTGCCCAGTTCCACAATCGAGATTCCTTCGGTGTTTTTCAGCGCGCGATGGGCTTCGAGCAATCCCGAATTTTTGTGCGGCGGCAAATCAATCTGCGTTTCATCGCCGTTGATGACGACCTTCGAGCCGTGCCCAAGGCGCGTGAGGAACATCAGCATTTGCTCAGTCGTTGAGTTTTGCGCCTCGTCGAGGATGATGAAGGCGTTGTTCAACGTGCGCCCCCGCATGTAGGCCAGCGGCGCGATTTCAATTGTGCCGCGTTCGGTGTGCTTCTGGATTTCCTCGGCGGGCAGCATGTCGTGCAGCGCATCGTGCAGCGGGCGGAGATACGGGGTGATTTTTTCGTAAAGGTCGCCGGGCAAAAAACCAAGCGCTTCGCCGGCTTCAACGGCCGGGCGGGTGAGGATGATTCGCGAAACCTTCCCCTCGCGCAATGCCGCCAGCGCCATCGCCACAGCCAGATAGGTTTTGCCTGTGCCCGCCGGCCCAACGCCGAACGTGATGTCGTGCCTGCGAATCGCGTCGAGATATTTTTTCTGGCCGACAGTTTTGGCAGTGACGCCGGGCTTGCGGTCGTGCGTCATGACGCGGTCGCTCATCAAATCCTTGAGCGTCGAAACGCCCTCGTGCTTGATGATGTTCAGCGCATGGGCAAACTCGCGGTTGCGCACCGGCGAGCCGGCCTTGAGCAAACTCTCCAGCGACACAAAAAGCTGCTTGGCGCTCTCGACGGCATCAGCGGCGCCTTCGAGTTTGATCCAGCCTTCGCGGGCGGTGGCCTTGACGCCGAGCTGTTCTTCGAGCGATTTAAGGTTGCGCGGCTCGTGATTGAAAAGCTGCTGCGCGACGCGCGCATTTTCGAAATGAAGAGTTTCAGTTGCCACGATTAACCTTTGTAAATGTCGTGCGTGCCGATGTCCACAGTCACAATGCAATCGCCCTTGATGAAAAATATGGCGCGCAAGTCACCTTCAATGTCCACCGCGTAAATCGTGCGGCCATAAAGGGCGGAAAGCTTGTGAATTTTGTGCGTGCGCAAGCGTGGGTCAAAAGGATTTTCCCGGAATATTTTCCACGCCCGGCGGGTTGAATCTTTCTGGCTGGAGCTTAAATCGTAAAAGCTCTCCCAAAAATTCTCGGTTGGCTTGAAACGATATTTCATTTCCGCCGTTTGCGGGACGGAGGCGGAGCACCGCTCAAAACCGTTTCCATGTCCACGAAGCGTCCGGCCTCGGCATCAGCCATGCCTTGCTTGAAAGATTCCGGCACCCACGAATCGTCATGTTCCACGACATACTTCGCCACTTGCGCCCGTTCGTTGGCGGGCAAACCTTTGAACTGCTCAATGATTTCTGTCACACTCATAACTTAGTTTCACGCCAGAACCACGGCAAGTCAAGCGGGTGAAGGGAATCGGCAGAAGAACGACATCATTTCTTGAGCAGTTCATTGAAGACGTCGTCGGCGTCATTGTCCCAGGTTTTCATCAAAGCTTCCTCGGAAAGTTTCAACCACGTCTCGCGCTCCGTGTCGGATTCGATGGTCACGCGAACGTGCGATTTTTCCGGCAACGACAACGGCTCCGACAAAAGAAGTTTGCCGTGCTCGTAAATGGCTTCTACGGTCGTTGTCATTACAGGTTCATCATCCGGCGGAAAATTATTTTTGGCAAGTCCGCAAAAAACAGGATGCGGAACAGGCACTTTTCGAAGTGCAAGGTTTCAGTCGGCATTTTCGGAAGCGGAGAATTTTATTGTGCCAGCACCGCGCGCAGTTTCGCGGCGACCTCGTCCAGCGCCGTTGGTAAAACGGTTGTGTTGGCCAGAACCGGCATGAAGTTTGTGTCGCCGTTCCAGCGCGGCACGATGTGGATGTGCAAATGTTCAGCGATGCCCGCGCCGGCAACCTTGCCCAGATTGATGCCGATATTGAAGCCATCCGGCTTCATCACCTGCGTCAGGGCGTTGATGCAGCGGCGGGTGAGCTTCCACAAATCGGCCAGTTCCTCTTCGGTCAGGCCGTTCAGGTCGGGGACCTGTTTGTAGGGCACGACCAGCAAATGGCCGCCGTTGTAGGGATAGGTGTTGAGCAACGCGAAGCAGGTGCGGTCGCGCACAATCACCCGGTTCGCTTCGTCGTCATTGGACTGCGCGATGCGGGTGAACAGGCTGGCATCGAGTTGTGGTTTCGGCGACAGGATGTATTCGATGCGCCACGGCGCGTGCAGCGATTCCATGCACCCAGAGTAGCGATGAAGACATGAAAAGTCAAAACTGTGTAACTGCCGATAACGCGTCATCCGATCTGTGGCCCGGCTGTTTTGCCGCAAAGGGGACAAGCGCTCCCCAAAACCGCCAGCACAATTTATGTAATAGCTATTTCAATAATTGTATCACTAAAATGAGGATCGTCTATTTATTGAAACAAACTCAAAATCGCCGTTGCCGCTCGCGTGGTCGCGCCGGGTCCGCCCAGGGAAGAAATGATTTCCGCCAGCCGCTTTTTAATTTGAATCCGGCGCGGTTCGTTTTGCAAAAGCTCCAGCGCGGCTCTGGCAATATGGTCAGGCGTGGCGGCACCCTGGATGAATTCGGGAAAAACCTCCTCGTTCGCCAGCAAGTTCGGCATCGTCAGCGATTTCACCGTGACGATGCGTTTGGCAATCTGGTAGGTAAGCCACGACGTTTTGTAGAGCGTCACCGTCGGCACGCCGAAGAACGCGCATTCCACCGTCACCGTGCCGGTTGAGGCGATGGCAACGTCCGCCTGTGCGAGCGCCTGCGGCAGATTGCCAATTTGGATTTCCGTATCTGACGGGAGCGTGAACAGCTTGTCCGCGAGTTGTTTTAAAGCTTCATCCGGCAAAACCATTTTCGCTTTCACCGACGGCAACTTTTCCTGAATCAGTTTCAATGCGCCGAGCATTGGCGGCAGGTGCCGTTGCAACTCGCTTTTGCGGCTGCCAGGCAAAAGCAAAACTGTTGGCGCTGCGTTTTCAGACTTTGGACTCTGGACTCTGGACTTTGAACTTCTATCCACCATGGGATGCCCGACAAATTCCACGCGCAACTTCGGCACGCGCTTGGCATACCAATCCTTTTCAAACGGGAAAATGCTCAGGAGCAGATCGTAATCCGCCGCGAGCAAATTCGCCCGGCCCGGTCGCGACGCCCAGACCTGCGGCGACACGAACTGAATGATTTTCGGATTCCACGGCGTGGACGCCGATCGATTTTTGCGGACGTATTGTTTGATGGCGTGGCCGAAGCGCAGATTAAACCCGCCGTAATCCACGCCGATGATGGCGTCCGGTTTGCGTTCAATCGCCAGTTTCAGCAATTGATGGAACAGCCGGCGGAACTTGAAATAATTTATCAGCACATCGGAAATGCCGATAACCGAGTGCTGCGTCAGGTCGAAGGCCAGCTCGACTCCCGCCGTTGCCATGCGTGAACCGCCCGCGCCGAAGAATTGCGGGACGCGCCCGTCTTCGCTTCGCTTCAACGCGGCAAGCAGCGCGGAAACCAATTCCGCCGCGAGCAAATCCCCGCTCGCCTCACCGGCGATGAGCATGAACGTTTTTGGTTTCACAAACCTGTTTTAACGCAAAGACGCAAAGGCGCAGAGGCGCAACCAAAACGATGGCATTCGGCCCAATGCTTGCCAACGGATTTTTTTTGATGGAATATTTCACATCAGTTGGACCTTTCATCCGTTGGCGAAAAGGACGTGCAACACCCACGCAGAAATGTGTTTTTGTGCGCGACGAGTTTCAACTTGGATTTGTGTTGTCAGTTTCGATTTAAACATAGATTGTCCCCGATGTTTTTTTGTTTCTCCGCGTCTTTGCGCCTTTGCGTTAATTTTTTTGACTTTGGATTTGCCGTGTGATTTCAAAGGCCAGATCCAAAGCGCGTTTGGCGGATTCACCGCTGACGACGGGCGTCTGTTTTTCGCGGACGCAATTGACGAAGCTTTGCAGTTCCAGCTTGAGCGGTTCGTCTTTGGCAATCGGCACCGGCTCGCGCACGATGCGTTTGCCGCCGAATTCGCTGACGATGGTTGAGTCCTTCCCGATGCCGAGTTTGGCGGCCAGCACTTTTTTCAGCAGCGAACTTTCTTCCTCACCGTCTCGGGCGACGCGATAGATGAATCCTTCCTGCGCGCGGTAATCGAGCGAGATGTAGCAGGGATTGGTCGGGCCGCTGAACACGCGGATCTTCCGCATCCAGGCCGGGCTGACGCGGCTGGCGGTGAGGTTGGCGACGCAGCCGTTGGCGAAACGCAGCCGCGCGTTGGCGATGTCCTCAGATTTGCTCAAAACGGGAATGCCCACGGCATCCACGCTCGTCACCGGCGATTTTACAAACGCGAGCACCACGTCCAGGTCGTGAATCATCAAATCCAGCACCACGCCAATGTCGGTGCTGCGCGCGGGAAACGGCGAGTGGCGACTGCACTCGATGAACACCGGCTCGGTGGCGACGGTCTGGAGAAAATTGAAAACCGGATTGAACCGCTCGACGTGGCCGACTTGCAGGACGCAATTCTTCTGCTGCGCGAGTTCGCACAGCTCGGCGGCCTGCTCGGAGCTGTCGGTCATCGGCTTTTCCACGAGGACGTGTTTGCCCTGCTGCAACAGCAATTTGGCGAGTTCAAAATGCGTAGTGGTGGGCGTGACAATGTTGACGGCATCACTCGCGGTAGCCAATTCGGCAATCGAAGAGAAAATCCGAGTGCCATGTTTGGCGGCAATTTTGCGGGCGGTGTCGGCAGACGTGTCGAAGATGCCGGTGAATTCCACTAGGCCGGTGGCGGCGAGTTCCGAGTAGATGCGGACATGGTTCTGACCCAGCGAGCCGGTGCCGAGAACGGCGACTTTGACCTTTGATGCCATGCGGGCAGTGTGCCATTTTTACCGAGTCACCGAAAGTCGAAATGAGTCTCACGCAAGGGAACAGTATTGAGTGACTGAAAATGACGCACCCCTCGCCCCGTCCCTCTCCCCGCTTGGGCGGGGAGAGGGTGGCGCGAAGCGACGGGAGAGGGGAGTTTTTGCCATTTTGATGGACAGGGCGGCGTTTTTGAAAAACTTTGGACTTTGAACTTTGGACTTCGGGTTCATAAACTCCCGCCGTGCTCGTTTTTATTGTCATCGCCGTGGCGGCGTATTTGCTGGGTTCAATCCCAACCGGCTATCTGGTCGCCCGCGCCAAGGGGATTGACATTCGCACCGTTGGCAGCGGCAACATCGGCGCGGCCAATGCCTTTCGCATTCTCGGCAAACCGGCGGGCATCTTCGTGCTCGTGGCGGACGGACTCAAAGGTTTCGCCGCGTGTGCCTGGCTTGCGGATTTCGTCATCCAGTTGTTTGCGGTCGCGCCAGATCAAATTGAAAATCTGAGAATCGTTGCGGGCATTTCGGCGGTGCTCGGTCATAATTTTACCTGCTGGCTGAAGTTCAAGGGCGGCAAGGGCATCGCCACCAGTGCGGGGGTTTATTTTGCGCTGGCGCCGCTGGCCGCGGGCATTTCGTTGGGCACGTGGATGGTTGTGTTCGTGTTGAGCCGCTACGTGTCGGTGGCTTCCATCGCGGCGGCGGCGGCGTTGCCAACGGCGGTCTGGTTGACAAAGGACAGCCGGTTTTTGGGAATTGTCACCACCGTGCTGGGACTACTCGCCATCTTCAAACACCGGGGCAACATCCAGCGTCTGCTCAATGGCACCGAGCAACGTTTTGGTCAGAAATCCGCAACCCCGGAGGCAACGAAATGAAAATTACCGTGCTCGGCGCGGGTGCGTGGGGAACCGCCCTGGCCAAGGTGCTCCACGAAAACGGCAATGCCGTGACACTTTGGGACATTGACGTCCGGACGCTCGACGAACTCCGCCACGGGCGGAATGAGCGTTACCTGCCCGGCATGGCGTTGCCGTCCGACTGGAAAGTGGAGGTGGATTTTGCCAGGGCGGTGGCGGGTGCCGAGTGCCTGGCCATGGCCATCCCGTCGCAGGCCTTCCGTCAGGTCGCCGTAAAATTGAAAGGGCATCCGGCCATCATGGTGAGCGTGACCAAGGGCATTGAATTTGAGACCGGCGAAACGATGAGCCGGATACTGCGCGAGCAGGCCCCGGCGGATCGCGTGGCCGTGCTTTCCGGGCCGAGCTTTGCCCGCGAAGTGGCGCTGGGCATTCCGACCACGGTGGTTTGCGCCAGCGAAAGCGACGGCACGGCGCAAACGGTGCAGGGACTTTTCCACCGTCCCAAGTTTCGCATTTACCGCAGCACGGACATCCTCGGCGTGGAATACGGCGGCGCGCTGAAAAACATCATCGCCATCGCCGCCGGCGTGAGCGACGGGCTGGGCTACGGCGACAACACCAAGGCCGGACTGGTCACGCGGGCGTTGTCTGAAATACGCCGGCTGGGGGTGGCGTGCGGCGCGCAGCCGGAAACGTTCGCCGGTTTGAGCGGTCTGGGCGACCTCATGCTGACGTGTTTCTCGAAACAAAGCCGCAATCGCGACCTCGGCGAACGCCTTGGGCACGGTGAAACGATGGCGGCAATCCAGGCGTCGCATCCGAAACTGGCCGAGGGATATCCGACGGCACGATCCGCACACCGGCTGGCGCGCGGGAAGAAGGTGCTCACGCCGATCATTGACGAGGTTTATGCGCTGCTCTACGAAGGCAAAAAACCCAAACAAGCGGTGCAGGATTTGATTTCCCGCGCGTTCAAGGCGGAGGACTGATTTTTTTATCCTCCTCGTTCTCGTCCTCGTCCTCGCAATCAAAATCTTCCAACCTAAAATTCGAGGACGATGGGGAACCGCTACGCCATCGCCGCCTTGATCAGCTTCATCAAATCGGCATAAGTCTCGACGGCCTCAAACTGCGGGAATTGCTGTTTCACCGCGTCCGGCGCGCGGAAGAGTATTCCCACGTGCGCCTCGACGAGCATGGCGGTGTCGTTGAACGAATCGCCGCCGGAGATGACGTGATAATTCATCCGTTTGAAGGCGGCCACGGCCTCGCGCTTCTGCTCCCGGATGCGTAACTGGTAATCCACGATGCGGTCGTTTTCGACGACGAGCCGGTGACACAGGAGCACCGGCCAGCCGAGTTGGCGGAGCAGGGGAAAGGCGAATTGTTCGAACGTGTCGGAGAGAACGATGACCTGCACGAACGAACGCAGTTCATCCAGAAATTTCCTGCTGCCGGGCAGCGGCCGCAGCATGCCGATGACCTGCTGGATGTCGGAAAGTTTCAGGCCGTGCTGGTTGAGAATGGCAAGCCGCCCCAGCATGAGCTTGTCATAATCCGGCTCGTCGCGGGTGGTGCGGCGCAATTCCGGGATGCCGGTCTTTTCGGCGACCGCAATCCAGATTTCCGGCGTCAGCACGCCTTCCATGTCCAAAGTGACGATTGATTGTTTCATCGGCGGGAGTCTTCCAAAAACAACCCACGGTGTCGAGCGGTTCAAGGTTCGGCTTTCAGATTCGGATTGGTGGAAAGGATTTGGTCGAGCGCGGCTTTTGCTTCGGGGAATTCCGGTGTGAGCCGCAGCGCTTCGCGGTAATGCTCGACGGCGCCGGCCAGTTTGTTTTGCTGTTGCAGCGCCTGCGCGAGACGGTAGTGCGCCTTGGTTTCGTTTGGCGTGAGCCGGAGTTCTTCGGAAAATTGGAAGGCGGCCTCGGCTGGCTGATGGTTGTCGAGCCGGGCGAGGCCAAGGTTAAAGCGCCTATCTGGATCGTTTGGTTGCAGTCGAACCGCTTCGGAAAAATGGATGAGAGCCTCCCTGGCTCTGCCCTGTCTGATGAAAGCTACAGCCAGATTGCCGTGCGCATCCGCAAAATCCGGTTTCAGCCGCAAGGCTTCGGAAAATTGAGCGATGGCTTCGTCCACGTTTGAGTTTGCGAGCAAAACGGTCCCGAAATCATAATGAAATTGCGGATTGTCAGGTTCAAG
>DLMG01000329.1 GCA_002479245.1 Verrucomicrobia subdivision 3 bacterium UBA7542 | reverse complement strand
GGCAGCGGTTCCGGTGAGGCCCATTCATCCGCCTCCAACGATTCGGCGGCATGAGCCGGCTCGCGCCCCTGGCGCCGGAACTCCTTGCTGATGAGAAAACGGGTGATGCTGCACAACCAGGGTCGCAGTTTGGCCGGCTCACGCAGGTCCGCCAGTTGTTTCCAAGCGGACACGAAGGTCTCCTGGGCGAGGTCTTCGCTCTGGCTCACGTTGCCCGTGGCGCAATACGCCAGCGAAGAAATCAAGGTTTGATACCGTTCGACAATCCGGCGGAAGGCATCCCGGTTTCCGGCCAGACTTTCGGCCACCAACTCGGCATCGTTGAATTCCGCCGTGTGCATTGCTTCGGTTGTCATCATATCACCCTGTAAGCACCCGGAAAGGGCCAAAAGGTGACAAAGAAACGCATCAAGAGAATTTCAACCACGGATGGACACGGATGGACCCAACGCGGCTTGCGCCGCAACCACAGATGAGAGCCGCAAAAGAACGCAAAGAACACGGAGACACAACTTCTTTTCTTTGCGTTCCTTACGTTCTCTCGCGGCCAGTTCTTTGCCAAGAAAACAAAGATCTGCATAATTGTAGTACGGCGTAAAGCCGCGTGGCGGCCACGCCGCTATACGCGGATTCCCATCCACGTTCAACTTTACACACCGGCACGGCAGCCATAATCTCGGTGCATGGTTAACACAGCTCCACTTCCGGGGCGTTTTGCATTTTACCCGGTACTCGCGTATTTTCTGGGCGCGCTGCTGTTCGCCGGTTGCGGGAAGCCGGCTGACGCTTCCAAAAGTCAGGCCACCGCGACCACCAATTCCGTGCCGCCAGCGCCGGAGGCGGCCGGTCCCGGTCCCAGGGAGAAGGTTTGCTTCGCATGCAAAGGGGAAGGCACGGTGCCTTGTCCCGTGCCCGGTTGCGTGGATGGAAAGGTGGATTGCCCGGCGCCTTGCATCAAATTGAATAAGGGGGTCTGGGTGAAAATCCCCGGTCGCGCCCCTGGTGAGTTAATGCAAGCAATCATGGTCAATGGAAAGGAAGTATGGGTCAGCAGTCATCATCCGGGCGTTACTTATACAGAGCGACCCAGTGGCGACGGCTGGGATATGCACACCTGCCCGGTTTGCAACGGCACCGGCAAGGTGAAATGCAGTGTCTGCAAGGGAACGGGCAAGGTGACCTGCCCGATTTGCAACGGAAAGAAGTTCATCCCCGTCGCTTGGACGCCCACGGATAATCCGTGGTTCAACAGCCAGCCCGATCTGATCCGGCTCGCGGACGGACAGGTGATTCTGGGCCGGGTGGCGGCGTCGCTGGGCGACGATAGAACGATTATCACGCGCGACAAAAAAATCCTGCACGTGAAAGCCTCGGACATCCTGCCCAAGGCGGAGACAAATTCTCCCGCAGCTCCAACTCCGCCGGCGAAATGAGCGCATGGGTTTTTACGCTAATTTCGCAAATTTTCGCGAATTGAACCAAATAGCTGCGGAGCAGCGACCGAGAGCAGCCTTAGGCGCAGTTTCTACGAAACAATTTTTCGGTCGGCCAGAACTTCCTGTTCGGCCGTGATGATGGCGTTGCGCATGGTTTCGGCGTCGGGCGCCTCGCGGAGCTGGTCGAGCAATTTGGTTTTCTGCGCGAGAAGGCACAGACGGGCCAGCGTATGCAAATGCAGCCGGTCATTCTGGCAGCAAAGCAGGAAAAACAGATGGGTCGGCTGGCTGTCGGGCGCGCCGAAATGGATTTCCTGGACCGGTCGTCCCACCACAATGAACGAAGTCTCAAACAGGTAAGGATCATGGGACCGCGGATGCGGCAGCGCAAATCCGCCCGGCACTGCCGTGGAACATAATTCTTCGCGCGCCTCCAGGCTGGCCAGCAGGGCTTTGGGATCGCAAAGGTTCCCGGTTTTTTCCGCGAGCGCCACCAGATCACGCAAGACGGACGCCTTGGTTTTGGACGTCATGGCCGAGGCAATGGCTCCCGACCGGAGCAATTCCGGCAGGATGGTTTCGTGCAACAGAATTTTTCGCGTGTGACTTGTGGATTTCTGATGATAAACGGCCAACTGCTGGCCGGACAAACCGAGGATGTGTTGCGAAGCCCAGGCATCAATTTCACTCTGGCGAAAGACGATCCGGTTGCCGCGCTTTTCAAAGGGAATTTCGCGGTTCTTCACCCGCTGCTCAATGTCCGCAGGCGTGAGGTGCAAATAAGTGGCCACCCCATCAAGGTTGAGCAATTGGAACGGCATAAAAAAACGCGCTTTAATTTAACGCCAAACCGGCTTGATGACAATCCGCCTCGCATCGCGGCCGGGCAAAAACTTTGGACGCGCCCGACGACGGGCGATTCGTTGTGTTCAAGAAAAGTCGCCTACGCCTGGCGGTCGAAGAATGGATTTTTGCCGGTTACGCTCAGTGGGATTCCGAGCGCCTGTTTGACCTTTGGCCCGAACAGGCCCAGGTCCAGGCACGCACGGCCGATGGAATACATAATGCGGTTGTCCACGTGGAACCGGCCGGCCACTTCCGCCGCCGAGGCCGTGGCGATGCCGAGATCAATCGAGTTGAAAGCGCAGATGCCGCCGGCCTCCTCCAACGCTTCGCAAGACGGCTTGCCGCAGAACCCGCAGTTCATTCCAGCCGTATTGGCTTCCACGCCAATGACAACCACGGCCGGCGAGTTCTCAATGTTGCCGGCGTCCCGCGCGATGCCGGGCCGATCCTCCCTCGCGGCGATTTCACGCATCTTGGCGACGAGCTTTTGCCTCGTCGGCTCGTCGTTAATCGCGGCGGTCTTGATGTTGTCAATGCCGCGCGTCTTGGGCGCCGTCCGCGCCGCCGCCACCATCAACGTGGCGACCTGTAGCGCCGCAGATTTTTCCAGTTCAATTGAAGTTTTCATTGCCATTAAAAAGATACGCCCACCGCTGTCGGGAACAAATCAAAAGCGCGGTGATGGGATGCGGACAAGGACGAAGTTGCGGAGCAGTGACCGCGAGCAGCCTACGGCGACGCCGTGGAGGCAGGACTCGACCTTGCATCTTTGCCCGCATCAAACCGAAGATCCGGTCGCCTTGCGCTGGAAATGTATCGCGCTGGCGCATTGGAGCGAATGTTTATTCTACCAGCGATGGTGCCGTGATGAATTTAGGGGAACCTTGTCTGTAATTCCCAAATGAAAGATCTGAATAAAAAAACATTCGGCGGGCTCCTGCGTCTTTTCATCGCCCTGCCAGTGTTACTGTTCCTTCCGGCGTGGACCCTCGATTACTGGCAGGCGTGGATTTTTCTGGCCGTGTATTCACTGCCGGTGCTGGCGGGCACCCTCTACCTGATGAAAAAAGATCCGAAGCTTTTGGAACGTCGGATAAATGCGGGTCCAGGCTCCGAAAAGCAGAGGAGCCAAAAGATCCTGCATTTCCTCGTGTCGAAGGCATTGATCGTGGCGGTCGTTATTCCTGCAATCGACCATCGCTACGCATGGTCTGCGGTGCCGCCATATGTGGTCGCTGCCGGAGATATTCTGGTTGCGCTCGGGTTCCTCATCGTTTTTTTCGTTTTCAAAGAAAACACATTTGCCTCGGCAATCATCGAAGTCGTGAGCGGGCAGAAAACCATAGCGACCGGACCCTGCGCGCTGGTCCGTCATCCGATGTACATTGGATGGTTGGTCACATTTTCAGGCGTGCCGCTTGCGCTTGGCTCGTGGTGGGGATTGTTCACGGTCATTCCAATTACGCTGGTGATCGTATGGAGGCTGCTGGATGAGGAAACGGTTCTGGCCAGGAACCTGCCGGGCTATGCAGAGTATCGGAACCGGGTGCAGTACCGCCTGGTTCCGTTCATTTGGTAACGTTTGAACAGCCAATCGGCTCCAGTGGCGGGCATCTCACAGGCGGGAACTCCGATGAATCGCGAGTAGGCAGAGAGAACCGAGGGTGCCCGGTCAGGATGACCGGGAAAAAGCTCGCGCGTTTGTGGGAAAAGGTGCAGTGGTTTATGCGAAAACATGAGCAGGGCACAGCCAATGTCACCGCCAACAAATTTTTAATCATGAACACGAGTTTTCAAAACACATTCGAGACCATGGAAGCCGGCGAACTCCGGCGTTACCTGGAATTCCTGCTGTGGCACTACAAAGTGGCGGACGCCTTTTGGTTCATCTATGCCACTGAACGCTTCGGCCAGGGCGTCGCCGAGCATTTGAATGAGCAGGTCTGGGGTCGCGTGGGCGGCATGGCGGCCAAGGAACTGGTGGCGCGATTCCAGATTCAGGAGAAAGGCCTGAAAGGATTCGTGCGCGCGCTCAAGCTGTATCCCTGGACGATTTTGATCGGATACCAGATCCAGGAATCGGAGCACGAAGTGGTGCTTACGGTCCCGTCCTGTCCCAGCCAGGAAGCGCGGTTGAAACGCGGATTGGGGGAATATGCGTGCAAGGAAATGCACCGCGCGGAATTCGAAAGTTTTGCCCGGGCCATTGACGACCGGATTCGCGTGTCCTGTGTCTTTGCCCCGCCGGATCCGCACCCCAAAGAAGCCTTCTGCCAATGGCGGTTCGTTCTGGAAGGATAAACCGATTGAATCGGCGGGGACGCCGGTTTTGGTAACGGGATTGAACCTGCGTCAATCTGGGACCTCTGAAAAACTCCCTTTCATCATAGCGGCGGTCGGCAGACCCCCGCATTTCTCCAGCAAATTGACGAGTGCGGCTCTCTGCCGAGAAGCCGCTACGCCGGTTTTGCAGAGGTCTTAATCGGTGTAATCCGCGAACGTGCCACATCCCGACTCCACCTGTAGATTCACGAAATGGATGTAGTGAACGCTTACGGAACGGATTGCCAGAACGACGGCCAGATAATAATTTGCGCCGGAGCCCATACCCGGCAATGACAGCGCCATGCGAGAGAACGTAAAACCAGAACTGTCCTTGGAGCAGTTGCGCACGCTGCTTCCTCCCGTCGAAATGGATTTCGACACACCGGAAGGAGCCATTCTCTGTTTGGAGGATGCCTGCCGCCGGCAGAACATCGAATCCGCCTGTATCTGCAAGAACTTCATGGTCGAGGGAACGCTGAAGCTGCTGGACCTCGACCCAAACCTGGCCCGTGATCCGGAATTCCGGAAGAAGAACGCCCTGCTTTTGGAGCGGACCTACCGGAAGGCCACCACGGAGTCCTGGCCTGACCTCAAGGGCGTGGAAAGTTTTTTCATTGACCGTCAGCTTTACACCGACGGCATCGTGATGGTGACGGAGCTTCACCGGTTGCGGGACGGCACGTTCAACCAGCGCAAACTGCTCGTGGCAAAAACCAAGGACGGCTGGAAGGTGCTCAACGAGATATCGGACGACGAACTCGACTGAGTAGAGTAGGCGGAGCGGACGG
>DLMG01000214.1:1269-3751 GCA_002479245.1 Verrucomicrobia subdivision 3 bacterium UBA7542 | reverse complement strand
GCCGCCGGCTACGGCAGGCAGGAGGCCTGCCGCTACAGTACAGATCAGTGGCAGTGCCGAGTTGCACCCTTGAAAAAGATTCACCTTGCTAAGCGATAATAATAACATACATTCAAAGTCATCTTGGGGACAGCTTGGTTTATGACCTCGACGCGATTTAGAACGGTTGCTCTTGTGGCAATTCCCGTTATTGCCATTGGGGTGTTTGTTTTGGATCTATTCAACCCCTTGGGAATTTCCGACTGGGTTTGGTATTTCATTCCCCTGCTGTTATCGGTTTATGTCGGCGGCCGGCTTTTACCCATTTGGCTCGCCGCCGTGCTCTCGTTGCTCATGCTGGCGGGATTCTTTCTTTCCCCGCCGGGGATTAATCCCCATTTGGCGATGTTCAGCCGTTTGATGGGCGGCAGCGTGTTATGGGTGATGGCATTCGTGATTTGGCAACGCAAGCGGGCGGATGAAGAAGTCCGCAAGTTGTCGCTCGCCGTCGAACATAGTCCGGTTTCCATCATCATTACCGACAAGGCCGGTAACATCGAATACGTCAACCCGAAGTTCATGGAGTTGACGGGTTATTCGGCCGGGGAAGTGATCGGCAAAAATCCCCGCATTTTGAAGTCGGGCGAAATGCCGCCTCAAAATTACAAGCGACTGTGGGAGACGATCGTCGCTGGCGGGGAGTGGCGTGGAGAACTTCACAACCGGAAGAAGAACGGCGAACTTTATTGGGAGTGGGCTTCCATTTCCCCGATCTACGACGACGCCGGCCACATCGCTCACTTTCTGGCCGTCAAGGAAGATATTACCGAGCGCAAGCGAACCGAGAAGGAATTCAAAGAGAGCAAAATGCAATTTGAGTCGCTGTTTGAAGATGCTCCTGTGGGTTATCACGAGTTGGATGAGGAGGGGCGCATCACCAGGGTTAATCACACTGAACTGGTCATGCTGGGATATACCACCGAAGAAATGGCGGGGCATTTCGTTTGGGACTTTGTTGCCGAACGGGAGAAAGCCAGAGAAGCGGTCATGGCCAGGCTGGCGGGGAAAACGCCGGGAACCGAGTTGGTGGAACAAAACTATCGGCGAAAGGATGGGGTCCTTCTGCCGGTCCTGATTGAGAACCGGATTCTTCACGACGACGACGGGCGCGTTACCGGCCTCCGCTCCACCCTTCAGGACATCACCGAGCGCAAGCGGCTGGAGCACTCCCTGGCTGAGACGCTCGATTTTAACCAGAAAATCATCTCGGACGCTCCCATAGGGATTCTCGTTTACAGGGCGGCCGGTCAATGTGTATTGGCCAACGAGGCAGCCGCCCGGACGGTCAATGCCACGGTGTCCCAACTTTTGAACCAGAACTTCCGGCAGCTCGAATCGTGGCGCAATTCGGACCTGCTCAAGCTGGCGGAAAAAACCCTGGCCACCGGAAGCCCGCAGCAGTGTGAATCCCATTTCACCAGCACCTTTGGCAAAGAAGTCTGGCTGGTCTGTCAATTCAGTCTCTTTGTCCGGGGCGATGAACCGCACCTGCTTTTTCTTTTCGGCGATGTTACCGAAAAGAAAAAACTCGAAACCCAGTTCCTGCGCTCTCAACGCATGGAAAGTCTTGGCACTCTGGCAAGCGGCATCGCCCACGACCTCAACAACGTGCTGACGCCACTCCTCATCGCGGTGCAGGTGTTAAAGGAAAAAATCACCGATGCCGACGGGCAAAAACTATTGGAGGCCCTGGAAACCAACGTCCAGCGCGGTGCGAGCCTCGTGAAACAAGTGCTGGCTTTCGGGCGCGGGGTCGCCGGCGAGCGCACCCTGGTTTATCCCGCTCACGTCGTCCGCGAAATCAAACAGATCGTTCATGAAACCTTCCCCAAATCAGTAAGGTTTGAATTCCATTCACCCGACGACCTCTGGCCCATCATCGGCGACCCGACCCAGCTCCACCAGGTCCTGTTGAATCTCTGCGTCAACGCGCGCGACGCCATGCCCAAGGGCGGCGCCCTGGCCATCCACATGGAAAATGTGACGTTCGACGAAGTCTATGCCGGCATGAATCTGGAAGCCAAGCCCGGTCCCTACGTGTGCATCAAAGTGGAGGACACCGGCACGGGAATTCCAAAGGCGATACAGGACAAGATATTCGATCCTTTCTTTACCACCAAAGCGCTCGGCAAAGGCACCGGTCTGGGCCTGTCCACCACATTGGCCATCGTCAAAAGTCACGGCGGTTTCATCAATTATCACAGCGCGCCCGGCAAGGGCACTGTATTCGAAGTCTATTTTCCAGCCAACACCACGCTGGATGACGCGGAAGACGCGAAAATCGAACAATCCAAACTGCCGCGCGGTCAGGATGAACTGGTGCTGGTCGTGGATGACGAGGAACCCATCCGCAATCTTGCGCAAAAAGTGCTGACCCGTTTTGGCTACCGCGTCCTGCTCGCGGCTGATGGCGCTGAAGCCGTCTCGCTTTACGCGCCCCGGC
>DLMG01000214.1:0-1130 GCA_002479245.1 Verrucomicrobia subdivision 3 bacterium UBA7542 | reverse complement strand
TTGCCCTCAAAGCCATCAATTCGGAAGTTAAGATCATCAGTTCAACCGGCCTGGCCTCCGACGGTGGCATGGCCATGGCCAAGAACGCCGGCATCCAACATTTTATTCCCAAGCCCTACACCGCCGAAACCATGCTTAATACACTGCATGAAGTGCTTCACGGGAACTCTGAAAATTAGCGTTCGGAGTTCCGCCTTCAGGCGGTCCAGGTTCGGAGTTCCGCGTTCACGCGGCTCGGGCAACCGCCTAAAGACAGAATACCAAACTTACATACCCGGCTCGTCCCAGCCTTTCCCATAATCCCGAATCGGGTAATCCCCCCAGATGCGCTTTGCCTCCTCGACTCCTGTTTGCGACAGATACTGCGTCGCGCTGCTCCACCGCCAATCCGTCCATCGTTCGACATAACCATGCCGCACCGGATTGTGATGAACGTAATTCAGTGTCGCCCAAAAATGCCGGTCAGACCGCAGCGCGCGTTCGACGGCGCGAAAGAAAACCTTGCGACCGCGCGTGCTGTCCGCGCCGTTCCAAGCATATGAAGTACGACCATGCAGCTGCCCCAATTCGTGCAGCAAGCCTTTCACGTTCGGTGCTTCGACTGGCGCGTGGTAATGATTCGGCAACAGGCACCACGCAAATGTCTGGCTCGCATGAGTGGCAAAAACCTCGAGCAGGTCCCGGGAGAAAACATCCATGCGCTCCGGGTTTTCACCGATGTAATGATGATGTTCGTAACAAGCCGCCGAAATCAGGAAACGCAGATGGCCGAAGTTGGGCCGGTGCGGTGGGGAATGCCACGGCTGGCCGCGATCTTTACGCCAAGCGAGCAATTCATCACGTCGCCCGGGCGTGAGTTGACGCCAGAGATAACGCGAGTTGGACATGACTTGAGTTTAACGAGGCCGCATGAATGCGGAACTCCAAATTTTGTGGGACGCGTTCGCTCCCGGGTTTGGAGTTCCGGCTTCAGCCGGGTCCGGAGTACCGCGTTTACGCGGCAATGGAAAATGTGAAACGCCGAACCGCCTGAAGGCGGAACTCCAAACATTCCGTTGCGCCGCAGCCGATGGTAACGACTTTCAGGCCGGGTTTTCCGGCTCCACCCACTTGTTGTGTTCCTTGATGAG
>DLMG01000216.1:1417-6455 GCA_002479245.1 Verrucomicrobia subdivision 3 bacterium UBA7542 | reverse complement strand
GCTTCCGCTTCGATCAGCCCGAGCTTGAGCGCGTGGCTGACCATCGGCGACATGCCGTGGTAACGCAGCCCGCCCGCGTGGATGGACGGCGGCATGAAATCATGCCCCAGCGTGTACATCATCAGGAGCGGCGTGGTCATGGCCGTGTCGCCAAAGTCGTAGCGCAGTTCGCCCTTCGTCAGCGACGGACACGCGGACGGCTCGACGGCGACGATGCGATACTTCTTTTTCTCCGTGATTTTTTTGTGAATGAACGGAAACGCGATGCCGGCAAAATTGCTCCCGCCGCCGCAGCAGGCGATGATCGAGTCCGGCTCCTCGCCGGCCAGTTCCATCTGCTTGATGGATTCCTGGCCGATGACGGTTTGATGCAGGCAAACGTGATTGAGCACGCTGCCCAGCGAGTATTTCGTATGCGGATGTTTGACAGTGTCTTCGATGGCTTCGCTGATGGCGATGCCGAGGCTGCCGGGGCAATTCGGATCGTCGTGGAGCACCTTGCGCCCGTATTCAGTCTGGTCGCTGGGGCTGGGATGCACCGTCGCGCCCCAGGTGTGCATGAGCATGCGGCGATACGGCTTTTGCTGGTAACTCACCTTGACCATGTAAACATTGCACTCCAGGCCAAACAGCTTGCATCCCAGGGCCAGGGCCGAACCCCACTGGCCCGCGCCGGTCTCGGTGGCGAGGCGTTTGGTGCCGGCGACCTTGTTGTAGTAGGCCTGGGCGACGGCGGTGTTGGGCTTGTGACTGCCAGCGGGACTGGCGCCTTCGTATTTATAGTAAATGTGCGCCGGTGTCTGGAGCGCTTTCTCGAAGCGTACCGCGCGCAGCAACGGCGTGGGCCGCCACAGCTTGTAGATGTCGCGGACTTCGTCGGGGATTGGCACCCAGCGGTCAGGGCACATTTCCTGCATGACAAGATTTTCGGGGAAAATCGCCGTCAGCAGGTCCGGCGTGACGGGTTGTTTCGTCCCCGGATGCAGCGGCGGCGGCAGCGGTTCGGGGAAATCCGCCAGAAGATTGTACCATTGCGTTGGAATGTCCTGCTCGCGCAGCGTGAAGTTAATTTGTTTGCTCATAGTGCCAAAAAATGTTGCCAATAAATAACCGCCGCCAAACTGCTTGTCACGCAGTTATTAACAATTATCTTAATAAGTAATGATTTGAAAAAAATAAATTTATATTAAAACTTTAAGCCAACCGCCGGGCCATCGCCGAAGCCGGCGTGCTGGTGAGCATCAGCGTTACGCCGTTTGAAAATTCCTTCGGAATTTTTCTTCGCGACCCTTGCCTCTTGGCGTCTCCCGCTCGCGCGTCAGCGGAGTTGCGTTAATTCCCCGTTTTGGGATTTGCCAGTGCCACCAAATTCAGGGATATTGTCCGTCGTTTTTTCGCGGGACATTTATGAAACCCCAGGTAGAAATCTATGACACGACCCTGCGCGACGGTTCGCAGGGCGAAGGCATCAATTTCTCGGTCGCGGACAAGCTCCGCATCGCCGAGAGGCTCGACGCGTTCGGGGTGCATTACATCGAAGGCGGCTGGCCCGGCTCGAACCCCAAGGATATGGAATTTTTTGCGCAGGCCAGCCGGCGCAAGTGGAAGAACGCCAAAATTGCCGCGTTCAGCATGACCCGCCGCAAGGGCGTCGCCGTCGAGAAGGACGAGTTGATGCGGCAGATTCTCGACGCGAAAACGCCGGTCGTCACCATCGTCGGCAAGACGTGGCTGCTGCACGTCACCGAGGTCTTGCGCGCCAAGCCGGACGAAAACCTGGCGATGATCGGCGACACCGTCCGCTTTTTGAAGGACCACGGCAAAAGGGTCATTTACGACGCCGAACACAGCTTCGACGGTTTCAAGGACGAGCCGGAATACGCGCTGGCCACGTGGCAGGCCGCCGAGAAGGCGGGCGCGGAGTGCATTGTGTTGTGCGACACGAACGGCGGCTGTCTGCCGGAGGAAATCGCGCGCATCACCGCGTTGGCAAAGGGCAAACTCACGGTGCAGCTCGGCATCCATACGCACAACGATTGCGGCGTGGGCGTGGCCAACGCCCTGGCCGGCATCGAAGCCGGCGCCACCCAGGTGCAGGGCACCATCAACGGTTACGGCGAACGCACCGGCAATTGCAACCTGATCAGCGTCATCCCGCTGGTGCATTTCAAGTTGAAAAAAACCTGCGTGCCTGCGAACTCGCTGGCCAAGCTGAAGGAGCTTTCCGAGTTCGTGGACGAAATCGCCAACGTCCGGCACGACCCGCGCCAGCCGTGGGTGGGGCAGACGGCATTCGCACACAAGGGCGGCATGCACGCCCATGCGATTGACCGCATCGCGCGCAGTTACGAGCACATCCAGCCGGAGGCTGTCGGGAATTATCGCCGCGTGCTCATCAGCGACATGTCCGGCCGCTCGAACATTTTGATGAAGGCGGCGGAGCTCGGTTTCCAGCTCACGCCGGAAATGCCGGAAGTGAAAACCATTACGCGGCGCGTCAAGGAACTGGAAAACCAGGGTCTCGAGTTCGAGGCTGCCGAAGGTTCGCTCGCGCTGCTCATCAGCAAGACGCTCAAGCATCGCGACCCGCTGTTTTACGTGGACGCCTATCACGTTTCCATGCGCCGCGACGCCGAGGAATCCGTCTGTGAAGCGACGGTCAAGGTCCGCGTCGGCGCCCGGCGCGCGCAAACGGTGGCCGAGGGCGACGGCCCGGTGAACGCGCTCGACGGCGCGTTGCGCGCCGCGCTGGCAAAATTTTATCCGCAGCTCAAACGCGTGACGCTCACGGATTACAAGGTGCGCATCCTCGACAGCGACACCGGCACGGCCGCCAAGACGCGCGTGCTCATCGAATCCACCGACGGCAGGCGCGAGTGGGGTACCGTCGGCGTGAGCGAAAACATCATCGAAGCCAGCCTGCAGGCCCTTGTGGACAGCATGGAATACGCGCTGCTTAAAAAATAAATGCTGCAACATCGAACATCGAACATCGAACAACCAACATCCAATGATCCGCTGATGGACATCATTGGGCGTTCGACGTTGGATGTTGGTTGTTGGATGTTTTAATTCCATTCCGGTTAATTGCCATGAGCGAAATTTCAAAGACCTACGAACCGCAGTCCGTCGAGGACAAGTGGTATGACTTCTGGCTGAAGCAGGGTTGCTTCACCGCCGACCCGGCGCGCGTGTCGCCCCGGCGCCCTGCGTATTCCATCGTCATCCCGCCGCCGAACATCACCGGCATGCTCCACCTGGGGCACGTGCTCAACAACACGATTCAGGACATCCTCGCCCGCAAGGCGCGCATGGACGGCAAGGAGGTTCTCTGGCTGCCGGGCACTGATCACGCAAGCATCGCCACGCACATGGTGCTCGAGCGGAAATTGAAAAAAGAGGAAAAGATCACGCGCTACGATCTGGGGCGGGAAAAATTCATCGAGCGCGCGTGGGAATGGAAGGAAAAGCACGGCGGCATCATCATCCAGCAACTCAAGAAACTCGGTGCGTCGTGCGACTGGACGCGTGAACGGTTCACCATGGAACCGGAGTATTCGCGCTGCGTCCAAAAGGTGTTCGTGGAGCTTTACAAAAAAGGACTCATCTACCGCGGCAAACGCATGGTGAACTGGTGTCCGGCTTCGCTCACCGCGCTGTCCGACGAGGAAGTAATCATGAAGGAGCAGAAAGGCTCGCTCTATTACTTCAAAGTCGAAATCGCCGAAGCTCCGGGAACATTTCTGACGATTGCGACCACGCGACCGGAGACCATTCCCGGCGACACTGCCGTGGCCGTGAATCCCAAGGACCCGCGTTACGCGAAATTCATCGGCAAACATGTCATCCGTCCCCTGCCCTCCGAATTCCCGCGCGAGCAGAAGCTCATCCCCATCATCGGCGACGAGCACGTGGATTTTGAATTTGGCACCGGCGTGCTCAAGGTGACGCCCGCGCACGACAAGGCGGACTTTGAAATCGGGCAGCGACACAAGCTCGCGCAAATTGACATCATGCATCCCAACGGCCACATGAACGAACTGGCCGGCGCAGATTTAAAAGGCTTGGACCGTTTCAAGGCGCGTAAAGTTGCCGTGGAAAAGCTCACCGAACTCGGCTCGCTGGAGAAGGAGGAACCGTACACGAACAACGTCGGTTTCAGCGAACGCGCCGACGTGCCGATTGAGCCGCGCCTGAGCGAGCAATGGTTTTTGAAATATCCCAGCGTGGAAAAATCCCGCGCCTGCGTGGAGCAGGAAGATGCTGCCGAACGGAGCGCCGGCTTCCAGCACGGCACAGCGGACGAAGCAGACGGTTCGAGCCGTGCCGGAGGCCGGCGCTCCATGCGCTTCCACCCGCAGCGCTGGGCGAAGGTTTATGACCACTGGATGGGCAATATCCAGGACTGGTGCATCAGCCGCCAGCTTTGGTGGGGACATCAAATCCCCGTTTGGCAGTATTCTTTCGATTCAACCGAGCAATTTCAAAAAGCAAAGAATGCCTACAATTACCTCTTGGTTGAGCAATGCGACCGACCAGACATCGCACTTTTAGTAACAGGTGATCTGGAGTTCGATAGTCGAAGCAAAGTCGAACAGGTTAAGGCGTTGAAATCAGAAAAAGGCTTGAGCACTATCGACGCCATACACGAATTGTTCCATAACCGCGGAGAGGGCCGAGGCAGCATCGTGGTTTGCATTGGTCCTGATTCACTCCCAGTTGCAAAAAAACTGGAAAGCGAATTCGGCTTCACCCAAGACCCTGACGTGCTCGACACCTGGTTCAGCTCGTGGCTGTGGCCGTTTGCGACGATGGGCTGGACGGGTGACAAATCCCAAGACTCCAACAACCCAACACTCCAGGCCTTCTATCCGACCACCGACCTCGTCACCGGGCCGGACATCATTTTCTTCTGGGTGGCGCGCATGATCATGGCGGGCTACGAGTTCATGGACGACCTGCCGTTCCGGAACGTCTATTTCACCGGCATCATCCGCGACAAGCAGGGACGCAAGATGTCCAAGAGCCTCGGCAATTC
>DLMG01000216.1:0-1290 GCA_002479245.1 Verrucomicrobia subdivision 3 bacterium UBA7542 | reverse complement strand
GGCACGATGCGCAGCGCGCCGCTCGGCCAGGACATTTTGTTCGACGAACAGAACGTCGAGCTGGGCCGCAACTTCTGCAACAAGCTCTGGAACGCCTGTCGTTTCCGGCAGATGGTCGGACAAAGTGCTGCCGGCGTCCCGCCGGCAGATCAAACTTCAAAAGGAAGTCAGAACTTCCGGCAAGATGCCGGAAGCACGTTTGAAGTGCAGGACGAGATCAACCCACAGCTCCTGACGTCGGATGACAAATGGATTTTGCTGAAGCTCGACCAGGCCATTCGTGAAATTACCGATGCATTCGCCGAATACAAATTCAGCGATGCCACGGCGACATTGTATCGCTTTTTCTGGAGCGAATATTGCGACTGGTACGTCGAGGCGAGCAAGGCGGTGCTTACCAGTAGCAGCCGACGTGAGTCGGCTCAAACTTCATCCAGCATCCAGCGTCCAGCGTCCAACGACGAAAAAAGTCAGAGCGGAATCACGTCCACTGCTACGAATGACGAGGCGCGTAAGGCAAACACTTTGGCCGTGATTGATTTTGTTCTCTCGCACACGCTACGATTGTTTCATCCGTTCCTGCCGTTCATCACGGAGGAACTCTGGCACGGGATGGGTTACGCCGAGGACATGCCGGAAAACCAGGGCGGGGAGACGATCATGTTCGCCCCGTGGCCCAAGCCGCTCGACGATGATTTCAAATCGCACTACGGCCTGACCGGGCAGGACGAAAAGCACATCGCGGCGCGGAACGAACTAGTCACGCAAGGTCGCAACCTGCGTCGCACGGCGAACATTGCCGCGAACAAAAAAATCAAGTTCATCCTCAAACCGGTGCATGAATTGGCAGCGCATGACATCGAAGTGCTCAAGCTGCTGCTCAACGCCGAGGCGGTCGAGGTGAGTGCGAATTATCAGTCCGGCAAAAATACGTTGACGGTGCGCGCCGAGCTGGGCGATTTGTTCCTGCCGCTGGAAGGATTGATTGACAAGGAAGCCGAGACGGCGCGGCTGAAAAAGGAGTTGGGGAAAATCGAGGCCGAGGCCGCCAAGGTCGAACAGAAGCTGGCCAACCCGAACTTCACGCAAAAAGTTCCGGCGAATGTGTTGCAAGAGCACCAACAGCGTCTCGCCGAGTGGCAATCCAAGCGCGACCATCTGAAAGCTGCGCTCGCCGCATTGCAGGGCTGACAGAAAATCCGAAGGCCGCATTCCGAAATCCGAAGTTGTCATTCCACGACGCGATGCCGTCCGGATTTCTGGTTTCGTCCCGCGTTGCGCATACGCGTC
>DLMG01000120.1:5872-9834 GCA_002479245.1 Verrucomicrobia subdivision 3 bacterium UBA7542 | reverse complement strand
GCAAAGGACGTGCAGGGAACGCTTCGGTGGGACTGAGGCTTGGTCCCCGCCCGCCTGATGGCTGGTTTTTTGCGGACAAGGCCGGGAAACCTCCGGCGGGTCCGGCAGCGTGTCACACGGCGGTTCCGAATAAGTTAGTATGGGAGACGTGTTCATATAAAGAGTGGTTGATTGACTCGATACTTGAGTTTGTTACTGATGTGAAATTCAATCGCGTAAACGGCGTGGCTCTGCCCCCGTGCCGACACGGCCGAACTGCCAGCCGTCAACAGGCCACCGACGCAAAACCGAACCCATAACAAGTTCATAGTTTGCTCCTTTCAACCCCCAAAATTTCGCACCAAGTCAATCAACTGATTAATTTGCTAAATCGTGCAAGTTATTTAACACAAACGGGCTAAAACTTTAGGGAAAAGGGATAAGTTGCGTGATTTGAGGGGTGAATTGTGCCCGGGGAGGGGCAGAATTACCAAGACAAATAAGGCCAAACGGCCAATACCGCCAGGCCGCCATACGATCCGCTTCACCCTGAAGTACACGCTCCAAGAGAGTTTCCGCGTGGCCGGCGGGAACTGGACGACCAGCGGTTATACCATCACGACCAGCAACAGCCTGAACAGCATCACCATCACGCCGCCGGTGGGAAATTTGTCTTCCGTCTGGCTAAACCCTAAACGCTGGAAGCAACGTGTCTGACGCCGCAAACCAGAAGACATACTCTGTCAGCCACATACGATGTATCGTTTCCGTGTTCAGGTTGTCCCATTTGGGGACAAAGAATTGGACTGGCAGACTGGAGAGCAATTAAACTAATAACTGGCGTTATCGGAGGGCAAGGGCACTTAAACTGCTTTTCATCGGGCTACGATTTAACCCATGAATATAACAAGCAATCATCAAGATAAGATGCCGTCAAATGAAGTTGCCCCTTCGTCGCAGAACGGGCATTCGACGCGTGGCTTGAAAAGTTCAAGAGGCACGGGACTCAACGCAAAACTGGCGCAGGAAAATGCGCAATTGGTGCAAGAGCGGGATTTGCTGCGGACGCTGATTGACAACCTGCCCGATCGCATTTTCGTCAAAGACCGGCAGAGTCGGTTTTTGATCAACAATCTGGCGCATGTGCGGGCCTTGGGCGCGACTAGTCCGGATGAGGTGATTGGCAAAACCGACCTGGATATTTTCCCGGCGGAATTGGCCAACCAGTATTATGGGGACGAACAGGCGCTGATGGAATCGGGCCAGCCGCTGAATCGGAAAGAAATGACAGTGATTCCACGAACCAGCGAGAGGTACTGGCTGCAAACCACAAAAGTGCCGCTGCGGGACAAGCAAGGAGTAGTCGTGGGGTTGCTGGGCATCAGCCGGGACATTACGGAAATGAAACAAACGGAGGAGGCGCTGGTCCGGGAACGCTTCCTTCTGCGCACACTTATTGACAACCTGCCAGACGGCGTCTATATCAAGGACACTGCGGGCCGGAAGACCATGGTCAACTCGGCCGACCTGAAAGTTCTGGGGTGCAAGACGGAAGCCGAGGCCATCGGCAAGAGCGATTTCGATCTCTTTCCGAAGGACATTGCCGAAAAATTCTGGGCCGACGACCAGAAGGTGATTCAGGGCCAGCCGATGCTCAACCGGGAGGAGTATGTCATGAACGACGGGGGCGAGAAACGCTGGCTATTGACCAGCAAGCTGCCGCTACGCGATCAAGATGGAAAAATCACCGGTCTGGTGGGTATGGGCCGGGACATCACGGAGCAAAAACGAACGGAGGAGGCGCTACGCCAATCGCGTGACGAACTGGAGAAACGGGTTGCCGAGCGCACCGCTGAACTTTCGCGGGAACGCCTGGTGTTGCGCACACTGATTGACAGCCTGCCGGATGCCATCTACGCCAAGGACACCGCCGGTCGAAAGACGATGGCCAATCCCGGCGACCTGAGAAATCTCAAGTGCAAGACC
Organism: Verrucomicrobia subdivision 3 bacterium UBA7542; assembly: GCA_002479245.1. Taxonomy (GTDB): domain Bacteria; phylum Verrucomicrobiota; class Verrucomicrobiia; order Limisphaerales; family UBA11358; genus UBA11358. The sequence goes on along the minus strand of DLMG01000120.1, from coordinate 7,869 downwards.
GAGGCCGAGGTCATCGGCAAGAGCGATTTCGATTTCTTTCCGAAGGACATTGCCGAAAAATTCCATGCCGACGACCAGAAGGTTATGCAGGGCGAGCCGGTCATTAACCGGGAAGAGTATTTCTTGAACGACGAGGGCGAGAAACGCTGGCTGATGACCAGCAAGCTGCCGCTGCGTGATCAAAACGGAAAAATTGTCGGGCTGGTGGGTATTGGCCGCGATATCACGGAACGCAAGGGGGCGGAGCAGACCGTTGCCAACGAGCGGGCGCTCTTGCGCTCCTTGGTGGACCACTTGCCGGTGGCCGTCTATCTGAAAGACCTTGCCGGGCGCAAAACTCTGGCGAATCCGATGGAACGCAGTTACACAGGCGCAACCTCCGAAGTGGAAGTCCTCGGCAAGACGGATTCCGACTTGTTCCCACCGGAGGTGGCGGCAGCCTATCGCGCGGACGACCAGAAGGTGCTCGATACCGGCCAGCCATCAATCAATCGCGAGGGAAGCTTCACCAAACCCGACGGCTCGGTCATCTGGTTCCTGACATCGAAAGTCCCGCTGCGCGACGCCACCGGTCGCGTGACCGGTCTGGCTGGTATCAACCTCGACATCACCGAGCGCATGCGGGCGGAGGAGGCGCTGCGCGACAGCGAAGGAAAATTGCGCCAATTCACGACCCAGCTTGAGCGCAGCAATCGCGAACTGCAGGATTTTGCCTATGTGGCTTCGCACGACTTGCAGGAGCCCTTGCGAAAAATCGTGGTTTTCGGCGAACGGCTCAGGGAAAAGAACAGTGAAGCCTTGGGGCCGGAAGCGCTTGATTATCTGGAACGGATGCAGAAAGCGGCCGCGCGGATGCAAATTCTGATCAACGATCTGTTGACTTTTTCGCGGGTTACGACCAAGGCCCAGCCCTTCACGTCGGTCAATCTGGCGGAGGTGGCCAGCGGAGTGGTGGAAGATTTGGAGGGACGGATCGAACTGGTCAAAGGGCGCGTCGAACTGGGAGCGCTACCGGTCATTGACGCGGAGGCGCTGCAAATGCGCCAGTTGTTGCAAAACCTGATTGGCAACGCGCTTAAATTCCGCCGCCCGGAAGAGCCGCCTGTGGTGAAAGTCGAAGCGCAGATTATCTCCGCCCCCGACACACCCGCGAAGAAACTTTGCCGGTTGACGGTCAGTGACAATTGTATAGGCTTTGACGAAAAATATCTGGATCGGATATTCAATGTCTTCCAGCGGTTGCACACTCGCAATGAATACGAAGGCACAGGCATGGGGCTGGCCATTGTTCGCAAAATTGCATTATATCACGGCGGCGACATCACCGCCAAAAGCAAACCAGGGCAGGGCTCCACTTTTATCTTGACGATACCGGTGGCTCATCCCCAAAAAGCACAAGACGAAAACAAGGAAACCACCATAAATAGGGAAAACCAACCATGAAAATCGAAGGGAAAATGATTACAATTCTGCTGGCGGACGATGATCCGGACGACCGTAAACTGACACAAGACGCGTTTGCGGAGAACCGTCTGGTCAATGTGCTCCATTGCGTGGAAGACGGCGAAGAATTGATGGAATATTTGCGCCGTCAAGGCCGCTACTCCGATCAGAAGGATGCGCCATTGCCCGGGCTGATTTTGCTGGATCTGAACATGCCGCGCAAGGACGGGCGCGAAGCGCTCAAGGAAATCAAGGCGGATCCGGAACTGCGCCGGATTCCCATCGTCGTCCTTACCACCTCCAAGGCGGAGGAAGACATTTTGCGCACCTACGATCTGGGCGTAAATTCCTACGTGACCAAGCCCGTGACGTTCAAATCGCTGGTGGAATTGATCAAGGTCCTCGGCCGATATTGGTTCGAAGTGGTCGAACTTCCGCCGGGCGAGAGTTGAACGCTTTATGTCCGATGCCCCGGTCAAAGTCCTGTTGGTGGATGATGATGAGGATGATTATATCATCACGCGCGATCTAATTTTACGAATCGCGGGCCGCTA
>DLMG01000120.1:4131-5822 GCA_002479245.1 Verrucomicrobia subdivision 3 bacterium UBA7542 | reverse complement strand
ATCATCACGCGCGATCTGATTTTACGAATCGCGGGCCGCTATCATCTCGACTGGGTCAACAATTTTCCGGCGGCGCTGGATGCCATCCAGCGCCGCGAGCACGATATCTATCTGCTGGACTATCGCCTCGGCGAACGGACCGGACTGGAACTGTTGTGCGAATCACAACAATTCAATGCCCGGGCGCCCATGATCTTGTTGACCGGCCAAGGCGACCAGGAGGTTGACATGGAGGCCATGAAAGCCGGGGCCGCCGATTATCTCGTCAAAGGCCAGCTCAACGCCGACATTCTCGACCGCGCCATCCGCTATGCCATCAAAGGCAAGCGCGCCGAGGAGGACCTCCGCCGCGACCGGGATCTCATCAGCCGCATCATGGAAACCAGTCCCGTGGGCATCGTCGTCGCCAACCAGGCTGGAAAAATTACTTTTGCCAACCACCGGGCAGAAGAAGTTCTCGGCCTGTCCAAGGACGCCATCACCGGGGGAACTTGCAGCGTTCTGGACTGGCGGATGACTGATCCGGAGGGCCACCCGCTTCCGGGGCAGGCGCTGCCGTTGAAAAAAGTCCTCGAATCCGGCCAGCCGGTGCAAGACGTCCATCATGCAATTGACCGTCCCGACAGCCGCCGCACGTTGCTCTCGACCAATGCCACGCCGTTTTTCGATGCCGCCGGCGAGATTAACGGAATGGTAATCACGGTTGAAGACATTACCGAGCGGCTGATGCTGGAAGCGCAACTGCGGCAATCACAGAAAATGGAGTCGGTGGGCCAGTTGGCCGCCGGAGTGGCGCATGACATCAACAATATTCTGACCGTCATTCAGGGACACGCGGGGTTGTTGCTCAATGCCGTTCCGCCGGGTGCCGACTCGATAAGATCAATAAAGCAAATTTCCGCGGCATCGGAGCGCGCGGCCAGTTTCATCCGGCAATTGCTCACGTTCAGTCGCAAGCAGATTTTTCGATCGAAGATTCTCGATTTGAATGCGGTGCTGCAAAATTTGAGAAGCATGCTTCCGCGGCTGATCGGCGAGGATATCTCGTTGGAAATCCACTGTCAGGCGGAACTGCCGTGCATTCAGGCGGATGCCGGGATGGTCGAGCAGATTGTGATGAATCTGGCGGTCAACTCGCGTGATGCCATGCCCAAGGGCGGCAAATTTATCATCACGACTTCCGCCGCTGAAATTGACGCCGCCTACTTGCGACAACACCCTGAAGCCCGTATGGGTTGGTTCGTCTGCCTGACCGTGACAGATACTGGTTGCGGCATGGAACCCAAGGTGTTGCAGCGGATTTTTGAGCCGTTTTTCACGACCAAGGAAGTCGGCAAGGGAACTGGGCTGGGACTGGCCACCGTTTATGGCGTTGTCAAACAACATCATGGCTGGCTCGAAGTCCAAAGCGAAGTGGGCGTCGGCACCACTTTCAAAGTGTTTCTTCCGATGGCTGGTAAAGCCGTCGATGCACCCGCCGATCCGTCCGATAAATCCGAAAACGTCCGGGGAGGCAAAGAAACCATTCTGCTCGTCGAAGATGAAATTGGACTGTTGGAACTGGTGCGGGAGATTCTCCAGCAATATCAATACCGTGTTTTGATCGCTTCCTCGGGGGTCGAGGCTTTGCGGGTTTGGGACGAGTGCAACGGCCAGGTTGATTTGCTCCTGACCGACATGATCATGCCCGG
>DLMG01000120.1:0-4019 GCA_002479245.1 Verrucomicrobia subdivision 3 bacterium UBA7542 | reverse complement strand
ACTCAAAGTGATCTACGCCAGCGGTTATAGTTCCGCGCTGACGGGAAAAGATTTTACTCAAGGCGAGAACATTTTTCTGGCCAAGCCTTATCAACCGAACCAGGTGGCTCGACTGATTCGGGAGACCCTCGATGGCGTTCCCAAGGACCAGCTCCAGGCTGTTTCTGCCCGGGCTAATGGTGACACCGAGATGATGCGCGCCCGGTTGACGCAGCCAGTAGGAACCTGAACCCTCGTTATCCACGGGGCACGGTGTGGCAGCGGCTGCCAGGGCGGGGAAAGGGCGGTCGGTTTTGCCGCCGATAAAACTCAAATCGGCGCCGGCGTTGAGTTTGTTTGTCACCACTTCGCACTTTCCTGCCACTGATGCGGTGACATGATGACTACCAGCATGATGTCCATGGCGGCAAACAACGATGCGGAATTGGTCAGTGAAAGCTTGTCCGGAAACCACGATGCCTTCGGTCAAATCGTGGCCCGCTATCAATCGCTGATTTGCTCGCTGGCTTACAGCGCCACCGGCAGCCTGAGCCAAAGCGAGGATCTGGCGCAGGAGACCTTTGTCGCGGCGTGGAAACAACTGGCCGATTTGCGCGAGCCGGGAAAATTGCGCGCCTGGCTCTGCGGCATCGCGCGGAATCTGACCAACAACACCCTTCGCCGTCAGGGGCGTGAACCGGCGCATGCCGCCGAGCAATTGGAAGCGGCACCTGAATCGCCATCGCTCGAACCATCGCCGCAGGAGCAGGCCATCAGCAAGGAAGAGGAAGCGATTTTGTGGCGGTCGCTCGAACGCATTCCGGAGATTTACCGCGAACCGCTCGTCCTGTTTTACCGCGAGCACCAATCCATCGAGACGGTGGCCCAGGATTTGGAATTGAGCGAGGACGCCGTAAAGCAGCGGCTGTCGCGCGGACGAAAACTGCTGCACGAACAAGTCATCGCCTTTGTCGAAGGTGCGTTGGAAAAAACTGCGCCGGGCAAAATTTTTACGCTGGGCGTGATTGCCGCGCTGCCATTGGCGGCGACTACGGCCAAAGTAGCCGCAGTTGGAACTACGGTTGCAAAAGCCAGCGCAGCAACCAAAATTGGAGCAACTCTCGGATCGGCTGGCGGATTCTTGCCAGTATTGGGCAGCTTTTACTTCAGTTTCAAATCCAGCCTTGAGCATGCAAAGTCACCTCGCGAGCGGCAATTCATGGCTTGGTTTTTTTGGATTCAGGCTGCCTCTCTTTTAATGTTGATGGCGTTGATGGGTGGATTGCTCTTTCAGAATTCATTTGTGCATGACAAAAAAGTGGTGTGGGCTGCGCTCTTTTTCGGTCCGCTCGCCTATATGTTTATGTTGGGAAAATATGCCAAGCGCCGTCGGCGTCAAATTCAAATTGAAGATGGCACTTGGGCGGAACCAATGACTCGTGAGCAGCGTAAAGAATACTTGGATAAGTTGCGCCGCAATGGTTCAAAAGCGCAGGTGTATCTTTATTTAGGCATGGCCTGCGCCATGGGCACGGATGCAATTATTGAACTAAAGCATTTATGGGGCGGAGATTTGAAGCACCCTTTGTTTTTAATATTTTTGTCAGGATTTACTTTATTTCTTTGCGTCCAAGCTTGGCGTAGTCGCCCACGTTAATTTTCTTCGCCAGTTCTTCCGCCGGATAAGTCCAGATTTCCGCGAGCGTCGGATGATAATGCGGCATCACCGCGAGTTCGTGAACAATCATGCGTTTTGCCATGGCCGTGACGATTTCGTGGATCAATTCGCCGCCCATCGGCCCGACGCATGCGCCGCCGAGGATTTCGCCTGACTTCGAGTCGGCCAGCAATTTTACGAAGCCGTCCCTGGCTTCCATGATGAGCGATTTGCCGTGGTCATTGAACAGATAACTTGCCGCCAGGTATGAAATGCCGCGCGCCTTCGCTTCCTTTTCGGTCAGGCCGACAAACGCCACCTGAGGTTCGGTGAATACGACCGCGATGAGCAGCCGGTAATCCATCCGCCGCGGCGCGGTGGCATGGGCAATGTTATATGCCGCAATTTCCCCCTGCTGAACGGCCAGGTGGACGATTTCGTGCGGCCCGGTGCAGTCGCCCGCCGCGTAAATGTGCGGCGCGCTCGTCTGCATGAAGTCGTTGGATTTAATGCGTCCGCCGTCGGTGGCGACACCGGCTTTGGCGAGGCCGAGCGCTGCCGTGTTGGGCACGCGGCCCAGCGCAAACAGGATTTCCTCGGCGGAGACGGAAACGGTTTGGCTGTCATGCTCAAAGGAAACCGTTTTCAATTTCCCTTTGCGCCGTGCTTCAACCAGCCTTGTGCCTGTGAAGACCTGAATGCCTTCGCGCCGGAACACCTTTTCCATTTCAATTCCGGCGTCCGTGTCAAACTCGCGCAGAATGTGCCCGCTGCGCTGGATGAGCGTGACCTTGACGCCAAACCGCGCGAAAAATTGCGCAAACTCGCACGCAATCGGCCCGCCGCCAAGCACGATGAACGACTTCGGCAACCGCTTGAGCGCCAGCACATCGTCACTGGTGATATAGCCGGCTTCATGGAGTTGGGGCAGGGGCGGTGGCGCGACGCTTGAGCCGGTGGCAATGATGAAGTTTTTTGCTGTAAGTGTGTCAGCCGACGTGAGACGGCTCTGATTTTTGTTTGATGAAGATGGAGCGGACTCATCCCGCTTTGCGGGACTGCTACGGAGTAAATTTAATTTCACCGTGTGTGGATCAAGAAACCGGGCGTTGGCGCGAATGAATTTGAATTTGCCACCGGCGAGTTGTTGCCGGCGATAATCCGCAAAATCCTTGACGAGCGCGTCCTTGCGCGCCATCACCTTCGCAAAATCGAAGCTTACGTTTTCGGCGCGGATGCCCCATGGCCTGGCGTGGCTGGCCAGGTGCATGACTTCGGCGGCGTAAAGCAGCGCTTTCGTGGGCATGCAGCCGCGCAGGATGCACAACCCGCCGACTTCTTCACCGCCCTCGATGACGGCGGTTTTCAAGCCTGCGCCCGCTGCTGTTCGCGCCGCGGCGTAACCGGCGCTGCCGCCACCGAGAATGGCCACGTCGTAATCAAACTTTTGCATGACTTCAAAATGGGCTGACGGACGGAATTTTCAAATTCAAATGTTTCAATTTTTGAATTGCGATGCGTGCCGGATCATTCCATTTTCCCATCATGAGCAGCATCATTTATCCGCGCAGCCCGCGCGAAACGATGGACGGCTGGATGTATCTGCCGCGTTACATTGACAAAATCCGCCTGCACCTCGCCGGCAAATTGCACGCCGATTATCAGGAGAATCTGGGCAAGGGCTTTGACGGCATGTGGCTCAAATATGCCGGCGTCACGCACGAACAGATGATCGAGGTGGTGAAGAATTCCGTCACCGATGGCGAGGTGTGCGACTGGGTGCGGCGCAACGTAAAAAAATCCCCGGCCGAAAAGGCCGCGCACACGAAGGACATGTTAAACCGACCGCCAGCCAATGACGCGGAAGCCGTGGCGCGGCTTAAAATGCGAAAGGAACAGTGTGGCGCGGGAAGCCGCGACGACATCAAATGTTTTGTGGATGTGATTGACGTGGACGAAAAACGCCTTTAGTTGCGCCGGGAAAAATCCCTTACTGCCCGGCGTAGAAGGCGTCCACCTTGGCCGCGACGTCCTTGTAGCCGATGTCCATTTCGTAGATGAGCTTGAGCTGCTCGATGGCTTCCTCTTTTTTGCCCATGCTTTCGAGCACGCAGCCGAGATTGTAAACAAGGTCCTTTTTCTCTTCGTCAAAAACGGGCTTTTCCTTGATGGCGCTTTGAAGCGTGCGCGCGGCCATGTCGAACATCTTGCGCTTGGCGTAGCACTGGGCGAGGTAATTCATCGCGGCGAGACCCTTGTGCGGATTGTTCTTCGCTTTTTGAAATTCCTGAATCGCCTCGGTGATTTTGCCCGTTTGAAAATAAAACTGCCCCATCTCAAACCGAATCGCCAGGTCCGTCGGGTATTTTTCCACGCGCTTCTG
>DLMG01000258.1 GCA_002479245.1 Verrucomicrobia subdivision 3 bacterium UBA7542 | reverse complement strand
GGAAGTTGATGCGATGCGCTGGGTGGTTCAACAGCATCCACCAAAAAATCCATAAAATAAAAGAGGATGGCGTTTCCGTGCCATCCTCCACCTTCAATTTTCTATTTTTCGATGGCGACCGGCAGTTGCGCCAACGCCGGTGTCAGGGCATTGCCGTTTCCATCGGAACAAAAGCGACGCACACCGGCTTTCCGACTTCGACGGTTTGCCCGGTCCAGGTCAATTGGCCGGTTTGGGCGTTGATGCGGAAGACCACGATGCTGTCAGAGTCCTGGTTGGCGGCAATCAGGTATTGGCCGGTTGGATCAATGGCAAAACAGCGCGGGATTTTGCCACGGGTTGATTGACGTTCGACAAAGTCAAGCCGGCCGCTTTGCTCATCCACGGTGAACAGAGCGATGCTGTCATCACCCCGGTTTGAGCCGTAAACAAATTTACCGGAAGGGTGAACGGCCACCTCGGCGCACGTGCTCTTTCCGTGAAAATCTTCCGGCAGCGTGGAAACAGTTTGAACCTCTTGTAGCGCGCCAGGTTCCGGATCGTAAGTGAAAGTCGTCAGGGTGGAACCCAATTCATTGATGACGTAAGCATGCCGTCCGTCGGGGCTAAAGGCGATATGGCGCGGTCCGGAACCAGGCTTCAGTTCGACCCACGGATTTACGTCCGCCGTGAGTGCGCCGTTGGTTTCGTTGAGCCGGTAAATCATCACCTTGTCCAACCCGAGGTCACAGGCGAACACCCGATGATTTGCGGCGTCCAGGGCGATGCAATGGGCGTGGGGCACGGCCTGCCGTTGCTGGTTGACGCTGGACCCATGATGTTGAATCACCGCCGTCGGCGGGCCAATCAAACCGTTGGTTTGCACCGGGAAGACCGCCACGCTGCCGCTGTTGTAATTCGCCACGAGCACATATTTGCCGGTGGAATCCGCGGCGATGTGACAGGGGCTCATGCCTCCGGAGGGCTGCTGGTTCAGGAATTCCAGTTTGCCCGTGGGCGCGTCCAGCCTGAATGCCGTCACCGAGCCGCTGGCCTGGCCATTAAAATGATCGGTTTCGTTTACGGCAAAAAGAAAGCGGTGATTGGGGTCAACAGCAATATACGAAGGATTGATGCATTTGGCAGCCAGCGTGGGCGCGCTCAACTCTCCCGACGCGGTGTCCAAGCGGGAAACGTAAATGCCCTTGTTTTTGGTTCCGGTGTAGGTGCCGAAATAGACGAGGAATTGTTTGGAGAGCGCGCTGTCAGCATTCATAGAAAGGGAGACAAGCAGCAACGCCGCCAGTGCGGCACGAACCAGTTTCAATGATGAAAGGAACCGCATAACATGACGTCTTCGTTGACTCACGTCCCGCGCGCACGGCAAGTTCCCGCCGGGTTCAAAAAGGCAACGTTCTTCGGGGCAAATCAGACTTTGACCGCTTCCGGCTTTGTCCAATTCCGTTTTGGCGCCTTGGTGATGAGGCCTTTTTTGATGGCACTGGTCGAGACGCGAATGTAACGCACCTCGCCACTGGGCAGGAGGGCTTTTACGCGCTGCAAGTTCGGGAAGAACCGGCGCTTGGTGATGGCGGTGATGTGCGTGCCAATGCCGCCCTGTTTCTTGGGCTTGCCACTCCGCCAGATGATGCTGCCTTTCATCGGGCGTTTGCCGGTCAATTCACAAATGCGTGCCATAAAAATTCAATAATGAACCGTGAAGCTTACCATTGAAACCCGCCGTGGCAAGCACTATTTCCGGTGTTGGCTTCTGTCTTCTGGCTTCGGGTCATCAACCGGATTTGAAAAATGAGACGGTGGAATGGTTTGCATTCCGGGTGGGGCGAGCGTACTCGCGAGCCGGCTTTAGCGCGCGAAAGCAAAGCAGCGGCGGCTCGTCAGCAGACTCGTTTGGTGAATCGCACGCGATGTGAAGCGTGAGGTTTGCTGATTTCCCTTGTCCCTTCATGAAGGTCAGTAGCGATTATTGACCAAATCGGATGGAAACAATGAAAACAAATGGAACAGGAACCCGGGTGTTGGATTTCTCGAAGCGATATCTTGAGCATCGTTATCTTCCCGCAATCCTTGCGATCGGGGCGATACTGGTGATGTTGCCGGCCTTGAAGACCGGCTTTGGGGGGGACGACCTGCTTCAGCGGGTTGTCGAACTCAAACCCAGCCAGTTGCCGTCGCGAATGCACGAGACGGGCATGCTGCCTCCGGATTCCGGCAGTCTCGGTACCGTGCTCTGCGACCTTTTCCCCGGTTTCTCCAACCGGGATCCACAATGCATGGTGCTGGCGAAAAACTACGGCACTCTGCCGTGGTGGACGCCGGACAATTTTAGAGTGGGTCTTTGGCGGCCAGTCACCGCGTTCACTCACTGGCTCGATTACCGGCTTTTTCCAGACTCACCGGTGCTGATGCACGCCCACAACATCGCCTGGTTCGCGGCCATCGTGTTTCTCATCACTAATGTTTACCGCAAGCTGATGGGGGTGGGGTGGGTCGCCGGATTGGCGGCGCTGTTGTTCCTGCTCGATGGCAACACCTACTTCCCGGTGGCGTTCATCGCCAACCGCGGTTTCATGATGTCGCTTTTCTTCGGTCTGTTGTGTCTTTATGAACATCATCAATGGCGTTCCGCAAAGTCCCGTTCCGGATGCGTGCTATCCGCCCTGTTCCTCGCGCTTTCCCTTTTCGCAGACGAAGGCGGAGCTTCCACGTTTGCCTTCATTCTCGCGTATGCCCTGGTGCTCGAGCCGGGTTCTCTTCGCAACCGGGCTCTGACGGTTTTGCCTTCGATCCTGGTCATCGTTCTGTGGCGGACCATCTATACACTCTCCGGCTTCGGTGTGTTCCATTTGGGCATTTACATTGACCCTGCCAACGAGCCGCTTCAGTTTGCGCAGGTAGTGATCCCCCGAGCCATCGCCCTGCTCGGAGGCCAGCTTACCGGCGTGCCGCCGGATTTTTTGATCGCGGTTAATCCTTTATTGCAGCCGAAGATCATCGCCTTTTATTGCGTCTGGGTTATTGCGGCGTTGATCGTGTTTCTTCCATTCCTGCGCTGGAACAAAATCGCTGCCTTTTGGTTTGCCGTCATGATGCTGGCGGTCATCCCCGCGGCAACCGTAATGCCAATGTCCAAAAACCTTAGGTTTGTGGCCGTCGGAGCTTATGGACTGATCGCCTGTTTCGTTGCCGGCCTGATCACTCGCCGGTTGCCGGAATGGTTGGCCTGCCGAATCCTGGCATGGGTTGCCTGCGTGCTGCTGATTTTGATGCATGTTCCGGGAGCAATCGCCGGAAGAGTCGCAATGGTTAAAGCCACCCCTTTCGTTTTCAATTTGCTGAAAGGCGCCACCACTCTCGGCGATTCACCGGACGCGGAAAACAAGAATGTGATCGTCGTCAACGCACCCTGCCCGCTCGCGGCGGTTTGTGTACCTTCTTACAAAGCATATTATCACCGGCCACTGCCAAAGACCTTGCGGGCGCTGGTGCCGGGTTGCACGAGCCTCGACGTCCAGCGAACCGATGACAAAACGCTGGTGATTCAATCCAAAGCGCCGAACATATTCTCCTGCGACGATGTCGGCCCCGTCCATTTGGCGTACCTCTGTAGGTTTGGCAACTTCATAGGGGACCCCAGATGCAAAAAAGGCGACCGGTATGATCTCGGCAGCCTCACGGTGGAAGTCTTGGAATCGGATGCATCGGATTTGCCGTCCCGGGTTGCTTTTCGGTTCGACACCTCGCTGGATTCGCCCGATTTCAACTGGATCCAGTTCGACTGGCAAACAGGGCGCCAACCCTTTAAAATTCCGGCCATTGGACAAAGCGTCACGCTGTCCGGCCCGCGTCGTATGGCGAATGTCGAAGGCAAGAAACTTTAAAACGAATGATCGCGCCTTTAGCCAAATTGTTGGACTGGCTGGCCATTCAGTTGGTGTGGGGCAGGCGAGTCAAGTCCCTGCTGAAACAGCACGGCCATCCACCCAATCCGAAGCTGGAGGAAGCACTCAAACTCCTGAAAAGCCCGGACTTTATTCCCCTCGAAAGCCCGCCGGCGCAGCTTGAATTCACTAGTGCACGAAACTTCCGCTTCCCGGCACCGCGACCGGGCGAGTTTGCGGAGAACAACGTCGTTTATGGCCGGCTCTACCGCTGCACGGAAAGCTGGCAGAACCGACCGGTCATTATTCTGCTGCATGGCGCCGGTGGCGACCCGGACTATCATTTTGAGTTTCCACTGATTGCCCGCCAGTGCAATCGAGCGGGATTCAATGCAGCGATGTTGATCGCACCGTTCCAGTTTCAACGACGTCCGCGTCAACTGGCGGGGTTTAGTTGGCCGGATTACCTGTTAACGGCGGAGATCGCCCATGCGCAGGCAATTGCCGAAATTCGCGCCTTGACCGGCTGGCTGTTGGGGGAAGGTTGTCCCGCAGTGGCACTCTGGGGCAATTCCTATGGCGGTGCGCTGGCGGGATTAACGGCCTGCCATGACGCGCGCCTGTCTGCCGTCGTCCTGGTCGCTCCCGGCTTGGACATGAATGTCTTTCTCTCGGCCGCAAAACAGATCGTCTGGCCCGGCCTTCGAGAGGAGTTGCTGCGGCAGCAGCCGGCATGTGACGCGTTGAATCGGACGGCGTTGAACTTGACCACCATGCGGCCACGCCTTCCCAGGGAGAACATATTGTTGATTGAAGCCATTCACGATCTGTTCGTGGACAGGAAATCCATGGAGGCACTCTGGCACGCGTGGGGGCAACCCGACATCTGGCGGCTGCCGCATGGTCACGCCAGCAAAAGCCTGTTGCCAGGTTTGACGGGCCGTGTCCTTCGCTGGCTGGTGCCGCGGCTGGACAGGCACGCCACAGCGCATCGAGGGTGGACACCGCCGTCAGCGTCATTTGTTTCACGATAGGCCGGATTCAATTTCTGCGTGCCTTTGGGATGAGCCGTTCGTATCTTCGCTCCGCTTTATGGCCACCTTGAAACCCTTTGCTGCGCTGCGACCGAAACCCGAACTGGCCGCGCAAATCTGCGAACTGCCCTACGACGTGATGTCGTCGGACGAGGCGCGCACCACCGCCGCCGGCAACCCGCTCAGTTTTTTGCACGTCAGCAAACCGGAAATTGATTTGCCGCCGGGCACGGATCCTTGCGTGCCGGAAGTCTATGCGAAGGGCGGGGAAAATTTTCAAAAGCTCATCCAAGACGGCGCACTGAAGCAGGATTCGCAACCGTGTTTTTATCTTTACCGGCAGGTCATGGGCAAACATTCGCAAGTTGGCCTCGTCGCCGCGGCGAGTTGCGAGGAATACCTCGGCGGCATCATCAAAAAGCACGAGCTGACGCGACCGGACAAGGAAGACGACCGCGTCCGGCACGTCGAAGCCCTGAACTCGCAAACCGGCCCGGTTTTTTTGACGTACCGCGCCAGCGCTGAACTCGACAAATTTGTTGCGAAGAAAATTTCCAAGAAGTCGGACGCGGATTTCACCGCCAGGGATGGCGTGCGGCACACGGCCTGGGTGATCGCCGATGAGGACGGGATCAAATTCATCAAGACGCAATTCTCAGCCATCCCGTTTCTCTACATTGCCGATGGCCATCATCGCTGCGCGGCGGCGGCGCGCGTGTTTCAGTCGCGCCAGGGCGCGGGCCACAGCGGACAATTTCTGGCCGTGATTTTCCCGCACAACCAGATGCAGATTCTGCCTTACAACCGCGTGCTGAAGGATTTGAACGACTGGCCGTCGGAACAATTGTTGGAAATTCTCGGCAAGGTTTTTGTCGCCGACCCGCAGGGCACGGGGGTGCCGGCACACAAACACGAACTCGGTTTTTATTTTCAGGGCAAATGGCGGACGCTGGCCTTCCGCAAAAAACTCATCACGACGGACAACCCGATTGATTCGCTCGACGTGTCACTGCTGCAACAACTGGTGCTCGGGCCGATTTTCCGCATCGACGACCCGCGCACGAGCCAGCGAATCAATTATGTCGGCGGCATTCGCGGCCCGGCGGAACTGGAAAAGCTGGTGAATAGCGGCGAATACGCCTGCGCGTTCTCGATGTTTCCCACGGGCATCGAGGACCTGATGGCCATCGCCGACACCGGCGGCATCATGCCCCCCAAGAGCACCTGGTTCGAGCCCAAGCTTCGCGACGCGATGTTCTGCCACATGATTTGAAGTGGCCTGCACCGGGCAGCATGTTCCCGGTTCATCGCCGTTGGGGGTGGAGCCGGTGTGAATAAATTTTCTCTTTTGCAGTTGACAGCTTCACGGCTTATGTGTTAAGTATTACGAATCCTTAAAAGAAGGAGAGTAAATGTCTCATTTGTTGTCCGTCTTGGGCCCACGGCCGAAGTTTGACCGTTGGAGAGGCGCAGAACGGATCAGGTGTTGTGAAGCACGATCAACACCGGTCCGGCAGGGGAAAAGCAACCTTCAACCAGAGCAGAGGAGCGTTATGAGCAGATCGTTTACCACAAAAAAATCGTTTATCACAGTCATGGTGTCATTTGCGGCCACAGCCGTGTTATGGGTGGTCCTGGCAGCAACGACGGCAAGGGCCGATTGGCCCAATACCAACGCCACCAAATATTATCAGCCACCGGACCTCACCCCCGCCAGCTATAATGTCCTGGCGGCCCAACCACCCGCTGGCAGTGGCACAGGCCTGCCGCTAATTTTGGCCGACGACTTCCCCTGCACTCTGACCGGTCCCATCACCGACATCCACATCTGGGCTTCGTGGCTGGGAGACACGGCTACCGCGAACATCCCGGATATGCCGATCACGCTGGGTTTCTGGTCGGATGTCCCGGCCTCAAACAACGTGGATGGCCAAACCGTTCCCAGTCATCCCGGCATATTGCTTTGGACCCAGACCTTTCAGCCCGGCGGAGCAATTCCCGGACACTATAAGAAGGTGCCAGTGAGTTGGGCGCCCTCACAATTCTGGGATCCGGACCCGTTTCCTGCGGGCAGCATCATGGGCAACGACAATATTAATTGGCAGTACAATTTTTATCCGGACCCGGCGCAGCCGAATGGCCTGTTTGTGCAGCAAGGAACGGCTACCGCACCCACGAACTACTGGCTGTCCGTGACGGCGGGAACAAATGTCGTGGCGTTTGGCTGGAGGACCGCCGCAGTCCATTACAACGACGACGCGGTGTTCGGGCACATGGATCCGCTTACGGGAACCACTCCCCTGGGAGATTGGCAGGAGTTATCCAGTCCCCAGACCCCAACGAGAAGTCTGGATTTGGCCTTCGCTTTGACGACGACCAATCAACCTCCTCCGCCATCGCCAACACCGACGAATAAATGGGTGCAGTATCCTGATCTTCAGAGTGGATTTGGGCTGGATGTGAGTGCCACTTCACCGAATGTGGCCAACGGGCTTCTGACTCTGGCTGACGATTTCAAATGCACGGTTGTCGGGCCGATCACCAACATTCAATTCTGGGCATCTTTTAATAACGACATGCCTCCGGGAGCGAACACGTTCGTGGTGAGCATTTGGAGCGATGCCCCGAAAGGACCCAACGGCTTCAGCCAGCCATTCATACGGTTATGGTCACAAACGTACAACCCGGGTGACTACCTGCCACCCATGCCTGCGGGCACCGGAACGGAGCACTTCTACGATCCCACCACCTCCACACCACCATCATCTGAAAGTGTTGTCTGGCTTTATAGCTTCGATGTGTTTCCCACGAATACCTTCTGCCAGCAAGGCCAGGGCACGGTTTACTGGGTTTCGGTCGCCTCCCTGTCGCCACCGGCCGCCTACTGGCAATGGGGCTGGAAGACCTCCACCAATCACTGGGGCGACACCGGGGTGTGGGGGAAAGTGGACCCGAATTCGGCGAACCTGTTGGTTCCCTGGCAGCCTCTGTTCAACCCGCTCGTGACGGCGGCTGTTCCCGCTCCGGTTGACTTCGCCTTCCGTATCAACAGCGGCCCGCCCAGTCCCGATTGCGATCCTGCCCTGGGTGGAGTCATCCAGCCGCCGGACACGTCCACCAACGGCCTGGACGTTTGGGCCTTGACGCCCGCGATGGTCGGCGACGATTTCCTTTGTCATGTCCGCGGCTACATCAGCGGGTTCTCGATTTGGGGTTCCTGGCTCAACGACCAGGTGGACACCAACGCGCTTTTCCAGGTAAACCTTTGGACGGATGTGCCGGCATCGCCTGCCGCAGGTCCTTACAGCCATCCCGGCTCGCTTGTGTGCAGCAGTGTGTTCTCTCCGCCTCAAACCCCGGGCGACGCGCTGCGTTACCAGTCCAGCCTCTTTCGAACCAATCTCCAGGAAAATTTCTACTATCCAAACCCGCCCGGAACCGCCGGGTTGATTGGCAATGACACCCAAATCTGGCGCTACGACTTTTTCCCCTTCGTGCCGTCCTGCTTTGAGCAGGAGGGCGGTCCCTTCGCCAACGGCAAGACTTACTGGGTGACGGTCAGCTATCTCCCGAGCCCGGGCAACGCCACCGCCGACTTCTTCGGATGGAAAACCTCTACCACACATTTCCAGGACGCGGCTGTGTTTGGAACCAACGGGAGCACTTGGACGCCGCTCTATGATCCGCGCAGCGGCACGCAACTGGATCTGGCCAAAGTGGTCTGGAAGTTTTCAGTCACGGGCATCAACAAAGACGTCGTCAACAATACTCCAACCACCGCCACCGGCATCCAAATCATCCTGAAAGGCGCGCACTTGATCACCTGGTACTTTTCCGCGCCGCCGTGGGCCAACTTCAGCACCTCCTTCGACGCCGCCGGCGATACCGTTCTTCAGTGGTCGGGCGGCGCGACCGTCCCGCCCGGAGGAATCAGCCATGTCGGGTTCGAAATGCCCGGCAAAGGCCCGCCACCGATCTGGGGGATGAACTGGCTGAACGGAACCACCATCATCGGCACGCCCGTCCAGATCAATTATCATCTGTTGGGCGACCCCACCGCGGTTGAGCTTAACGACTTCTATCCCGGGACGGTAATCCCCGGGACCGCGAGTGTGGAATACTACGCCACCCCACCGCCGCTGGACCAGATGATCAACGGCGGCACGAGGAGTCCGCTCGCCACTTTCCCGCTCATCAGTCCCGGGCCTGTCCAGATGGGCGGCGCAGCGACGATGGCTCTTCCAACCAGTCCACAAGGCGCCCAGTACGCAATGATCATCATTGTTCTGGACAGTGCGGCTGGAGCGCCCGGAGCGACGGACTTCGTCCTCCTGCCGCTGAACACGGCGCTGTTGCCGGCCATCCAGTCCATCGGCATTTCGGGCGGGAATGTCACGATGGACTTCTCGTCGGTTGATGGACAGATGTATCAACTGCAATCCAGTGCGGCCTTGGGCGGAGCAGCTTCGTGGGGGAATGTGGGCAGCCCGGTCATGGCGGTGGGGGCGGACACGATCGTCCAGACGCCCATTGGCGGAGCGCAAAACTTCTATCGCCTCATGCTGATGCCATAGCCAGTCGCTTGTGCGCCCGGCAGAATTGCAGTAATCGCACGGCAACGCTGCGATTGTTCCGGATATTGCACACGCGCCCGGAAACGGGCGCAGAATTGAGCCGCAACCTGTAGTCGCAACCTGCAGGTTGCGCGCCGCAACGGAATGTTGTGCCACCTGATTTGACGTGCTGCCGGCATCTTGCCGGCAGAACTGATTTCAATTTGATCTGCCAGCGGGACGCTGGCAGCACGTTTTGCCCCATTGCTCCGAGCTTGGCGAACCGGCCCGGTCCGTGCTTAACTCCGCCCGTGCCACTGAATCGCCTCCAACGCGGCTTGCGCGCCACCTTTGCGGGAATGGCCGTCAATGTCGTGTTGTCGGGCACTAAACTCGCCGCGGGCATTGTCGGCCATTCGCACGCCCTCGTCGCGGACGCCGTCGAATCCTTCGCCGACATTTTCAGTTCACTTATCGTGTGGCGCGGACTGGTCGTGGCCGCGGTGCCGGCGGATGAGGACCATCCCTATGGCCACGGCAAGGCCGAACCCATTGCCTCCGCCATCGTCGCCGCGATGTTGTTGGGGGCGGCGCTGTGGATTGCGCTCAAGGCGTTCGGCGAAATCATGGAACCGCACCCGGCGCCGGCGCCGTTCACACTCATCGTGCTGGTCGTGGTGGTGGTGGTAAAAGAAATTTTGTTCCGGTTTGTTTCGCGCGAAGGCAAGGCGGTGGACAGTTCCGCCGTGCGCACGGACGCCTGGCATCATCGCAGCGACGCCATCACATCCGTGGCCGCCGGCATCGGCATCAGCGTGGCGCTCATCGGCGGCAAGGGTTTTGAGGCCGCCGACGACGTGGCGGCAATTGCGGCGGCAGGGATCATCGCCTGGAACGGCTGGCATCTGCTCCGTCCGGCGCTCAACGAACTCATGGACACCGCGCCCGGGCCGGAAGTGATTGACCAGATCCGCCAGATTGCAAAGGACACACCCGGCGTGGGCAGCGTGGAAAAATGCATCGTTCGCAAGGTCGGCTACCAGTATTTCGTGGACATGCATGTGGAAGTGGACCCGCAGATGACCGTCCTGCTCTCGCATAAAATCGCCCACGACGTGAAGGACAAAATCCGCGACGCCATCCCTGCCGTCAGCGACGTGCTGGTGCACATCGAGCCGTTGAAGACCGCGGCACAATCAAAGCAGAACTGAACATCGAACAACCAACATCCAACACCGAACATCGAATTGTTCTGCCGCGGCTGCGCTTGATTTCATTTCCATTTCGCCAGATTGGAGCGCCGAACTCCGATTCGGCGTGTTTTCCCGCTGCTTCGCGCCACGCCGGTTTCACACTTGCGGACCAACGCAAGGCGGTTTAGGTTCCGGCAAATCAACCAGGAGTTATTATCCGCAAAAAAATCGAATCCGCCCAAACGTTTAAGCCGAATCGCCGTGAATTTCTCAAGCTCGGTGGCCTGGCCGCCGTGGCCGCCATTGGACAGGCCGCCCTGCCAACCACTGCGCGCGCCGCTTCCGAAACCCTCTCGAACCCGGCCACGGCCAATGCCATGCCGACCCGGAACCTGGGCCGGACCGGTTATCGGGTCGGCATCTTCGGTCTGGGCGGCCAGGGTGCGCTGGAACGTTCCCACAATGAAGCCGTGGCCGTGCCCATTATCAACCGGGCGCTGGACCTGGGCGTGAATTACATCGATACCTCATCCATTTATGGCGGCCCGGAACGCTGGAGCGAGCAGTACGTCGGCCAGGTCATGAAACAGCGCCGATCGGAGGCGTTTCTCGCCAGCAAAACCAAGGAACGCACCCGCGACGCTTCGCTCAAGATGCTGGAAAAATCCCTCGAACTGCTGCATACCGACCATCTCGATCTCTGGCAGTTGCATGATGTCGGCACCAAGGCTGATGTGGATGCCATTTTCGCCAAGGGCGGCGCAATGGAGGCGCTCATCCAGGCACGCGATCAAAAACTCGTCCGCTTTCTCGGCGTCACCGGCCATCACCGTCCCGATTCGCTGATGGATGCCATCAATCGGTATCCCTTGGATTGCATCCTGATGGCGTTGAATGGGGCCGACAAACACCATTTCAGTTTCATGGACCAGTTGTTGCCCCTGGCGGTCGAGAAGCAAATGGGCATCATCGGCATGAAGGTTCCCGCGCGCGGACGAATTCTCGCCAGTTGGACGCCGCCCTCCCCGGAACAACAAAAGCACCTGTGGGAAGGCGTGGTGGAAGCCAAGGGACCGGGAACCCTCCAGATGCACGAGGCCATGTATTACACGCTTTCCCTGCCGGTAAGCACGGTGATTATCGGTTGCGATTCCGTCGCGCAATTGGAGGAAAATGTGCAACTCGCCCGCGACTTTACGCCGCTCAGCGAGACGCAAATGGCAGCCATCGCTCAAAAAGCCGAACCGGTTTCCAAGCAGGCTCTCTTCTTCCGGTTTTTTGAACGGGCCTGACCCGGTGTGAAACGGCGGGAAAACATTCAACATCGAACACTGAACGTCGAAAATCTTTAGCCGGACGGGCGCAGTTCATTGGATGTTGGGTCCCGCGTTGCGCATACGCGT
>DLMG01000304.1:6394-7447 GCA_002479245.1 Verrucomicrobia subdivision 3 bacterium UBA7542 | reverse complement strand
GAGCCGTGGTGCTGGCCTTGATGTTTTCCCATTCAGACGCCGCGCTTTCCATCAAAGATTTGATCCGACTGGCAACCGCCTCTGCGTCGGCAAGCTGCACCTGGATTTGTTCCGCAGCCTGCCGGGTTGCCTGAATGTGAATTTCGACAGTTTTTTTCAACTCCTTGTTCTGGCCGTCCACTGTGCCGGCAAAATCATCTGCCAGCGCCTGACTCTGCCGCCGGTATTCAGCCAGATGCAGTTCAATCAATTTACGGGCATCATTCATCAGGCGCGGCAGATTGGCCGCGATGCGCCATTGCGCCTTGGTCAGCAATGACAGTTGCACCGGAAAACTGCTGTCCGGCCCGACGCTCCATTCATGCAACAGGCGGTGAATCTGATCCACTTCCTCGGCGGGCGCGTCAACCAACAGGGCGGTCAAATCATCCTTGTCCATATTCATTCGCCCAAGTTGAGCATCGGATGCTTGGGGCGGGCCTGTTTTGCCGCCGGCTCCGGCTGTGATTCGACCTCCGGCACCTGTTGCTCCGGCACCAGCAAATCGGCAACAGCGTCGTATTGCCGGAACATCTGCTGCATCGCCCATTGCATTTCACCGGCCAGCATCAATTCCAAGTGTGCGGCTCCGGGCGTCGCCACTTCCGCAAAACTCAACTTGCGCCCCGCCTTGGCCTCGGCGCGTTTGATGGCCAGCAACGTGATGGAAGTCACCACCGGCAACGTCAATTCCTTCGCGCCAAACTTTTTCAATTCAGCCTCGATGTTGGATTTCTTGAACAGGTTGGTTCGGACCTTGGCCGGGTTGTGGACAATCACGTAATCCACGCGGTCGCCCGCGAAATAAAACAGTTCGAGCAGATTGTTCATGCTCTCGGTGTCCTCGCTGGGAAACAGGAAAAACGTGAAGCGGATGCCCTGCGTTGCGAGCGATTCGAGCAATTGCAACGACTCCAATGCCTGCACGATGAGGCCGTCGGCCTGCGCCCGGCAATCAATGACGTGAACCGGCGCGTCACTGCGCGACACGTTGCGAAATAATCCGAGCAGGGT
>DLMG01000304.1:0-6227 GCA_002479245.1 Verrucomicrobia subdivision 3 bacterium UBA7542 | reverse complement strand
AGCCAGGCGGTGCGGAACTCGGCCTCGAAACTTTTGCCGAGGCTGCCTTTGGATTGGGGATTGATGTGGATGCGTTTGGTAATGTTGGTATTCATGTGAATTCTTGGTCGGTGTTAATGTTTTTGATGTTTGGGCGAGTAAAAGGGCTTGGTTTCGGCAACGGCGATTGGCGTGCTTGCGGCCGGCTGGCCGCTGCGTTGGGGCGGGCGGGTTGGAATTCGGAATTATTTTCCGCATCTTCCCAATGCGGTTTGGTCGCCCGCTTCAATCTGCGCCGGTAAAATAGATATGGAGCATGAAACGTGACGCGGATGCCCTTTTCACTCAACAGCAAGTCGGCGATTTCCTGCCATGTCTTGCGCCGTTGGCGCAGCTCGCGGATGAAATCGTAGTGCGGTTCCAAAATGCTGTGGAACGGTTTGCCGCCGCGTTTTTGATGTGCCGTTTCAGTCATCGCCGGACAGAATAGCCCGATAATGAAAAACGGTGGAAGAGAGCAGGTGAAAGTTAAAGTGAGATGAAATCACGCCGCGTGTAGCGGCAAAGGGCGACGAATGGCGACAAATTCAAGTGACGAAAAGCGGCGAGTGCCGACGAAATGTCAGGAGTGGATGCGACAAAAAGTGACAAATGCGTTGTCGCTTTTCGTCGCTTTTGGTTGCCTGGTTTCTGTTTGCGTTTTTCACTACCGATTTTGGTAGGGGATGGTGTCTCGAAAAAATCAAGGCTTTCAAGTTTCAGAAAGCTGTCAGAAATCGCGTTCGGCTGAACGTATCAAATTGGATGATGATGGGCGCACTGACCGGGCGTTCTGAAACCGGCAGCGAAACGGAGCAGGTCGGGAGTGGCATGAACGGACGACGGCGGAGTTGAGCGCGGTTTTAGAACGACCGATGAGTGCGTAACCGTCTAGGTTTCAACGGGGAGGCGATTTGTCTGGCCGGTTTGTGAGGCACGAGCAAAGCCGGTCAGTCAAAGCGCCGACCTTAACGCTGTCTGATTTTCCCAATGGTTGATGCCGGGGATTTCAAACCTGCCTTGCTCGTAATTTTGCTGGTAACGGTCTATACTTCGTTCGCCGACGCTACCCAATCGTAGCCGCCATCCTTGAGGCCAACCGCTTTGAAGTGCGCCTTGCCACACTGGATTTTCTTGCGCTGAATTTCTGGAATTTTCAGCCAGTCGGTGGTGCCTTTGGTTTCACGCACCAGATACAGCTTGTTCTGGCCGTCCGGCTCCTCGCGCACGATGGCCCAATCGGGATTGTAGGTGCCGAGCGGTGTTTCAACCTTGAACCAATCCGGCAGTTTGAAAAATAATTTAATGTCTTTCCGAGCATCCAATGCCTTCGCAAATTCATATTCCACCTTGGACTCAAATTCGACGACATCGTAAATGCTGTGCCCCACTTCGAGCAGGCGCGTGACGTAGCTTTCCAGCTCCTCGACTTCCAGCCGGTGCATTTCCCACTCGGCATCCGCGATACGCTCATATTCGATGCCTTGAACCATCAGGTCGTGGAGTGATTTTTGAATGGCGGCGACGGCGTGTTCCAAAAATTGCTGCGGGTTGTGCGTCACCTCGCCGAGTCGGTCGGATTTATGCAGAATTTCCGCCAGCGTCGGACGCGTCAATTCCGTCTCGCGTTGCAGATGGCCGAGCAAATCCGGTATCGGCGCGCGATATTCTGGTGCGCGGATGGTCTGGGCGGAACGTTCCTGGCCGAACACGCCTTCTTTCAAGGTCATGAACAACTCGTGTTTCTCCCGCCGGATGAACGGTGATTTGATCTCCGGCATTTCCCGCAACTCACCGGCACAGCGGGAAACCAAGTCGGCGGTGGAAAATTTAACGGCATAGCGTGTCTTGCGTTTGATTTTGTCCCAAAGATTCTGGAAATCCGGGTCGAGCAGGCGTTGTTTTTTCAAGATGCCCTTGCGCCGCTCGCGCTTGTTCAAAATGCGATTCTCAAAATTCACACCGCATTCATTTTGCATCTCGTCCTGCAACTTCTTGGCAAATTCCTTGAAACTCTCACTGGCAACCACGGTGAGCCGGTTGATTAGCGGATCAAAGCACCGTTCGCCGTTCTCGCGCACTGGCAGACGCAGGCCGCGCCCGATGGTCTGCCGCCGCTCGCGTTCCGTGCTGATTTCGCGCAGTGTGCAAATCTGAAACACATTCGGATTATCCCAGCCTTCACGCAGCGCCGAATGGCTGAAAATAAATCGCAGCGGCTCGGTGATGGACAACAGACGCTCCTTATCGCGCATGATTAGATTGTAGGCTTCATCATCCGCTTTGGTGGCGCGGCCTTCGCTGCTGTCTTTGGGTTTGCCCTTGTCCACGGCGAAATAACCGTTGTGAACCGTCTCAACTGCCAGCGGGTTCAAGGACGCATAGCGAGGCTGTCGGGCGAATCCCTGATACTCCGCCGTGAACCACTGCCGGAATTTACCATCCGCCTCGGCGTAGTGCGCCACGCGATCCACGAAGAACAGGGACAGCACTTTCATCCGCTGATCCGGCGGTAACTGCGCGATGCGCAGTTCCTTTTCAAAATGTTCGCGGATGGTTTCCCGCACCTGGATGCGCAACACGTCATCCGTCCGCCCGCCGTGCGTGATGCCGGTCGCCAGATTCACGCCGTTCTTGAACTGGAGATATTGATTCCCGGCATCAATCAGATCCACCTCGTAGCCGCGATAGTTTTCGCGCTCGCCAGATAACGCGAACAAATCGCTTTCCTGCGTCACCGTAACGGTTTTGCGTTTGCAGCCGCTCGCGCCTTCGACATCAATTTCCAGCTTGGCGGAAATCCGCGTTTTGGTGGCGGTGATGGATTTGACCGCGATATAGGGCCGGTTGAAATCGCCGCCGTCCACGACCGAATCCACCTCGATGCGCTTGACCAGCCTCAAATCGTAGGCTTTCACCGGATCGAGCCGGTAAACCAGATTGAAATAATCCTTGTGCGTCGCTGAATAACGTAGCGTGCAGAGCGGATTCAGACTTTCGATGGCTTTCGTCCGTAGTTCGGTGGCCAGATTTTGCGGCTCATCCACGACCACCACGGGCCGGGCGTGCTGGATGAATTCGATGGGCCGACGCCCGTTCATCTGATCTTTGGTGTTCTGGATGACGGTGCTGCTTTTATCGAACGCCTGAATGTTCATCACCATCAACTGCATCTGGTTGCTGGCGGAGAACTGCCGCAGCTTCGACACCTGCGCCGAGTCATAAACCCAATAATCCAGCGGCGCGTTGCCATAGAGCGATTTGAAATGCTCCTTCGTGAGTTCGATGGCGTTCAACACCCCCTCGCGAATCGCCACGCTGGGCACGACGATGATGAATTTTTTCCAGCCGTAGCGCGCATTTAATTCAAATAGCGTGCGCAGATAAACGTAGGTCTTCCCGGTGCCGGTCTCCATCTCGACGGAGAAATTCAGTCCCGCCAGTTCCGTCGCCGGCTCCAGACCGTTTTCCGTCTGGATTTTTTGGACGTTGTTCAGGATGGCGTCGTCGCTCAATACCAGCGAATTGCCGACGCCCATTTCCGTGAGCAGTTCGCCGGCGAACACGTCGCTCTGCCATTGCAGCGACGCCCGCATTGGCGGCTGGCCGGAAAAAACATCCACGACCGACCGGATGGCGTCCAACTGGAAATCCTGGTTGCTGTCGAATTTGATTTTCACGCCGTGTGAAATTCAATGCCGTGGGATTTCATTTCCAGCACGATGTTGGCTTTTAGCTGGTCGTTGCCGGCGAAGGCGATGTCCAGACAGATGACACCTTTGGGTTTACGCGCCATGAGGCCGCGCAAGGTTGCTTGCGTGAGCTTGCGTGCCAGACAAATCACCAGTGCGCCGTCGGCCACATCGTAAAATGGCTGCTCCCCGATTTTGCCGGCGGTGATTTTGCTGGTGAGCGGCAGATTGCTTTTGAGCACCAGTTCGTAAAGCAGGGCATCGTCGGGACGGCCATCCTCGACGTTGTGGGCTATGAGTTTTAGTTGTTCGGCCAGCGCCTCGCCATCCTTGGGCGCGGCGGCGGCATCCCAAACCTTGAAATTGCTGCTGCCCAATTTGAACACCCTGAAGCCCAAATCCAACTCACGCACCGGCACAGTGCCGCCTAGTTTTAATTGTGATGCGGCTGCATCCTGTTTTTCCCCCTCGGCGGCGGATAATTTTTTGATGACCCGGCGGACGCGCTCCTTGGTGATGTCCGCGATGGTGGCAAAATCTTTGCGCCCGGTCGGTTCGGGCAACTGGACGAGGATGAATTTGCGGTTGCCGCCGTCCTGCGCGTTTAATTCCAGCACCGCCTGCGCCGTTGTGCCGCTACCGGCGAAGAAATCGAGGATGACAGAATCCCCGCTCGAACCCAGCTTGACCAATTCCAAAAGAAGTCCACTCGGTTTCGGATTCTCAAAAGCGGTCATGCTGCCCAACAACTCGGTCATTTCCGCAGAACCTTCGGTATTTAACGGAACAAAATCCCAGATAGTCGGATAAGTGATTCCAGCCTTTACGTCGCAATAGAACCTTTTCAGTTTTGGACGGCCTTTTCCATCTTCACCAAAATAAATTTCATTTTGCGCCATCAGCTCGGCGATTGTTTCGCGGCTGAATCGCCAGTTGCCGTTTGAGGATGGCAGATGATCTTCCCCGGTATTTGGGTTCTTGATTGGAAAATTGAGCGATTCAACGTAACGGCCTCCTTTTACATTTGCCATCAAGTCGCCTGCCGTCCACGGACCTTTGGGGTGATTGTCGGGATTTTGGTAACGCGCGATTTGTTCTTCCGAACGTTGTCTCAAATTTAATCCTGCGGTCTGGAGGTTACGCGCGAACAGAAAAATGTAGTCGTGATCCGCACCGATGATCTTGTCATTCGGTGGCGTGCTCCGCTTTTTCCAAATTATCTGCGCTACGAAATTTTCCTCGCCGAAAATCTCATTCATTACGGCGCGGAGGTTATGCACTTCGTGGTCGTCAATGCTGACGAAAATCACGCCGTCCTCGCGCAGGAGATTCCGCGCCAGAAACAGGCGGGGATACATCATCGTCAGCCATTTGCTGTGGTAGCGACCGTCCGTCTCGGCATTGGTGGTGAGTCGGATGCCTTCGCCGCTGACCTGGCCGGAAAATTTCAGGTAATCGGCCAGCCCTTCCTTGTAGTTGTCAGGGTAGATGAATTCGCCGCCGGTGTTGTAGGGCGGATCAATGTAAATCATCTTCACGCGCCCGTGGTAGCCGCCTTGCAGGAGCTTGAGGGTTTCCAGATTGTCGCCCTCGATGATGAGATTTTCCGTGGCGTCAAAATTCACGGACTCGCGGGGCAACGGTAGCAACGTGCCGGGACTGGTGGTCTGAATGGCACGGATGGCATCGGATTTGCCGGCCCACGAAAGCCCGTAGCGCTCCGGCGCGTCGGTGGCGGCCTCGCCGAACAGTTGCGCGAGTTTTTTGAGATCGAATTTCCCCTCGGTGGACGCTTCGGGAAACAGTTCGCGGAATTGCGCCAGCCGCTCCGCGTTCACATCGCGCGAAGTCAGCGGCAGTTTTATTTCGTCACCCGTGGGCATCGTCATTTCAATCGTTGCTCGCGCAACCATGACGACGGGAAACTTCTAAAAATGGAAAAGAAGAGGCGCGGACTCAACGCACCCTGACCCGAGGCACCGCGAAGCGCCTGTGAAAGAAGCGCGCCAAGCCGCGCCCACTTGGGCGCGCTCGGTCGGATCTTTCACGGGCTTGAAAATTCGCGGTTTTCGGGTCAGCCCGTAGCCGTAGCTACGCAAAATTGTTTTGGTTAAATAATAATCGTCGTTTTAGTTCTATGAACTTGGCGAGGTTACGCCGAACGCGGGCGCACGACAAGCAAAGGAAATCCTGGACACGACACCGTTCCCATCCGGTCCGGTGGCTGATGCCAGACAATCGGACGATTTAACTACGGGTCTGCTTCAGTCGGTGATGAGGAGGTAAAATAATTTTGTGCAATGATTGCACAATTTTCGCCCTGAAGTCTGGCAGGCTGGCCGTTGTGAGAATGACGTTCACTGTCCCCGTTTCCGCTGCCGGAGATCGGCGGAAAACGGAGGTCTCATTTTGTGTAAAGATTACACAAATCGGGAGATTTCTTCGGCCATGCTTGTGCCGAATGAAAAAATCACTGGCCAAGTGCATTTCGTGTATCAGCTACACCCGCGCGGGAAA
>DLMG01000347.1 GCA_002479245.1 Verrucomicrobia subdivision 3 bacterium UBA7542 | reverse complement strand
GTGCCGTGGCGCGTGGCCTGGGTAAAATTTGTCGCCGGCATTGTCAGCATCGGCGGCGGCCAGAGTCTCCGGGCGCGAAGGGCCCAGCGTGCAACTGGCTGGCGCGGTGAGCTCGAACCTGGACGGTCTGGCCGGTGAAGCCAAGCAGAACCGGCGGCTAGCGGCGACGGCGGTCGCGGCGGCGGGCCTGGCGGCAGCCTCCAACACACCGCTGTCGCCACGACGCAAGCGCCTCGGTAAGAAAGTTTTTGGCCTTATATTAAGGGGCTATTCGGGCAAGACACCTTTACGAGCCGTTTCCAAGGCCGTCCAGAGGCCGGAACGCGTGATCAGCCCGATGGGGCAATCCGGCTGCTGGTGGGTCACCACCGGCAGGTGGCCGACGTCCTTGGCGGCAAACCGTTTAAGGATGGTGAACAAATCCTCGTCCGGGTAAGCCCGATACACGTCGCTGGACATGATTTCCTTGACCTTGACGCTCTGACGCTGGGCATCTGGAATCCGATGGGCCGACAACAGCGTTACCCGGCCAGATAACTTGCGCTGTTCCACCACGGGCAACCCGCTGAGACCGTAATCGCCCATCAAACCAATGGCATCGGCAACAGAGGCGTCGGCGTTGACACAGACCGGCAGGTGAATCATCACATCGCTGGTCTTGACGCGGCGAAGCACGATCGGTTCGAATTCGTCGGCGTGGAATGGCGAATCGAGCCGGCTGCGGACTTGCGCCGGAAAAATGGTTTTCTTGCCCGAGAGAATAAAGGCCGTCACGACCGCAAACATGGCTGGCGCCAACAGACCATAGCCGCCGGTCATCTCGGAAATCATGATGATGGTGGAAATCGGCGCTTTGGCGGCCGCGGCGAAAAACGCCACCATGCCCACGATGGCAAAGTTGCCTGGATGCGGTTCCAGCGAGGGGAAAAGATAACTCGCGGCGTTGCCGAATGCCCCGCCAAACATTCCGCCGGTTACCACGCTCGGACCGAAAGCACCGCCGGAATTGCCTGAACCTAGCGTCAGCGACAAGCTGAAGATCTCCGCAAAGGCCGCCGCCAACAGCACCAACGGCGGCAGCAGGATGATGTTTCGGTTGATGGCAAATTGCGCCCAGCCGTAACCCGTGCCCACCACGGTCGGAATCGCCAGGCCAATCAGGCCCGTGCAAAACCCGCCGATGGTGGTGGCCAGCCACAGGGGAAAACGCTTGAAAAAACGCTCGATGCGAAAATAAACGCCGAACATAAACCGCGCCAGCAGACCACAACCGACCCCCAACAAGGCATACAGGACCAGGGACCACGGGTGGTTGAATTGCATCATTTCGGGCGGCGGATTGAAAATGGGCTGAAACCCCGTGACCGAACCCACGATGGTATAACCGACCACCGACGCGATCAGGCCGGGTACCAGCGCCTCGACCTCGAAATCCTCAGTGTAAAAAATTTCCGCGCCGATGATGGCGCCCGCCAGCGGCGCCTTGAAGATGGCGGCAATGCCGGCCCCCAGTCCGGCGGCCAAGGCGATGTTGCATTCCCGCGCCGAGAGTTTGAGGGCCTTGGCGATGCTGGCGCCGGTGGCGGCCCCGATTTGCGCGATCGGCCCTTCGCGGCCGGAGGTCAAACCGCTTCCGATCGTGATGGCGGAAGTGATCAGTTTGAAGATGGACGTTCGGAGTCCGATCTTTTCATTGTTATGAAACGCCCGGATGGCCGCGTTGGTGCCGATGCCCGCCGTTTCCGGGGCCAGTTTCCAAATCAACAGGCCGCCGACCAAACCGGCGGCTCCCGTAACCAACGGCAGCAGCCACGGCCGGGTCATGTTGAAAACATATTCCCCCGAACCGCCTTCAGCGCCTGGCATCGGCGGCGTGTAACCCACAATCGCGCCGAGCACGTAATGCGTGGTCAGATGAATGCACCAGATCAACGCCAAGGCCCCAACCCCCGCGCCAATGCCGATCAAGATGCCGATGAATCCCCACTTGCGGAGAAAGGTTGCGCCCTCTCCGATGTCGGGAATTTCTCTGAACCAAAGCCGCTTCAACATACGTGCCGCAAATCAACCGGCGCAAATCAGACCGCTTCTCCCCTGACGCGTTTGCGCTCCGCCACCAAAGGCTTCCGCGATTGGCTTCATGGCCATGATTCACGCGCCGGGATCGGGAATGCCCTGCGTGGCCGGTGAAGAAATGCGCAAGTTAGAACGTGTCAGCCGTGCCGCGCCTGGTCAAGAAGCAAAACGTTGGCGCGAATTTCCGGCCGGTGATCATCCACGACTTGGCCCCGGCCAAATTGCCGGACTTCCTGAAGTCGCATCCTTATCAGCGTTTTCCCGTGGTGCAGGAGGACAAACTGGCGGGTATTCTCACGCGCCGGGAAGCCGAGGCAGCCCTGCGGGAAAATCGCTCCCCCAACTGGAAAGCGCCGCGACCTGCCTGCCGCACCAGACGGTCCGCAAGCTGCAAGGGCTGCTGGTCGAATCCCCCAGCAACTTCGTCGTCCTGGTGGATGACGACGGCGGGAAAATTCTGGGTGTCATCACCCTGCACGACCTGTTGCGCGCCGAAGTCGAGAAGGCCGGGAGCAGTGACACGTGAAGGTGTGGTTGCGGACGCCAGTTGCTGCTTCTGGTATTGGTCGTGGTTTTGCCTTCAGAGTTTTTTGCGGATGGATTTCAATTCCCGCCGCCGTTTCGCGGTGGTTTTGGGATAGGCCATCTTAAGTTCATTGAGCGCATCCAGGACAATTTGGGAAACAATCAACCGGGCGTTCTTTTTATCATCGGCGGGAACGACGTGCCAGGGGGCGTGCTGGGTGCTGGTCGCGTTCAGGCAAGCCTCATATGCCTTCATGTAATCCTTCCAGTAGTTCCGCTCGTGAATGTCCGAGAGGCTGAATTTCCAGTTCTTGTCCGGCTCCTCAACGCGCTCGCGGAAGCGCTTTCGCTGCTCGTCCTTCGACAGATGGAGGAAGACCTTGATGATCCGGGTGCCGTTACGGTGGAGATGATCCTCCAAATCCACGATGGAGCGATACCGCTCCTTCCAGATGGTTTTTCCGTCGCGCAACTTTTTCGAAAGCCCCCGGCTGAGGAGAATCTCCGGATGCACGCGAACGATCAGCACCTCCTCATAATAGGAACGATTGAAGATGCC
>DLMG01000034.1:1167-8281 GCA_002479245.1 Verrucomicrobia subdivision 3 bacterium UBA7542 | reverse complement strand
CTGTCCGCTGATCCCACTGTAAGTTGTCCAAGGACTGCCGGCCGCCGTCACCAGGGAACCATCGGGATAACTGAAGGAATCATTCAGAAGCAGCGCCGCGCCTGACAAAGTGGCGAAAAGAAGAAACGTCGCGATGCAAAATACAACTTTTTTCACAATGCTTATGTAGCGGACAGCACAATCCGTCCAATCTGCCCGCCGCACTCATCATCTCATGCCGGTCAAAATTGTAAATCCTTAACGTTTCCGTATAAACGCCGGTTGCGAATATTTCTGTTTGGCCAGAAATTCCGCGCGCTCCCGCAGCGCCTTGTCCGGCGCAAAGTCCGACCACGCGGCCCCCAATTCAACGCGACCCACATCACCCATGGCCTTCTGCCAACCGGCCCGGGTGGTTGAAATCCCGATGCCTCGGGACTGCACCGAGCCTTGAATCAGCAGGCCCAATCTGTTGCGCCGTTGTGCCGCGCCGGCAATTTTTTGTCCATTCCAGAGCACATCGAATTTCTCGTAACCGACGAAACAGCCAATTGTGGAGTTCGGAGTTCGGAATTCGGAGTTCGGAGTTGGCGCGAGTTCGGTGGCGACCTGCAACTTTGCGAACGCCGCTTGAATCCATTCGTGGACGCGGCGGTAGCTTTCTTCCGCCCGGAGCGAATGCCATTCATGACCGGGCGGAAATGCGAGGCTGTAGGTCCAGTCCGCGTCGTGCGGCACGATGCCGCCGCCGGTGGAACGTCGAATCAACGGACGCAAATGCGTGGCGCGCTCGACCTCGGCATATTTCTGGAAATAGCCGAACGTGGCCGCCGGTTCTGTCCAGCCGTAAAACCGCAGGACTGGCCGGCCCAGACGCGGCATGGCTTCGAGCAGCGCCTCGTCCAGCGCCATGTTGAACGCGGGAGGGCGGGGACCGGAGTTGAGCAACAACCAGGGTGAACATCCAACATCCAACATCGCACTCCCAACATCCAATGTTCGTCCGCCCGCGTCTGGAGACTTGGGCGTTGGATGTTGAATGCCTGCTCGCGATTTATCGGAGTTGGATGTTGGATGTTTCTGGTTCACACTTTCCCCGCCGAGGGACACAACTTCTTGATCTCACAACCTTCACAATCCGGCCGACGGGCGTCGCAGCGGCGGCGTCCGTGCCAGATGAGCCAGTGACTGAACAACGTCCACTGTTTTTGCGGCACCAGCACCATCAATTCCGGCTCGATTTTCTCCGGCGTTTTCTGCTTTGTCAGACCCAGCCGCTGCGACAGCCGCGAAACGTGGGTGTCCACGACGACGCCGGCGTTGATGCCGAACGCATTGCCCAGAACGACGTTGGCGGTCTTGCGCCCGACGCCATCGAGCTGTGTCAATTCCTCCATCGTGCGCGGCACCCGGCCGCCGTGACGGACGATGAGTTTGCGGCAGCACGCCTGGAGGTTCTTCGCCTTGTTACGGAAAAAACCGGTGGACTTGATGGCCTGCTCCAGTTCCGCGAGTGGCGCATTCGCGTAATCCGCCGCCGAACGGTATTTTTTGAATAATTCCTTCGTGACAATGTTGACGCGTTTGTCCGTACATTGCGCAGAAAGTATCGTGGCGACGAGCAACTGGAGCGGGTCGTTGTGATTCAACTCGCAGTGCGCGCCCGGATAAGTCCGGCCCAGCGTGGCGATGATTTTTTTCAGGCGCGTCTTTTTGGCTTCAGACGTTTCGCGTGGCATGGCGGCTTGAAGATTAACAGCCGGACAAAATGCAGCAAGCATTCGGAACCCCGGCCTCCGGCCCGGCGCTCCAAATAAAAAACCCGGACGCGAACGTCCGGGCGGTGAATATTTGGCGAAAACTATTTTGCCGGGACGGCGTTGGTCGCCGTGGAAACCATGGACGGTGCAGCAGCGGCTGCGGCGGTTGTATTCGCGGCCGCCTGGTCGGCAGCCGTCTTCTTGTCTGCTTTGCCCTGCGCCTTTTGCAGGTCGAGCAGCTTTTGGACTTCCACGGCAGGCTTGCCGTATTTGCCATCCGTCCAACGGTAGAGCCGGCCTTGGCTGTCATTGAGAAACGCCCAGACGAACCAGAGCACAAACGCGACGAGCAGGAGCTTGGGCCAGACGGAAGGTTTCTCGGCATATTTGTCCGCCGCCCCAAAAGTGGCTCCCGGCGGCAGCGCAGCCACGCCCGTCAAGGCACTGCCGAACGGCACGTTCATCTTGGCCTTGGCATTCACCGCCCAGCCATTGGCGTCGAGGATCGGGCCAAGGTTGCGCTTGCGCAACTTGAGCCACGCGATGGCCATGGACGGCGCGGAAATCACCAGCATGATGCAGATGATCACCAGCGGAATCTGCCACGCTTCAAATTTGCCGAGGAAACCCAGAAGGCCCGCGAACGCCGCCGCCAAGGTGCCCAATGCCAAACTGAGCAAGGCGATGACGCTCGGATCAAACGCCGGTTTGGCTGGCGCGGCCGGAGCCGCCGGGCTGGCCGGTGCGACGGGCGCATTGACAGCCGTGGTCAACTGCGCGTTCGCATCGGCATCCGCAGCGGCGGCCTGCTTGGCGGCGCGTTCTTCGATCATGCGAACCAGCTTTTTATAGGGCGACCAGAATGCCTGCCGGATGCTGATCGGGTTGTCCACGATCTTGGTGATGGTGGCGTCCCAATCGCGGCCTTTGCGGTCGTAGAAAATACCGTTGCGGCCTACCATGAGGTTGTCCGAATCGCCGCCGGTGAACGCGGCGACAATCTGCAACTTCTCGCCGCTGCCCTTGCGCATGCAATCGCAATACGCGAGGTAGGTGCCGGCCATGCCCGCCATGGCGGCGTGCTTGCCGGCGTCATCCACGGTGAGGCACAGGTCGCAACTGCGCTGGTCGAGATAAAGCGTGCCCGCTTGGAAAATGGCCTTGTCCTTCCGGCCATAAAAATCGCCGAAGTTGACGAAGTTGCGGCAGAGCTTGGCCAGATCGCGATGATAATGAATCAGGCGATGCAGGCCGATGACGGCAACGGCATTGCCTTCCTCGGCTTTGTCCTTGGCGATCAGCGCGGTCAGGGTTTCCTTGGCCTTGGTGGCAAGGATTTCGCGGGTGCGCGCCAATCCGATTTTTTCGACCGCTCCACCGGTCTTGACCGCGTTCCAGGCATCAAAGGCTGCGAGTTTCCCGACCAGCGCGCTCCAATCCGCCTCGGTCAACACCATCCTGGCACCAAGCAGCGGCGTGATGGCGTGGGTTTGCAACGCAGCGATCGCATTGACCCAGGCCGGATTGATGCCCTGGGTCAGCGGCAGCGGAGTCGTGGCTCCGACTTGCGCGAGCGGAAGGCTGGCAATGTCAGCGTGATTGCTGGTGAGATCCTTGGCACCCAATGCGACGTATTCCTTCTCGTCGCGGTTCAGGGCGTTGACGGAGCGGGGATCAAAAGCCGCCAGCCGGCCGCGCGCAAAGTAGTCGTCCACTTTGGATTTCACGGCCCGGACGGCGGCGGCGGCGATCTCGGTGTTCAACCCCAGCGGCAGCACAGACGCGTCGCCTTCAGCTTTTTTCCACCAGTCCGAGTAAGCGGCGGCGGCGGCAAAAAATTGGTCCACCCTGGCCTGGCTCACACCGGGCTTGCCGCTGGCATCCGTATCGGCACCGACACAGTTGATGATGTCAGCCATGACCGCCTTGGTGGCGTCGTCGCTCGTGGAATCTGCGGGCACGATGCCGTCGCCGTTGAAAGGCTTCGCCGCGAAGGTCTGGGCGGCGGCGGCGGCTTCGTCAAAGGTGACCTCTTCCGTGTCTGCCTTGCCCAGAATCTGCCGGGCAAAATTGGCGATCAATTTGCCTTCCGGCGTGGCGTCATTGATCGCGGATGGCCGCAAGGTTGGACTGCCCTTGAGCAGATCGTCCGGGTTTTTCATCAGACCGCCGGCCCACTTGGCAGCGGCGATGAGTTCGGGGGCGCGGATGCGGCCGTCCTTGTCCGTGTCAATCAACGCCAGCGTTTTGGCGTCGAACTCCAGCCCGGCGGTGGGGCAGGCCAGCGCGACCCACAACTTCTGGTCGAGCTGGTCCAGGTTCATCAGGTCGGCGCCGGTTTCAAGTTTGACCTGGTCGAAGCCACCGGCACGGAAGAACCGCCAGCGATAGAGGGAAGTCGCGGAATTTCGCATAGATAGTCTTAATGATGTTGTTGATTCAAACCTCGGCGCCACGCGAACCGCAAGTTTAACCGCGGCCCAACCAACCGCCAACCCGTTTCAACGGGGCTGCCGCCACTCCGGGAGCAAGGATTACAGCCGGCGTTTTCCGCTGCAAGCCCTGAACCTCCCTAAAATGATTCCCTTTCCATGCCCGGACGGGAAAGTCCCCAGAACCGGCGGACAGGAATGTCTGCCCTGCATCCGAAGTGGAAATTGATTTGGACAATACGCCCGCAAGATGCGCCCGGTGAGGGTAGGACATTTCGATCTAGAAATTTCTTCTGGCAATCGTTTCAGTACCAATGGGTCGGGCACGCCATGTGGACTGAGAATCCCCGGTTGAGTTTGGCCCCGGGTTGGTTGCCCTTGGGGGAAAATCAAACCAACTCCGGCTCCTCGATTTCTTTCGGCGGCTTGGACAATGGCGTGCCGTCGGGCGCTTCGGGATACTCGAAGATTTTGCCTTCGTAGTTGCGCAGCACCACGCGGTCGGCATTGTGGCTCAAAACATAGTCCGGATTGATGGGCACCTTGCCGCCGCCGCCGGGGGCGTCAATGACGTATTGCGGCACGGCGTAGCCGGTCGTGTGGCCGCGCAATTGGGTCATGATTTCTATGCCCTGGCGGACACTGGCGCGCAAATGTGCCGAGCCGGAAATCAGATCGCACTGGTAAAGATAATAAGGCTTCACCCGGCATATGAGCAGCTTCTGGATATGCGCCTTCATCACCGTCACATCATCATTGACGTGCTTGAGCAACACGGACTGGTTGCCGAGCGGAATGCCAGCGTCGGCGAGGCGACCCAGCGCGTCGCGGACTTCGGTCGTGAGTTCGCGCGGGTGGTTCGAGTGAATGCTCATGAACAGCGGATGAAATTTTTTCAGCATCGCACAGAGTTCGGGCGTGATGCGTTGCGGCAGGAACGTCGGGATGCGCGAACCGATGCGCAGGAATTCCACGTGCGGGATGGCCCGCAACCGGCCCAAAAGCTGTTCGAGCTTTTCATCGCTGAGGAGCAGGGGATCGCCACCGCTCAACAGCACGTCGCGGATTTCCGGGTGCTGCGCGATGTAGGCAATTTGCTTGTCGAATTCGGGATGAAAATCGTAGCCGCTGGCGTTGCTGACGAGCCGCGAGCGTGTGCAATAACGGCAATACGCGGCGCAACGGTCGGTGACGAGGAACAGCACGCGGTCGGGATAACGATGCACGAGACCGGGCACGGGCGAATGGGAATCTTCGCCGCACGGGTCGCTCATTTCCCACGATGCGGTGTGGGTTTCCTCGATGCGCGGGATGACCTGCTGGCGGATGGGGCAATGCTCGTCCATTGGGTCAATGAGGTTGAAAAAATACGGCGTGATGGCCAGCGCCAGCTTGTGGTTCGCCAGTTTCGCGCCGGCGAATTCTTCCGGCGTGAGCGTGGGCATGAAGCGCTGCAGTTGCTCCGGCGTGGTGATGCGATGTTTGAGCTGCCAATGCCAATCGTTCCAATCAGCGTCGGGAACATCGCGCCAAAAGCCGCGGCCGGCGGAGTGAAATCCCTTCAAAGATTGGAGTCGGTGGTCTGATGGCGGCTCCCCGCCATTCGCCAGTGAATTGTCATCCTTCATTTTTTCAATGGGAACTATAAGTTGTAATTGCCCCCTGTCAAGTTGACTGCTTTCGTGTCCGCCGCGTTCAAGCGCGGTTGAAAATCATGGGGACCTGCCGCCCGGCTTGATGGCCGATTCGATTGCCCGCCGTTGCGCATCGAGCGCGTCCAGTTTTCTTAACGTGCCGTTCATGATCGTTTTTGACGATGAAGTAAATGGATGTTTGACCCATCGCAGCACGGGCGAGGTGTGCTGGCCTGAACCAAGATAATCTGCAATGGCGCGGCGATATTCGCCGGTTAAAACCGCGAACGGCGCGGCCATGCGCAATTGCGAGAGTTCAAGGTCGCGCAATTTGGTTTGGAGAATCGCAACCTGCCGCGCCCGGTCGAAGTTGCGGATCACGGCCTGGAGTGAAATTCCCGCGTGCGCGGGCAGGGCGTTCGATGCGGTGCGCATTTTCACCGGCACACTGAGAATTTCGTCAAGCTTGTCGCGGCTGACCGCGGGCGTCCAAGCCGGGCCCGGGTTGCGCGCAACGAAGCTCACGACCTGCACTGCCCACCATTTTTCCACGTCGAGCGGCCGCGGAAAATTTTCACGGAACGCGGCTTGGAACGCCATCTGCCAGTTGTAAAATTTCGGCAGGGTTTCGAGCATCGCGCGCAAATGTGCCGGGCCGTTTTTCAATGCCAGCAATTCGTTGACGAACAATTGCGCGCTGGCACGATAGACGCCACCGTCGTCGCCGGCCAATTGCGCGTCGGTTGGCCAGCTCAATTGTTCAAACGTCAGCGCGGCGTGATCGCGCAACACCCGCCGCGCGCCGGCCAGCGAATCCATGCCGCGGGCGGTTTTGACGGTGCGGCTGACCGGCGGGCCGTTCATCACTTTGTTCGGCGATGACAGGATGATTTCCTGCCAGACGGTCGCGAGCAATTCCTGGGACAAACCGTCCGTGAGCCAGGCGGGAATCTCCGCGGAACGCGCGCGGGTGTCGCGGTTGGCTGATTCGAGCAGCAGCACGCCGGTCATCGCACGCAGGTAACGGGTGCGCGATAAAACGTCGGGCAGCCGGACTTGATAATCCCAACCGCCCGGGGAACACCGGGAGACGATGGTGACTCCTTCATCCGTTGACTGCGCCGGGTGCAACGCGAGAAAAATTTTCCCAGGCGGCGGCGGGGGGAGATCCAGCCCCCGGAGTTCAGGGTTGAGTTCGCGCCCCAGCAATACCTTGATGCGCTCGGCGGAGACGGCCAGCAGCGCGGGTTCCAGCCGGACAAAATCGGTGTTGGTGGCGATTTCCGGCATGGCCGCCAGCCGTGATCCC
>DLMG01000034.1:0-1039 GCA_002479245.1 Verrucomicrobia subdivision 3 bacterium UBA7542 | reverse complement strand
AATGAAGTCTGCGCGCGGGCGAACAGCGGAAAAACCACCACGCAAAGAATAAAAAGGTTTTGAGCTGTCAAACCGTTGAACCGCTGAACCGTCAAATCATCAAACCGACGCAACGGCGCGCCGACGCGATCATGTAACTTCCGGATCATTTTCCGGCCGCCTTGTCCGGCGTTTTCACCGGAGCGGCTTTGGTCCCGCTTTTTTCCGGTTTGCTTTTGCCCCCGGACAAATTTGATGTGGCAGCATCTTTTTTCGCGGCCTGTTTGTAGCCTTCGCTGCGGTAATCGGTGGTGTAAAAGCCGCTGCCCTTGAAAAGCAGGCCGCCACCCGTGCTGATTCTGCGTTTTACACGACCGCGGCCCCATTTTTTCCGGCCGCAAAGTTCCTTCGGGCAAATCCGCAGCGGCTTGGCGGAGATGGATTGAGCGGCTTCAAATTCGCACCCGCATTTTTCGCAAATGTATTCGTAAGTCGGCATGGTGGTTCGTGAACGGCCCGCTCCGACTGCAAATTAAATTGAAAATCCCAACGGCGCGCGTCACTGCGGCGGCAAATTTGTCGTCGTTGCGGGCGCGTTGGCCGGCAATGGAATGACGTGGATGGAGCCATCGGAGCTGACCTCGACGTTCAAATCGTAGTGCGGCGGGCGCGCGGGGGCGGACGCCGTGCGCTGCATCAGCAATTGCGCGCCTTTTTGCTGTGAACCGGGTTCGGAGCCTTCGCGCATCCATTGCAAGCGGCGGGCGATGAGCAAATCGTCCTTCAATTTTTTGACCTGGGCGCGCACCGTTGACAGGTTGTTGAACTTGCTCTCCAACTCGGTTTTGGCGGCCGTTTGCCGCTGCAATTCTTTTTCGAGAAAGGCGTTGTTGGTTTCAGAACCGGCGAGTTTTTGTTGCGTGTCGGCGATTTGCGCGTTCAGGCTGGCAATGGCATTGGTGAGCGCGGCAGCGCGCTGGTCAAGCACCTGATTACGCGTTTCCAAACCGGCAATCTGGCTGTTGAAACTGGCAATCTGGTCCTGGGCGCTTTGGAGCGA
>DLMG01000038.1:298-10866 GCA_002479245.1 Verrucomicrobia subdivision 3 bacterium UBA7542 | reverse complement strand
ACCTGTTCGGTGAGCGTCTGGTAGAGATTGGCGCTGTCCACGCGATCCTGTTCCTCGACATTATTTGGGTTTGAATCGCCGCCGATGGCAAAGCCATTTGTGCCGTCGTAGCCTTCGCGCCACCAGCCGTCGAGGATGCTGAAATTCAGGCAGCCATTGCAGCCGGCCTTCATGCCGCTGGTGCCGGACGCTTCCAGCGGGCGGCGCGGGTTGTTCAGCCACACGTCGCAGCCGGAAACCATCTGCCGCGCGATGTGAACGTCGTAGTTTTCGACAAACACCACACTGCCCGCCAATTCACCCTGTTTGCTGAGGTGAATGATTTGCTGGATGAAGCGTTTGCCTTCGTCGTCGCGCGGATGCGCCTTGCCGGCGAAAATGAATTGCACCGGACGCTGTTTGTCATGCGCGAGCTTCACGATGTTGTCGAACTGCTGGAAAATCAGCGGCGCGCGTTTGTAAGTGGCAAAGCGGCGCGCGAAACCGATGGTCAGCGCGTCGGGGTTGAGCAGATGTTCGAAACGTATGTAATCACCGGGGGTGATGCGCTGGGTCTGGTGCAGCAGGCGGCGGCGCATGAATTCAATCATTTCGCGTCGCAGTTTGTAACGCAACGCCCAAAGTTCCTCATCAGAAACGAACGACGCATCGGCCATTTTTTTCCAGAATTCAGCGTGGTGAATCGCCGACGCCCAATCGTGTCCATATTTTTCGTCCCACATCCTGACCACGCCCTCTCGCTTGTCCTTCATTTTTTCCCGCCAGAACTGGCGCACGGAACCTTTCATCCAGCCGAGCAGGTGAATGCCGTTGGTGATGTGGCCGATGGGAACTTTTTCGACGGGCGTGCCGGGATAAAGGGATTGCCACATGTGGCGGCTGACGTCGCCGTGCAGTTCGCTCACGCCGTTGGCGGCGCGCGACACCTTGAGCGCGAGCACGGTCATGCAAAACGGCTCCTGCGCGTTTTCGGGATGCACGCGGCCCAGCGGCAGGATGTCCTGAAACGGCACGGGCAACTGGTGCTGGTAAAG
This sequence comes from Verrucomicrobia subdivision 3 bacterium UBA7542, assembly GCA_002479245.1. Lineage (GTDB taxonomy): Bacteria > Verrucomicrobiota > Verrucomicrobiia > Limisphaerales > UBA11358 > UBA11358. Next base: position 9,832 of record DLMG01000038.1, on the reverse strand, counting down.
CATGAAGGCAAAGTCCATCAATTCGGGAGGGAAACGGTCATGTCCGGCTTCCACCGGCGTGTGGGTGGTGAAAATACATTCCGCCTTGGTTGCGGCGAGCGCGTCGGTGAATTTTTGTCCGGCGGCCATTTTTTCGCGGATCAATTCCAGTGTCAGGAAGGCCGCGTGCCCCTCGTTCATGTGAAAGACCGACGGTTGCACGCCGAGCTTGCGCAGCAGGCGAACCCCGCCGATGCCGAGCAGGATTTCCTGCATGATGCGCATCGTGCCGTCGCCGCCATAAACACGCGCGGTCAAATCGCAAAAATGCTGGGCATTTTCCGGGCGATTGGCGTCCAGCAGATAGATCGGCACGCGCCCGACGTTCACGCGCCAGGCCTGAAAGAAGACGCGGTTCATGTCAATTTCCACGTCGCACACGAGCGGCTGGCCGTTGGCGTCCAGCACGGGTTCGAGCGGCACGTTTTTCGGGTCCACCAGATTGTAGAATTCGGTCTGCCAGTTGTTCGAGTCAATGGCCTGTTGAAAATAACCTTCACGGTAAAACAAACCGATGCCGACGAAGCCGAGGCCGAGGTCGCTGGCGGATTTCGCGTGGTCGCCGGCCAGGATGCCGAGGCCACCCGCCGAAATCGGCAGCGACTCATGAAAACCAAATTCGGCGGAAAAATAAGCGACGGGATTTTGGAGCAATTGCGGGGCATTTACGTGTCCCCAGGTGGTTTTGCACTGGAGATACGCCTCGAAATTGAGCAGCACAGCCAGTGCGCGCTGCTCAAAGTCGGCGTCCTGCAGGCGCACGCGCAGTTCGTATTCCGAGACTTCGCGCAAAATGGCGGCGGCGTTGTGATAAAGATTTTGCCAGCTGCGGGGCGAAAGTTCCTGAAATAAATCCTGCGCCTCCTGATCCCAACTCCACCACAGATTGCGGGACAACTTGTTCAAGCCCGCAACCAGCGCGTTCAATTCCGCGCCCGCGAGAGGTTTCCTGGTCATACGTCTTTGGTCCTAACTGTTGCGCTGGCCGGCACAAACGGCCGGCCAACGGCGCTGACACTAATTGCCGACGCGTTGTTCGGCAATAAAAATTGAATCGCAATCCAACAAACGGGTGCAGTTGGACACTGTATCTGGAGCGCGGCTGTCCCAGCCGCAGCAGATTGTAAAGGCCAGGAGCGTTTACCCCGATTCCACCGCGTTTTTTGCTTCGTGCGTGCTGCGCCTGAGACAGGCGCGCTCCGTCAGTTTAGGCGGTCGCACAGATACGGTGTTACTTTGCACCCCCAACAAGCCGGCGATCCGGCGGCGCGGCGGACTTGTAAAGTTTAAAACAGTCGAGGGTGCCGAAGGCCAACGTGAATAAAGGCCGGCCCAGCCGGGGCGTTCGTTTGAAACCGAACGGTGGAACTTTTAATGCCGCATGACCTGTTTGGGTTCACGATCCACGGTGAACAGTCCCCAGTGCTTTTCCGCGCCGAGCAGATTGCTCGTTTCACCCTTCCAATCTTCGTCGAAGGCCTCGAAGAAGAAGGTGGTGATGTTCATCTTGTCAGCCCAGGCGAACAGGTCTTGATAATAGCGTTTTTGTTTTTCCTCGCTGGCGCGGGGACCGAATTCGCTCGCGCTGGTCGCCCAACCCGCCTCGGTGATGACGAGCCGGCTGTGAGGCAGGGTGTTCCGGACGGCTTGCAGGTTGGTGATGCTATAAGGCATGGCCCCGTCAATGTCCTTGTTCTCCCAGATCGAATAAGTGTGAACGGATACAAAATCCAATTCCTTGGCCAGGACTGCGCCATGATGCGACCACCAATTGTAGTTGTCCGCGACGGTCACCGGCTGGGAAATGGACTTCTTCACCTTGCGGACATAACTGATGACCGAATCCACCGGCACCATGTGGTCGTTCCAGTCCACGAGTGCTTCGTTGCCCACGGACACGGCCACGACGATGTTTGAGTATTGATTCGCCAGGCGGATTGCGCTTTCGATTTCCTTGGCGTTTTTGAGCTTGTTCGCCTCCAAAACCTCCTTGGGGTAAGGTTCCTTGTGCCAGGGACAGTTGGGATTGTCCACCTCGGCGGCCAGCCAGGCGCCGAGCATGACTTTCAGGTTCAGCTTGTTGGTTTCGATCAGCCGCAGCACCGCCTCCGAATTGGCCTGCGCATCATAGAGCCGGATCAAACCGAAATTGCCCTGCCGGCTCAGGATCTGGAGATCTTCCAGGATTTCCTTGTCGCTGGGGTTGACCGCGCCGTCGCCCCGGTCGGGATGTTGCCCGTGGCGGAACCCGGAATAGCACACCGCGCGTTTGAAACCGCGAAGCAAGTCGCTGGGTTTCTGCTGAATGGGTACCACGGCAGAGCTGGTGTTGTCGTTGCCCGGCGCCGCGATTGCGGGAAAGGCAAACGACAAAAGGAAAAAGCCTGAAATTCCGGCAAATATTTTCATGAGGAGGTTTTGTTTCATCAGTTGATTATTATTGGAGTTGCGATGGTTTCAACTAAAAACTCAGGCAAACCTCGATTCGGGCCACTTTGCCGGTTCGCCCAAAAATCTCAAAGGAATGAAAAGGATCCCGAGTATTGACACAAGTTTCAACCCGCCTGGGAAAATTTCCATTCGCAAATTGCCGGAACGCGGATAAATTTCCACGCGTCCGTGAATGAATGAAAAAATACTGGCACGTCATCGGCATCGGGATCCAAAACAACCTGACGTATCGCGTCAATTATCTGACGCGAACGCTGTTCAGTTTCATCCCGCTGTTCGCCATGCTGTCGCTCTGGCGCACGATTTACGCGGGGAAAGAGCAGGGGACCGCGCTCGGCGGCTACACGCAGGCGCAGATGATTTTTTACTACCTGCTCGTCGCCGTGGTGGACGTGCTGACGGCGGTGAATGAGGACGACTGGCAGATCGCCGCGGACATTCGTGAAGGCAACATCAGCCAGTTCCTGCTCAAGCCGATTGATTATCTGTGGTACCGGCTGTGCCTGTTTTTTTCCGGGCGCATCGCGTTCATCTCCATGGCGTGCGTGCCGCTGGCGATTTTTATTTTCTGCTTCCGCCAAAATGTGGTTTTGCCGGCCAGCGGGGCGGCGCTGTCCGCTTTTGTGATTTCGCTCGTGCTGACGGCGCTGCTGCAATTCTTTATTTCCTACACCATGGCCATGCTGGCGTTCTGGATGCTGGAAATTTCCACGTTCATCTTTATCCTGTTCGCGCTCGAATATCTCGCCAGCGGCCATCTCTTCCCGCTCGACCTGTTGCCGCCCGTGATCGGGCACGCGCTCTTTTTCACGCCGTTCCCGTCCATGCTTTACGTTCCCATCGCCATTTACATGGGCAAAATCGCCGGGGCCGCCATCTGGTTCAGATTGCTGGGGCAATTGTTATGGTTGCTGCTCGCCTATTGCCTCGCGCGGTTTGCGTGGTGGCGTGGCATCAAAAAATACTCGGCTTTCGGCGGTTGAACAAAATTTGTGGAATCGAAAGCTGCTTTTTTTACAATCTAATTGCTGTTGCCGCCACGGTTCTGTAAAAACTCCCTATGTCGAATGTCGCCAGCTTTGAATCCTTTGAAAAGGAACTGAATCGTTTGGTTGGCATCTTCGGTCGCGGTCTGGCCGAGTTCAAAAGTTCCGGCTATGTGGAGGCGCAACTTCGGGACGATTTTCTCAATCCGTTTTTCCGCGCGCTCGGTTGGGATTTGGAAAACAGTGCCGGATTGATTCAATCAAAACGCGAAGTCGAGATTGAGAGTCGCACGGAAATCGGCGGGCGACAAAAGCGCGCCGATTATCTTTTCCGAACGGACGGCCATGACCGTTTTGTTTGCGAAGCCAAGAAACCTGCCGAGGAACTTCACTCGCGCTACGCTTTTCAAGCCAAACGATATGCTTGGAACAAAAACCTCCCGCTCGCTGTCCTGACTGATTTTGAGGAGTTCAAAATCTACATCGTCGGTGGCAAGCCGCACATGGACGAGCCGCTCGTCGGCCTGTGGAAAACGTGGCACTTCCGCGAACTCCCGCTGATCGCGCGGGAAATTTGGAACCTGTTCGCCCGCGAAAAAATTGCCGCTGGCAGCATTGACCAGTTGCTGGAATCGCTGCCCAAAACTGCTCCGGGCAACGGCAAGGCGCGGCAGCAATGGCTTATTCGGCCCGAACGCGCCTTGGATGTCGAGTTCCTCAACTTTCTCGACGAAGCCCGCCGTGAACTTGGCGGCGACCTGCTAAAAAACAACGACCGCGAGGACTTGCTCGAAGGCAACAAACTCAACGAAGCTGTCCAGCACATCCTCGACCGCATCCTGTTTCTCCGAATCTGCGAAGACCGCGATATTGATACGGGCGTCCTCCTGGTTTCGCTCGTGGAAACCTGGCGGCGAAATTACGGCAAGGAAGAAGGCCGGCGCGCCCATCAAAAGCCCCTGGAACTCCGCGATGAACCGCCCGCCGACTACGATTCCAGTGGCATCCGGGCGCCGAAAGATTCCCTTTGGCGTGTCATCGTCCGGCACTTCCGCGCGCTGGATCGCCGCCCGCCTTCGCACGTTCCCTATTTCAACGGCAACCTGTTCAAGCCGCACTTGAGCGAGGAATTGATTGTCAGCGATGAATGGCTCGCCGGGTTCGTCGCGGATTTGAGCGATGACGAATCGCCCTATCTGTTCAATTATATCCCGGTCGAAATCCTCGGCACGATTTACGAACGCTTCCTCGGCAAAGTCGTCCGCCCGCAGGGTCGCGGCGTCACGATTGAGGAAAAGCCGGAAGTCCGCAAGGCCGGTGGCGTCTATTACACCCCGCGCTACATCGTTGAATATATTGTCAAGCAGACCGTCGAGAAACTGCTGCACAACGCCAGGCCGGAAACGACATTGAAACTCCACTTTCTCGATCCCGCGTGCGGTTCGGGCAGTTTTCTCCTGCGCGTCTTCGAGGTCGTGTGCGAACACTGGCAGCAATGGCTCACCGACCGGCCCAATGACCGCAAAAAGAAATGGTGCTGGGTGGATGAAAAAACCAAGGATGTTCACCTGACCATGGCGCTCAAACGCCAGATTCTCACCAGCAATGTTTTTGGCGTGGACCTGGACCCCGGCGCGGTGGAAGTCACCCAGCTCTCGCTCTACCTCAAGATGCTGGAGAACGAAAACCGCAACACCATCAACCGCCAGCGGGAACTTTTACCAGAAGACGACGACCCGCTCCTGCCGGAGCTACAGAACAACATCAAACGCGGCAACTCGCTCATTGCCTCTGATTTCTCGATGATGCCCGAAGACCTCGTCCGCGTTCACGCCTTCGACTGGAACGTCGGTTTCAAAGACATCATGAAAGCCGGCGGCTTCGACGCCGTCATCGGCAACCCGCCTTACATTCCCATTGAGACAATGGAGGATGAAGAACGCATCTATTATCAAGAAGCCTATCCACAACTCGAAAGAAAATACGACACTAGCGTCATTTTCATTCTGCGGGCAATGCGTTTAATAAAATCAACCGGGTTCGTTGGCTACATTTCCTCAATCACTTGGGAAACGGGAGAAAACTTTACGAAGCTGCGTGAGGAAATGTTTACCAAGCACGGAGTTTCTGAAGTCATCAATCTTCCGTTCAACACATTTGAGGATGCTTACGTTGACACAGGTGTTTACATCCTTTGCGGCAAGCCAAGTTCTGAATACCGAATCTTCCGCTACTCCAAAAAGGCAAAGATTGATTCATTGAAAGATGCCGCTCCAATCAGTGTCCCAACGAGCCTCGTCACCGCGCCAGACTTCCGTTTAGTTCTCGATCCAAATGCCCAGCGGATTCTGCTTCGCGCCTCGACTAACTCACAATTCAAGCCGCTTGGAGAATTAACAAAATCCACACAAGGTTTGGCGGCAGATAGATTCCAGCGCGGAGCATCAGCCAAATCATCCGAGTGGTATCCGTTCGGTGAACAAGCACAGGCTTACCGCTACGATTTTGTTGTGGAAGAACGGAGCTTTGCCTATATGCGCGACAATCCGTCGCTCAAACAATTTTATGAAGCCCAGCCAAAGATTTTGATTCGCCGAATCATCAATCGCCAAGACCGCCTTGATGCGTGCTTTTGTGATGAGCAAATGGTTTTCAAAAAGGACATCAATCCATTTGTCCTTTCCGTTGCAAAACCGAGTCCGAAGTTTGTTCTCGGCATCCTGAATAGCACGTTGCTCTCTTATCTTTACGTCAACACATCCGCCATCGCGACGAAAGATGATTTCCGTCAAACAACTCTTGCCGAGTTGCGGCGGCTTCCAATTCCGTTCCCCGATTTCGCAAACAAGGCCGACAAAGCGCGTCACGACAAGCTGGTGATGCTGGTGGACAAACTGCTGGGATTGATGCCCAAGCTGCGCGCAGCCACGTCAGAATCAGAAAAGGCCACATTGCAAAACGCCGTCACCGCCGCCGACCAGGAAATTGACCGGCTGGTCTATGAACTCTATGGATTAACTGATGACGAAAAAAACCTCGTGGAGGGCGGCCAATGAAAGCAGTTTGTCAGGTAGGGCGCGTCACTCCGTGCGCGCCGGTCATTGCGGACGACCACCATGCGGGAGCGGCGCGCAGGGGACTGACACGTCCTACCAGCACCCGCGCCGAGTTCCGCGCGTGGCGTTTGTCGCTGCCGGCGGGCATGGAACGCGACACGCTGCTCATGCCGGACGCCATCGCGGAATCGGTCTGCGCGGAGGTTTCGCGTTTTTTGGACGTGCCATTGCCCGCACGTTACGCCGTCTGGCTGGAAGCCAAGGCGCATCGCTGTTACTCCGCGCACCGGCATTTTTATCAGCTCATGCAGGCGGGCGGTAATGTGGCGCGCGACCGGCTTTATATGTTCATGCGGCACTGGCTCGCCTCCCTGCTGCACCTGGAGCGCCCGGATTTGTCTCATTGCCTGCCGGTGACATTTGGCGATGGCAAACGTCTGCCGCCCGGCAACCATCCGCGCATCAATCGCGTGGTCAGCTATTCGCGCTGGCTGCCCGCGCCGCGCGATTGGCAACCGTCGCGCGTGACACGGCATCATCGCTGGGCATGGTTGACGCAAATCGAAGCGGCAGACGTTGTTGAATGTAATCACCACGACCGCCACACAAATCGACCGGATTTCTACAGCCTGACCGGGAACAAATGAACTTGAAGCGTTATCTCACGATTTACGGCGCGCTCTGGAAGACGTCCGTCACTCGTGAAATGTCGTTCAAGGGCAACTTCCTCCTTTGGATTGTGGTCGAACTGGCCTGGTTCGGGCTGCAACTCGCTTTCGTCGGTGTGATTTTCAGCCAGACCACCACCGTCGGCACGTGGACGGTGTGGCAGGTCGTGCTGCTCACCGGCACGAGCAATTTCATCCAGGAAATTTACCAGGCGTTCTTTCTCGTGAACTGCACAAATCTCTCGGAACTCGTCCGCACCGGCAAGATGGATTTCCTGCTGTTGCTGCCGGTCAACACGCGTTTTCTCGTCTCGACGCGGCAGGTGGACCTGCCCTCGTTTGCCAACGCCGCTTTTGCCGTTTGCGTCATGATTTACGCGGCGGGGAAATTGCATCTGCACCCGACGGTCAGTCAGTTCATCGGCTTTGGCGCGTTGTGTGTCATCGGGCTTTTGGTGCATTATTCGCTGATGTTCATGCTGGCCTCGGTGAGTTTTTGGACGGTGCGCGCGCAAGGCATCGTATGGGGCTATTACAGTTTGTTTAACATCGCGCGGATGCCGGACGAGGCGTTTCGCGGTGCGTTCAAGGCGGTGTTCACCTTCGCGCTGCCTGTGTTGCTCGTGTCCAACGTGCCTGTGCGCGTGCTGGCGGACAAATTAACTTCGCCCGCCGCATGGCTGGTGCTGATCGGCCTGGGAATTGTCTGGGCGCTCATTTCCGAATGGTTCTGGCGCTTCTCCATCCGCCGTTACACCAGCGCGAGTACGTGAGGAATAAGTTGAGGGTTGATCCGTCTTCGCTTCGCTTCGACGCGATAAAGAGTTGCTTGTCGCGCCGTAGCCAAAAGTGAAGGCGGAAAGGTTGAGGGTAAAATGGCTTTCGGCAGAAAACCGCACTAGCAAATTCCCCGAATCATCCGGCGGTCTGCCGACCGCCGCTACGACCGCCGCTCCAAAATTTAAATTGTCTTCACCCTGCCAAATTATTTATTTTCCGCGCATGAAAAAACCCCCGTTGTGGCTGCTTCCCGTTGTCGCGGCTTTCGCCTTTTGGGCCGCACCGGCATCATTTGCCCAGAATACGAATGAAGCCGGCCAAAACACTTCATCGGGCCAAAGCACAAATGAGGTTGTCCAAAATACCGCCATCGTCCCGGTACCGCGCGATCTGAAATGGGTCGCCCGCCACGAAGGTTTTGTGCAGGAGGCGAAGCGGGGCGGCATTGATATTTTGTTCTTGGGCGATTCCATCACTGACGGCTGGCGCGGGCGCGGGTCCAACGTCTGGAGCCAGGATTACGCGCCGCGCCATGCCGCCAACTTCGGCATCGGCGGCGACCGCATCCAGCACGTCCTTTGGCGCATGGACAACGGTGAACTCGACGGCATCAAACCCAAGGTGGTGGTGCTCATGATTGGCACCAACAACACCGGCAAGGAAAATGACCACAAGACGCCGCGCAACACCGTGCCGGAAGTGGCTGAAGGCGTCGAAGCCGTGGTCAACGACATCCGTGCCAAACTGCCGGACAGCAAAATCCTGCTGCTCGCCATTTTTCCGCGCGGCACCCTGGACGATCCGCAACGCGCCCAGGTCGCCTTGATCAACACCCTCATCGCCAAGCTCGACGATGGCAAGACGGTGAAATTCCTCGACATTGGCCCAAAATTTCTGGACTTCGACGGCACGCTGCCCAAAAGCATCATGCCGGATTTGCTTCACCCCAATGCCAAAGGCTATCAAATCTGGGCCGACGCCATGGAACCGACGCTGGATGAAATGTTGAAGTAATTTGGGGCGCACTGCGACACCACCACCATACTTCCACCTCTTGGGAACGCTGGCGTTTACCCTCCGTCCCACATTGCGGGACTATACGGAGGACGGGTCTCGCCGCTCACGGCGTTGCTTCCAACCCGCCGACGAGACGTCGGCGCTCCCAGGAATCGCAATCCGATCCGGAACAGCAGCCCGCTATTCGTTGTGCGGAATCTTGATCGTGCTTCCGCCGATGAATTCCCGGATTACGGCGTCGCCCGGGATGAGGTCACAGGTTAAAAGTTGTTTCTTCGTGAAACCTTCCACCGATTCGAGCAGCGCCTTTACCCGGTCGTAACGGATGCGCGCGTCGAGAAAGCCCGCGTAAGGTGCGAAATCCTCCGGCTTGGGCAGCAGACCGCCTTCCCCGATGAAGAACGGTTTGAGCGCGGGCAAATCAAAGGGGAATCCGCCGTTGATGATGTGGTCGCCCAGCCCCATGAGCGGAATGATGCTGAACAGCTCTCCGTAACGCACATAATGCCAGTGCAAAATCGTGCGCAGCGCGCTGTG
>DLMG01000038.1:0-166 GCA_002479245.1 Verrucomicrobia subdivision 3 bacterium UBA7542 | reverse complement strand
AACTGCGTGAGCCGGTTCGTGCTCCCGTCGCCTTCGTACAACACGTTCAGCGTTTCGATGTAGAGACGGAATTGCGCGGAGGCATCAATCCCTTCGGTGATGGGCGGGTAAAACCCGTGCAGACAATCCAGCAAAAGAATCTGGTCCGGCTCCAGCCTCACCTGCC
>DLMG01000224.1 GCA_002479245.1 Verrucomicrobia subdivision 3 bacterium UBA7542 | reverse complement strand
CACCAACGCCGTGCTGGTCAACAACCACGCGTTATGGCCGGGACCGGGATTGCCGATGATCGCAGTGTTGGCGACCACTTGGGTGCCATTGGTGTCCTTAAGCGGAGCTGTCGGGTCACTGTTGGCAATGTAGGCCTCAAGTGCCGCAACGCGTTGGTCCAGCGAAGCCGCAGGCAATGGCGGTGGCGTGGCCGGTGCCGCATTCGTGGCCGCCGAAGCCGCAACCGGTGCATTCGTGTCATCCGCGCGTGACGTGAATACGCCAAGTGCGGTGGTTGCAATCAAAGCAAGTGTCAAAAGATATCGTTTCATTTTTTTAATTGGATGAGGTTCAAGTTGGTTTAATTGCTTAAATGGCCGAATCACCTTTCTCTTCGGTGCGAATGCGGACGGCCTGTTCAACGCCGGATACAAACACCTTGCCGTCGCCAATCTTGCCGGTCCTGGCCGACTTGACAATGGCACCGATGGCGGCTTCCACCTGGTTGTCCGCCACGACGAGTTCGATTTTGATTTTGGGCAGGAAATCCACGGTATATTCGCTGCCACGATAGATTTCGGTGTGGCCTTTCTGACGGCCAAACCCCTTGACCTCGCTCACCGTCATGCCTTCGATGCTGAGTTCGCCGAGGGCGTCTTTGACTTCTTCGAGCTTGAACGGTTTAATGATCGCTTCGATTTTCTTCATTTAATGCTGGGTTGAGTTGTTTGTTCCGACCAAGCCAAGCGGCACAGCTTGTGAGTGAAACAGGAGACACTAAGCCTGGTCGAGCCGCCTTTAGCAACGGCAATGCCAGCACATCAAATTCTTCCCGCAGTTCGCGCAACACCTTGATGCGCAACGGAACATTTTTTAACAGCGAAAGGCAAAACCCTCCCGACGCTGTTGTGTTTTGCACAGCCAGAGCATTCTTCACCACCACGATCCCAACACTTTCACGACAATTTTATCTCGTGTTTTGACGATCGTCATGAAGCGGCGGGCACCTTGCGGCACCCGCCGCACTCACCCAGCAACCAACCACAACGATTTCTCGCTGCAGTTGGAAATGTAATCCGCAGTTGCTTCACGCAACCATTTTTCCCAATTTTGAATTCTTGTTTTCGCAAGACTTAATTAGCAAACTCCTTGCCAGTGACCGGCAGCGCGGTCATGGTTGGTCAATTTGCGCGGCCGCAAAAACGCTTAAAAGCCAGCGGGTTCGAGGTACTATATTCGTCGCCGCCATCAGTGTTTTCGGAAATGCCACAGCAAAAGCAAAAAGATGGCCACCTGCAATAAGACAAAGCCGATGATCATGGGCACCATTCGGAACCGCGATTTCCAGATCTGTGGCGCCTGCAACCGGCTGTGGCGGCTGGTCATGACCACCGCCTCGTAATTCTCCAGTTCGGTTCTCATTTCAAGAGCGGTTTGATACCGCTTCTTCGGATCGCGTTCCATCGCGTGAAGAATGATTTCCTCCAGCACGGGCGTCAGATTCGGATTTATTTTTCGCGGCGCCTGTGGGTCACCCGTGACGCGGGCATTCATGATTACATAAGGGCTGTCGCCGGCGAATGGCGGTTCGCCCGTGGCCGTTTCGTACAGGATCGCTCCCAGGCTGTAGATGTCCGTCCGTTCGTCGCCCCGGCTGCCTTTGACCTGCTCCGGTGCCATGTAATCGGGCGTGCCCATCGTGGGCGTGAAGCCGACAAAGGTGAGCCGCCGGGAATTTGCCGCCCGGGCAATTCCAAAATCCATGATGCGAATCGAGCCGTCGTTGCAAAGCATGATGTTGGCCGGCTTCAAATCGCGATGCAGGACTCCACTTTGGTGCATATAGGAGAGGGCGGTGCAAATGCGGCTGGCGATTTTGACCGCGTCCGGTTCCGGCAAGGGCCGCACGTTGCGCAGCAATTCGCTCAAGGTCTGGCCTTCGAGATATTCCATCGCGATGTAAGGCCGGCTCTTTTTTTCAACGGGAAGAATTTTCAGGATATACGGATGATTGAGCCGAACCCCGATTTCTTCCTCACGACGAAAACGGTCAAATCCCGCCGGGTCGCTTTCGATTTGCAAATAGGGAATTTTCAAGGCCACCGCCTTGCCGGTTTGCCGGTCGTTGGCTTTGAACAGCGAAGCCATGCCGCTCTTGGCGATGACGTCGGTGATTTCAAACCGGTCATCGAGCAAATGCCCCACGCCGATATTATTCCCGAACGGACGGCGGGTTTTATCGGCGGCACTCTGGGCCTGCAACGACTGTTCCACCTGCCACACCTGAATAATCTGGACGGAAACGTTGTCGCTGGCCTGGCGGCGTTCGGCCTGTTCAATCAGCCGTTTGCACGCTTCCCCGGGATGATACTTGATCACCGCATCCAGAATTTCATCGTCCAAAACAAAGCCATAAAGTCCGTCCGAGCATTGGAGGATGATGTCATCTTTCTCCAATGCCACGGTTGAAATGTCATAATGGCAATAGGGCTCGGCACCGACGCACCGCGTCAACGTTGAGCGGTGCTGACTGGTCATGGCATTGCGTTCCAGCAACAATCCCAATTTGACCTGCAACGTGGTGTAAGAATGGTCGGTGGTCATCCGCTTGATTTTTCCGGCGCGGATAAGGTAGGAGCGGGAATCGCCGACGTGGGCAATGGTGACCTTGTCGTCGCGAAAAATGGAGGTCAGCAGCGTGGTGGACATGCGGCCTTGTTTTTGGGCGGTCTGAAAAATTTTAGCGGAAGCTTCGTCAAAAATCTGGCGCACCAAACTCGTGAGGGCGGTTTCGGGCTTGGTTTCCTTGAAAATAGCCAGCACGGTTTCCACCGCCAAGCGGCTGGCAATGTCACCATTGCCTTCGCCGCCCACACCGTCGGCCAGAACGGCGACGCTGCCGATGGCCTGCAATTGCTGAAAATCTTCCGGCTCCCAAAAAGCGATGAAATCTTCGTTGTGGTCGCGAACGGTTCCTATGCTGGAAAGCTGGAAGCATTTTATTTTCATGGGCGGTCCAAGGGTATCCGACAATGTTGTTGAGCGAAAGACTGTAAGTCGATCGGATGTTGTCCCGCCGAAGCGGGGGTAAATGAAACCCGGCCACCGTGACGGTGGCCGGGCTGTGCGTTGTCCTCCTTGACTTCAACTTAATGCAGGTTTCTCGGCAAGGATCGCGGACCGGCCAAGTTTGGCGCTTCTCGATTTGAAGTAAATGACGCCATAAATGCCCCAGACCGCAGCGAAACCAAGCGCGATGTAAGGTTCATGCCAGCTCATGCCGCTGACCGAGAACGGGCCGACCAGATAGAACAACATGCAGCCCAAGTTCGCCAACAGTCCGAAGATGGGCACAACGAAATGCTTGAACCCGTTGAAACTGTGGTGCTCTTTGAACGCCACGATGGCCACGATGCAAGTCGTCATATAGAGCAGGAACGTGCCGAAGTTGCTGATGAGAGTAATGGTGACCAGCGAATTGGGCAGCCAGGTATAAGCGTGCGGTGAGAAGATGCCGAAGCTATACCAAAAGTTGTGTTTGTCCAACGCCGCCAAGTCCGAGGATTGCCCGCCGAGATAGATCAGCGTTGTCAGAATGCCGAAGACCATCGAGATCATCACCAGCGTCCAGATCGCCCGGTGCGGGGAGAGCGTCCGGCCATGTATCAAGCCGAAGTGCGACGGCACTTCTTCGTCGCGGCCCATCGCATAAGTCACCCGCGCGCCGGTGTTGATGCAGGCCAGGGTCGTGCCGATCAACGCCAGGAACACAGTGCCGGCCTGCACGAGCATGAACGCCCGGCCCGCCGCATAGCTGCCAAACATCCACGTGCCGACGAGCACCATCATGTCGCCGAGCGGCGCGCCGGAAGCGCCGGCGTTCGAGACTGTGTAGCCGCTGTTCAGGAAATAATTCGCGGCAAAATACTCGAACATGTAACACATTGCGCCCTGAATTACCAAGGACAGCAACACCGCCCGCCCGATGTCCTTCTTGGGATTCTTCGCTTCTTCACCCATGGAAGTCACCGACTCGAAACCCACGAGCAGGAGAATCGCAATGCACGCCTGAATGAAGAGGAAGTTCATTTTATGCGGAACAATGACCGACTTGGCCGAAGTGTGAAAATTAAATGTTTGCGGATCTTTCGCGTCGCCCGGTTTGCCGGTGACGGCGTCTTCGGGCTTGTAGCTTAAAATGAACGGATCGGATATCGCGTGACCATCCTTGTCCAATTTGAGCTTGCCGGCATCGTCCTTTTGAAAGACCGGATACGGGTCGCCCACGGCGAGTCCCATCACGGTCAAGGTGCCCAACACCACAGCGTCGGTGTTCTTGGTTTTGTCCAGGTCGTCAGCCGAGACTTGCCGGTCTTGTTGCTTGATGGCGGGAACAGGTTTGCCATCTTTGCCCATCAAATCCTTGCCATTCGCATCTTGTGCGATTTTCCGAGAACCATCGGCCCAAGTGTCCGGCACGGGCTGATTCTTGTCGTCCAGCACGTTGACTTGATCAACATTGTAGTTCACCGGAGTTCCGTTGGACAGATGCCAGCCCACTGATCCTTGCGGATGATTGGTGCGATAGGCGATGGCCATGACCGCGAAAACCACCAGCGCGGTAATCTGGATGACATTGATCCCCATGTTGACCGCCGTACTGCCATTCACGCCGCGGTAGGCGATGTAACCCACGAGCAGTGAGAATACGATGCAGAAAATCCACATGAACAACGGGCTGTTGTAGGTGCCGCTGAAGGTGTTCGGCCAAAACTGGCTGGCCAGATAGCCGCCGAGAATCGCCGTCACCCCGACCATCAAGCCTGGGTAAACCCAGTAATACAAATGGCTGGCCCAGCCGGTGAAAAATTTGGCGATGCGCGCAAATTTATACGCATGGGTCTTGGACAAGAACGCCTGTTCGGCGTAAAGGTATGAAGAACCCGCGCCGGGATAGAGTTTGGAGAGCTCGGCATAGCTGATCGCCGTCGCGAAGCACAGCAGCAGCGCGGCCAGCAGGCCGACCCACATCGCGCAGCCGGCCATCGGCGCGCCGTAGAGTGATTGCTCCTGAAACGTCAGCCACAAGAATGCGCCGGGCGCAATCAAGGCCATGGCGTTTATGGTCAGTCCTGTTAATCCCAGTGTTGCTTTGGTGGTGGGCTTGTTCCCGCCACCGGGTGATGTTGGTTCGTTTGTCATACTTGTTGGTTCGTTTAACTGTTTCTGGTTTGCTGGTTTATTTGGTTTCTACGTTAGCTGGTCATAATGCCTGGTTTCCGGTTTCATCCGTGCGGATGCGAACTGCCTGTTCTATCGACGTGACAAAAATCTTCCCATCGCCGATTTTTCCGGTCTTGGCACCGTGGACCACGGCCGTAATGGCGTTGTCGGCGCGGTCGTCCGACACGACGATTTCGACTTTGACTTTGGGCAGGAAGTCCATGGTGTATTCGCTGCCACGGTAGATTTCAGTGTGGCCCTTCTGCCGGCCGAAACCTTTGACCTCGCTCACCGTCATCCCTTCGATGCCAACTTCGCCGAGGGCGTCTTTGACTTCCTCGAGCTTGAAGGGCTTGATGATGGCTTCAATTTTTTTCATGTTTTTCACACAGTGTCATTCAATTCTTCAACTACACTTGCGTTTGGCTGAACTCAGCCACCCCCGCTTAGCAACGGTGATGCCAGTTGGTGGAACCGCCAGGCGAAAACGCACAAAACGCCCTGTTTACAACGGTATTTCTTGGGTATAAACAATTTGATGCCGTTCAAAAATCCCGCCATCTCTGTTTCCTTTTGCCCAGCCGATAAAATTTTCGCCAGCGCACCAGCGAACGAAAATGTGAGCAACGTTATTAATAATCCGTGGAGAAATTTACGGAGCCGGGATGGGCCCAAGTGGGTGTATCACTTGCAACCGGTCATCGCCCTGATTGATCTGCCGTATTACGATACCGTCCTAACAAGCTGGATTCGTCGGACTACCCCGGCCAGGCCGTCTATTGCCGTTCGACATCCAAGGCAGCCTCGCTTCTGATCGATTCACACGCGCATCATCAGCCTTTGGCTGGTGCGCCAGTTTCGGCTTGGGCTTTGTCGAGGGCGACATTCAGCAGCAAAACATTCACTCGCGCCTGGCCGAGAAACCCCCACTGCGGCGGCTCGGTGAATTGATCGACGAGTGCCTTGATTTTGTCCTCGCTCATGCCACGCGAGGCGGCGACGCGAGAGATCTGAAGCCGCGCGGCTTCGGGGCTGATATGCGGATCAAGGCCGCTGGCGGAGGCAAAAACCATATCCGCCGGGACAATGGTATTCGTCGGCAGGTTGTTCCCGCTGATGAAGGCCGCGATATTGTTCATGACATTCGTATACAAAGGCCCGCTGGTGGGCCCCAGGTTGCTGCCACTGGACGCCGTGATGCCCGATGGCCCCGTGCCATAGCTGCAGGCTGACGGCCGCGGCCAGAAGTAATTGGTGCCCTGGAACTGCTGCGCCAACAGCGCGGAGCCAATAATCTTGCCGTCCTTTTCCACCAGACTCCCGTTGGCCTGGTTGTGAAATGCAACCTGCGCGAAGATCGTCATGACGACCGGATACAGGACTCCGGCCACGACACTCCACAAAATAGTCTGCCTTACGGATTGGGTAATAAGTTTGATCATAGTATTTCCTCGTTTGTAATTTTCGGCATCAGCGACATCAAGGTGCCAGGTGAACCAACACCAGCAACACATCAATCAGCTTGATGAATATGAACGGCACGATGATGCCGCCAATACCATAAATCAGCATGTTGTTGCGCAAAATCACTGCCGCGCCGAGCGGGCGGTATTTCACACCTTTCAACGCCAGGGGAATCAGCGCCACGATGATCAGTGCGTTAAAGATTACCGCCGCCAGGATCGCGCTCTGCGGCGAGTGCAGATACATGATGTTCAACTTGTCGAGCGGGCCGCGTCCACCGACGGCGGTGGCGTAAAGCAGCCCAAACATCGCCGGCAAGATTGCGAAATACTTCGATACGTCGTTGGCAATGCTGAACGTGGTCAGCGCGCCGCGCGTCATGAGCAACTGCTTGCCGATCTCGACCACCTCGATGAGCTTGGTCGGATTGCTGTCCAGGTCCACCATGTTGCCGGCTTCGCGCGCTGCCTGGGTGCCGGTGTTCATGGCCACGCCCACATCGGCCTGCGCCAGAGCGGGTGCGTCGTTGGTGCCGTCGCCGATCATCGCGATCAGTTTGCCGCCTTCCTGTTCCTTGCGGATGCGGGCGAGCTTGTCCTCCGGCTTCGCCTGCGCAATGTAATCGTCCACCCCGGCCTCGGCGGCAATCGCGGCCGCGGTCAGCGGATTGTCCCCGGTGATCATGACCGTGCTGATGCCCATCTTGCGGAGTTGCGCGAAGCGTTCTTTGATGCCGCCTTTGACAATGTCTTTGAGTTGAATGACCCCGAGCAGCCGGGCTCCGTCGGCCACCAACAGCGGGGTGCCGCCTTGTCGTGAAATGTCGTCCACCCTGTTCATCACGCTTTGATCCACTGATCCGCCATTCTCTTTCACAAGTTTGGCCACCGCCTCGGCTGCGCCTTTGCGAATGCTACGGATTGGGTGTGCCGCAGGCTCGGTTGCCAACAACTGTGGCGCCGCAAGGACTGTTGAATGGCCGGCTATAGCCAGGCCGCGCTCCCTTAGGTCGGGCTGGAGTTGTGGTTCGGCGTAAAGGTCCACGCCGCTCATTCGTGTTTGTGCCGTGAAGGGCACGAAAGTCGCGAATCGTTCGGCCACTTCCTGGCCGCGCAGACCATATTTCTCTTTTGCCAGGACGGCGATGGAACGGCCCTCGGGCGTTTCATCGGCCAGCGAGGCAAGTTGCGCGGCTTCGGCAAGCTCCTGCACTTTGACGCCCGGAGCGGGAATGAATTCCGTCGCTTGACGATTGCCGAGTGTGATCGTCCCGGTCTTGTCGAGCAGCAGCACGTCCACGTCGCCCGCAGCCTCGACTGCCCGGCCGCTCGTCGCCAGGACGTTGCGGCGCATCAAACGGTCTATGCCGGCGATGCCGATGGCGCTCAAAAGTCCGCCGATGGTCGTCGGGATCAAACAAACGATCAGCGCCAGCAGCACGGGAATGGAAGTCAACACCACACCCTTCTGACCGGCCTGAGCTTCGTTGTAATGGGCGTAAGGCGGCAGCACGAAGACGACGACGATGAAAAGCGCCGTGAGGCTGACCAACACAATATTCAGCGCGATTTCATTTGGCGTTTTCTGCCGGCGAGCGCCTTCAATCATCGAAATCATCCGGTCGAGAAACGAATTGCCGGATTCGGCGGTGACTCGCACAACGATCCGGTCGCTCAGCACCCGGGTGCCTCCGGTCACTGCGCTGCGGTCTCCACCGCTTTCACGCACCACGGGCGCCGACTCGCCTGTAATCGCCGATTCATCCACCGTGGCGATTCCTTCTTCAATTTCACCGTCGGCGGGAATCAATTCCCCGGCTTCGCATACAAAATAGTCGCCCACTTTCAGATCAGAGCTGGCGACCTGAACTTCTTTGCCATTTACCAGCGCGCGGGCCATGGTCTTCGTGCGCATTTTCTTGAGGGCATCGGCGTGGGCCTTGCCCCGGCCTTCGGCCATGGCCTCGGCAAAATTCGCGAACAGGCAGGTGAACCACAGCCAGAAGCAAATCTGGATGTTAAACAGATTGAACTGGCCGGGCAGGAACAGAATGATCGTCGTCCAGATGGAGCCGAGCCACACGACGAACATCACCAGATTCTTGATTTCGTCGCGCGGATGCAGCTTTTTGAACGCGTCAATCACCGCCTGCCGGAACAATTCCGAATATTTGAATTCGACTTTTGTGCTCATATGTATTTGTTGAAAAATTTGGATGGTTTAGAACATCCGGCCCGCCAGCATCAACCCATGCTCGACGATGGGTCCCAGGCAAAGCGCCGGGAAGAACGTCAGCGCGGCGACAATGGTGATGACTCCCGCCAAGGTGAGGCCAAACGTCCAGCCATGAGTCGGCAGCGTGCCGGAGGAAGCCTCGACGGTTTTCTTGGAAGCCAGCCGGCCCACGATTGCCAGTATGGATATGATGGGAATGAATCGTCCGATCCAAATGACGATGCCGGCGCCGATGTTGTAGAACGGCGTATTGGCGTTCAGTCCGGCAAAGGCGCTGCCATTGTTGTTCGCCGCCTCACCGAAACAGTATAAGACTTCGGTCAAGCCGTGCGGCCCGTTGTTGGCCATGCTGGACAAGCCTTGCGGTATCTCGACGGCCAAAGCCGTTGGAAGCAAACACGCGGCATTCGGAATCAGTACGCCAATCACCGCCCAAGTCGCAACCCACGCATCCAGTTTCTTGCCGAGATACTCCGGGGTTCGCCCGATCATCAGGCCGGCAATGAAGACGGTGATGATTACGTGAAACAACATGCAATACATGCCGCAACCAATGCCGCCGAAAAGCATTTCACCGACGAGGATGTTCCACAACGGCATCATCCCGGCCAGCGGCATATAGCTGTCGTGCATGGAATTGACCGAGCCGTTGTCTATCGCGGTGCAAGAGGTTCCCCAAAGCACGCTGTTCATCACCCCGATTCTTTGTTCCTTGCCTTCCATGTTCGCCAGAGCGTTGCCCGTCACCGGGTTTGGCTGCGACTCGAAATACCAGGCTCCGACGAAGGAAAGGAAAAACAGGGCGAGCATGACGCTGAATAATGTCCAGGCGTGTTTCTTGTTACCCACCAGCAAGCCAAACATATAGACTTGGGCCATCGGCACGACAATGATCGCCAACATCTCAAGGAAGTTCGTCAACGGGGTGGGATTTTCAAACGGGTGCGCACTGTTCACGTTGTACCAGCCACCACCGTTGGTGAAGAGCTGCTTGATCGCCTCGAAGCACGCCACGGCCCCGACTGGAATGGGTTGGGTGTCCACTTTCGCATCCACCATGACCGGCACGTTGGTCATGATGGGCGTGCCTTTCGCGTCCATCTGTGGCACATCCACCATGGCCGCAACGCCGTTGGCCATGACTGGCTGGCCCTTCGCATCCAACTTCGGGGCCTGCAACACCAATTGGATGTTGGTCATCACGTTATTCCCCTTTGCGTCGGTCGCCTGCACCTGGGTGGTGTATGGCTCCATGAGTTGGGCATTTGGATAGGCCTTGAATGTCTGCGGAACGCCCTGCCAGGCGAGTGGAATGGCCCAAACCACGCAGAGCGGGATGACAAAGTAGAGCAGGCCTCGGGTCAGGTCCGCCCAGAAATTGCCAACGGTCTTGATTGAGGCCCGCTTCAGCGCCCGCCCCACCGCCACCAAAACGGCAAGCCCCACCGAGCCGCTCAGAAATTGATGCACCATGATGGCGAAGATCTGCGAAAAGTAACTCATGGTCGTCTCACCCGCGTAGGACTGCCAGTCCGCGTTGCAAGTGAAACTCCAGGCCTGCATGAACGCCAAGTCCCAGGAGCAGTTGGGCAAATGTTGCGGATTCATCGGCAGCCATTTCTGCGTCATGAAGAGCGCCATGTCTGCCACGAAGCCGACGGTGGAAAACAGCAGCACAGCCCAGAGGTATTTCAACCAGGTCATCTCCTCCTTCGGGTCAACTCCCGTCAGCTTGTAGATGAGATTCTCAATCGGCTGGAGAATCGGGTGGAGAAAGGTTTTCTCGCCAGTATAGACCTTGTACATGAACCGGCCAACCGGCGGCGTCAGCGCGATGCCCAGGCCAAAGAAGAGTACTATCTGAATAATCTCGATTGTTGTCATAATTCAATTCGTTCAATGTCAGTTTGATTGCGCCACTAAACTCAATTTTGTTTTCTAGACTGCCAGGTTTCCTTTTTCTTCCGTGCGAATCCGGATGGCTTCTTCAATCGCGGAAATGAACACCTTGCCGTCGCCAATTTTTCCCGTCCTGGCGGATTTGATGATGACCGCGACCGCCTGTTCCACCATTTCGTCGGCCACTACAATATCCAGCCTGATCTTGGGCAGAAAATCCACGGTGTATTCGCTGCCGCGGAAGATTTCAGTGTGCCCCTTCTGCCGGCCAAATCCCTTCACTTCACAGATGGTCATCCCCTCAATGCCGATCTCCCCCAAGGCGTCTTTGACCTCCTCAAGTTTGAAAGGCTTGATAATCACTTCGATTTTTTTCATAGCTCAAATCACTCAATGTCAGTTTAACTGGGATAAGCCTTTTGCAAGGACCGTGCCCGCCTCGTATGGAAAATCGTAAATGGTTGTGTCACAGAGAATTGTTTTTGTTCAGACTTGATGCCAAAAAAAATGACGCGGCGCGCATTTACCACGATGCGCAAACCTCAACAGCGAAGCGCAAAAAAGACTCAAAGAAGCGAAAGAAACGTTAAAATTCCATCAAGGGGCGCGGGCATATCCTGGCAATCAGGGCTGTTGCAGTGATATTCCAAGGGAGTTAACTACGCGGGCTGGCCGAAAAGGATGAGAACCCGGTCAGGCAATGGCGCAGTTCATGTCCGGCGAAACTGATTCGGAAGGGGCATGTTGGCAATCCACCGGAAGCAGGAGACGATAGCCTGTGCTGCCTTCGGTTTGGATCACGCTTTCGTTGCCGGCTCCATTCAGCTTTTGGCGGAGGCTGCGGATATAGACGTGAAGATCGTGGAGCTTGTTTTCCAGGTCATTTCCCCAAACGCAACGGAGCAGATGCCTGCACGGGACCAGTTTCCCGGCATGCCGGACCAGTATGTAAAGCACGGCCGCTTCAGTAGGTGTAAAATCCAACTGGCGACCCCGAAGGGTAACCCGATGGAGGGTGTTTCCAAAT
>DLMG01000169.1 GCA_002479245.1 Verrucomicrobia subdivision 3 bacterium UBA7542 | reverse complement strand
GGGAAGGAAGATGTTTGGTAGCGCAGACATTCTTGTCTGCGGGTTCATGGGACATTCCTGTCCCGTGTCTCAAGAACTGGCGACTGGCCGCTGTCGCGCCGGGGCGGCGCTTTGGCGCGCCGCGAAGGCGGAAAAGTCGCCCGAACCCGCAGGCTGGAAAGCCTGCTCCACAACAAAAAAACCTTCAAACCCCGGCAAAACGGAGAATGAAGGCATTCAGCGAATCCTGTCAAAAACAGTTCGACAGGCTGGCCTCATCCTTCTCTTTGACGGAGAAGTTGGTTGATTGGTTGAGCGTTATTGGTTGAGGGTTGAGGGGAATGCATTTTTACGCTTTCAACTCTCAACTCTCAACTTTCAACTCTCAACTGTTTCAACCAGACGAGCACAGCCAAACCGGTATCCTGACTTCGGCCTCAAACCGCCTTCCCGCCTTCCCGTCCCGCACTGCGGAACAGTGGCCTTGGGAATTTGTAGCCGTTACAGTGGCGCAACCGTCCCGGATTTTCACCGGGTTCCCAGACATTTGACTGCGATGACGGATGAACAACGTTCATCCTTTTCAAAGAACAGTCTGTATCTACGCCGAATAAATTTTTTGCCAAGAAAAAAATCTTTGCGACGGGAGTTGAAAGGCCGCTTCGACCCCGCCACCATTCCTGTAGCGGCAGGCATCCTGCCTGCCGTATCCGGCGGCATCCCTGCCGCCCGGGCCACAAAACCGAACCCACATCATGACCTCGCTTCCACATCAGACGACCCGGCTGGACCTGCCTGCCGGCAGGCAGGAGTCCGGGTGATACGGCAGCCAGCAACGGCTGCCGCTACGGGGACAGTGCCCGGCACGAGTTTGGAGTTCCGCGCTTGCGCACCACCAAACGCCTCAACATAATACTCCACGTAAAAATTATTTATGAGCCAGACACCCATTCACATTGCTGTCACCGGCGCCGCCGGCCAGATCGGTTACTCCCTTCTCTTTCGCATTGCCTCCGGCGCAATGTTCGGACCGGACCAGCCCGTCATTTTGCATTTGATCGAAATCGAACCCGCCCTGCCCGCGCTGGGCGGCGTGGTGATGGAACTCGATGATTGCGCGTTCCCATTGCTCAAGGGCGTCGTGCCCACGGCGAATCTCGACGAAGGATTTCGCGGCGTAAACTGGGCGCTGCTTGTCGGCAGCGTGCCGCGCAAAGCCGGCATGGAGCGCAAGGATTTGCTCGGCATCAACGGCAAAATCTTCATCGGCCAGGGCCAGGCCATCCAGAAAAACGCCGCGCGCGACGTGCGTATCCACGTCGTTGGCAATCCCTGCAACACCAATTGTCTGATTGCCATGAACAACGCACCCGACATTCCGCGCGACCGGTTCTTTGCCATGACGCGCCTCGATGAAAACCGCGCCAAGGCGCAGCTCGCCAAAAAAGCCGGCGTGGACGTGACCGCCGTCAGCAACGTTGCCATCTGGGGCAACCACTCTGCGACGCAGTACCCCGATTTTTACAACGCCAAAATCAACGGCCAGCCCGCCACCACCGCGATCCTGGACGAAGCGTGGCTCAAGGGTGAATTCATTTCGACCGTCCAGCAGCGCGGCGCGGCCATCATCAAGGCGCGCGGTTTTTCCAGCGCCGCCAGCGCGGCCAATGCCGTCGTGGACAGCGTCCGCTCCATCATCGAGCTGACGCCGGCCGGCGAATGGCACAGCGTCTGTCTCTGTTCTGACAGCAGCTACGGCATCGAGAAAGGTTTGATTTGCTCGTTCCCCGTGCGGAGCGACGGCAAGGGATTGCAAATCGTTCAAGGCGTGCCCATCAACGACTTCAGCCGCGCGAAAATTGAGGCGACCGTCAACGAATTGAAGGAAGAGCGCGCCATGGTCGCCGATTTGCTGCCGAAATAAAAAATCCGTGGCGGTTCGGAGCGCGGACAGCTTGTCGTGTTGGAGTTCAAGCTTCAGCTTGTTCGGTGCCGACACAGGCTAAAGCCTGAACTCCAACAAGCAAATTCCCATTTCATTTCGCCGCATTGCGTGCCGCTGCAATTCTGTTAGCCTCGCGCGCGTATGGCGTTTGAATCCTTCCGCGATTTCGTCAATGCCCTCGACCGGGCGGGCGAACTCAAACGTATTTCCCAGCCCGTCGCGACCGAACTCGAAATCACTGAAATCGCCGACCGCGAAATGAAATCGCCCAATGGAGGCAAGGCGTTGCTGTTCGAGAAACCGACCGTCAACGGCGAAGTCTCTCCGTTTCCGCTCGCCATCAACACGATGGGTTCGCACAAGCGCATGGCCATGAGCCTGGGCGCGAATTCCGTGGACGAAGTCGCCGCCGAACTCGGTTCGCTGATGAAGGCCAAGCCGCCGACGAGTTTTCGCGAAGCCATCAAGCTGCTCGGCCAGGCCCTCGACCTGCGCCACGCCAAGCCAAAACTCGTCAAGGACGGCCCATGCAAGGAAGTGGTGAAGAAGTTCGACGCCCCGTCCACGCGCACCGAGCCGTGGCCCGTGGCACAGACCTCCGGTCTGTGTATTCCAACTAATTCTTCCGTGGCACAGGCTTCCAGCCTGTGTGGGCAGAAGGGAGTTGGGTCAGTTCACAGGCCAGAGGCCTGTGCCACATTGTTGAATCTTCCAATTCAGAAATGCTGGCCGCTCGATGGCGGACGTTTCATCACGCTGCCCTGTGTCGTGACGAAAGATCCCGACACCGGCGAACGCAACGTCGGCATGTACCGCATCCAGATTTATGACAACCGCACCACCGGCATGCACTGGCAGCTCCAGAAAGTCGGCGCGCGGCATGGACGACGCTATTACGAAACCGGCACGCGCATGCCCGTGAGCATCTTTATCGGCGGCGATCCTGTGTTCACCTTTGCCGCCACCGCACCGCTGCCGGACGGCCTCGACGAATTCCTGCTGGCGGGTTATCTCCGCAAAAAATCCGTCGAACTCGTCAAATGCGAAACCAACGACCTCGAAGTTCCCGCCAACGCGGACTTTGTCATCGAAGGCTACGTGGACCCGACTGAGCCGTTGCGGGAGGAAGGACCGTTCGGCGACCACACCGGCTATTACACGTTGCCTGAGCCGTATCCGGTTTTTCACGTCACCGCCATTACGCACCGCAAGGACGCGGTGTATCCGGCGACGATTGTCGGCATTCCGCCCATGGAGGATTTTTACATCGGCGGCGCAAGCGTGAAGCTGTTCCTGCCGGTCTTCAAAATGAATTTTCCCGAAATCGTGGACATTGCGCTGCCGGCGGAAGGCGTTTTTCACAATCTTGTTTTTGTGAGCATCAAAAAGAGCTACCCGATGCAGGCCTACAAAATCATGCACGGCCTTTGGGGCATGGGGCAGATGATGTTCACCAAATACATCGTGGTGGTGGACGACGACGTGGACGTGCACAACACCCGCGAAGTCCTGTTCCGCCTCTGCGCGAATACGGATCCTCAGCGTGATTCCATTTTTACAAAAGGACCGGCGGACGTTCTGGATCACGCAACTTCTGAAATGGCAATTGGAACAAAGTTGGGAATTGACGCCACAAAGAAGCTGGCGGGAGAGGGATTCAAGCGCGGGTGGCCCCCACTGATAAAAATGAGCGACGAAATCCGCCGGAAAATCGATTCGTTATACGGCGGCACCCGCTAACCCGGCTCTCAACCCTCAACCATGAACCCTCAACTGACTTCCGGCATTGACGCTACAAAGAAACTGCCGGGCGAAGGTTTCAAACGCACCTGGCCGCCACTCATCAAGATGGATGAAGCGGTGAAAGCGAAGGTGGGAAAACTTTTCAACCCACCACGGCATGTTTAATTCAGCTCCACCTCTCGCGGTCAGTCAGGATGACAAGAAATGTCTGCTACGGTTAATCCCAACGGAGGGTGTTTCCA
>DLMG01000425.1:831-8788 GCA_002479245.1 Verrucomicrobia subdivision 3 bacterium UBA7542 | reverse complement strand
ACGTGCAGGCGCGCGACGGCTTGAACGTGGTGCTCACCATTGACGCGGCGATTCAGCACATCGTGGAAACTGCGCTGGCCGACGCGCTGCAAAAACACACGCCCATCAGCATCACCGCCGTCGTCACGCGTCCGCGCACGGGCGAGATTCTGGCGATGGTGACGCTGCCGAATTTTGATCCGAACAATCCCGGGGCTTCGTCCGCTGATGCGCGCCGCAATCGCGTCATCAGCGACGTGATGGAACCCGGCTCGACGTTCAAAATCGTCGTCGTATCCGGGGCGTTGAACGAAGGCGCCGTGCGCCTGGCGGACACGTTTGATTGCGAGCAGGGGCATTTTGCCTTTGCCGGCCGGGTTTTGCACGACCACGAACCGTTTGGAATTCTTACCACCGAAAGCATCATCACGAAATCGTCGAATATCGGCGCGGCGAAGATCGGCATCCGCCTGGGTGAGGGCCGGCTTTACGATTACGTGCGGGATTTTGGGTTTGGCCAGCGCACGGGCATTTCCCTGCCGGCCGAAGCCAGGGGAATTTTATATCCGGTGAAAGACTGGAGCAAGGTTTCCATCGCGCAAATTCCGATGGGACAGGGGATCGCGGTGACGCGGTTGCAAATGATCATGGCCATGAGCGCGCTGGCGAACGACGGCTGGCTCATGCGGCCGATGCTGGTGAATCGTCTCGAAGACCGCAATGGGAACGTGGTGGAGCAATATTCGCCGCAGCGCGTGCGGCAGGTCGTCAGCGAATCCACGGATAAATTAATGGTGGAGGCGCTCAAAACCGTCGTGACGCCGGACGGCACGGCGCCCGGCGCGGCGATGAAAGATTACACCGGCGCGGGCAAGACCGGCACGGCGCAAAAAGTCGAGAATGGCGCCTACGCCGAACATAAATTCTATGCTTCGTTCGTCGGATTTTTCCCGGCCGACAACCCGGAGCTTTGCATCTCGGTTGTGATGGACGAGCCGAAGGAAGGTTATTACGGCGGCCAGGTTTGCGGGCCGGTCTTCAAGGAAATTGCCGAACGTTGCGCAAGTTATTTGAACATTCCGGCGGACAAAAATTTGCAACCGGCGGCATCGTCGCCGCCGCTCGTGGCGGCCGGCGGTTCACATTCAACTCAAAATCCATGAACAATTCCCGTCCACAACTGTTTGGCATGATCGCCGGACTTTTTCTGGCCGCCGGGCTGGTGTTCTCTGCGATGCTTGGCACCAGCGCGTGGGGCAAAATCAAAAATTCACAGTTCATCATCGTCAAAGGCTCGGTGCAAAAAAACATCGGGGCCGATCTCGCCATCTGGTCCGGCAGTTTTCTGGTCGAGGCGGAAATGCTGCTCGATGCGCAGCACAAAATTCGGACGAACCACGCGCTCGTGGAAAAATTCCTGCGCGACGCGGGCGTGACGAATTTCATCTTTGCGCCGATTGGCATTGAGGAATTGAAGGCGACGCATAAATCCACCGACGGTTGGACGCAGCAGCGGACGACCGGCTATCGTCTGAACCAGAGCGTGTCGGTGGAATCCGCCGACGTGGACCGGCTCGACAAGCTCGACACCACGCCGCTAGTGGAGCAGGGCGTGATTTTCACTGTCGCGCCGCCGCAGTTTATTTACACCAAGGCCGGCGAGACAAAAATCGAGATGCTGGCCGAGGCGACGAAGGACGCTCGCGCGCGCGCCGGGCAAATTGCCACGCAGGGCGGCCGCGTCATCGCCCGGCTGCACGACGCGGACCAGGGCATTTTTCAAATTACGCCGCAACACGAAACGCGGACGAGTTGGCAGGGCGAGAATGACACGACCTCGCGCCAGAAAACCATCACCGCCGTTGTCACCGCGACCTTTTTGCTAAAGTGAATTTGCAGTGGAAACACGCTCTTTGAAATTTGTCGCCGATGCCTGTGCCGCCGAACTCAGGCGCGGGCCGGCGGAAACGCCCGTTCAACGCGCCGGCATTGATTCACGGCAGGCGAAGCCGGGCGACCTGTTTTTCGCCATCAAGGGCGAGCGCTTTGACGGCCACGACTTCTTGAACGAAGTCGCGGCTAAAGGCGTTGCCGCCGTCGTCGTGGAACGAAAAAAAGTTCCCGCGCCGTTGCCGGGATGCGCGGTGCTCGTCGTGGATGACACGCGCTCGGCGCTCGGAAAATTCGCCGCGGCGTACCGGCGGGAATTTGATTTGCCGGTGATCGCCGTTGGCGGCTCCAACGGCAAGACGACGACGAAGGAATTGATCGCGTCGGCGTTGCGGCCAACGCTGGCCACGGTCTGGAGCGAGGCGAGTTTCAACAATGACATCGGTGTGCCACTGACGTTGTTGCGCCTGGAAAATTCGCACCAGGCCGCGGTGCTCGAAGCGGGCACGAATCATCCGGGCGAACTCGCGCCGCTGGTGAAAATGATCCAGCCGAAATACGGCGTGCTGACGAACATTGGCCGCGAGCATCTGGAATTTTTTGGCGACCTGGCGGGCGTGGCGCAGGAAGAAGGCTGGCTCGCGGAATTGTTGCCGGCGGACGGCAGGCTCTTTGTCAACGGTGACAGTGAATGGACGGAGCAGGTCATCCGGCGCACGCGCGCGACGGTCGTGCGCGTCGGACTCGGTGAAAAAAACGACTGGCGGGCGCGTTCGATCCGCCTGGACAAGAACGGCGTGACCTTTCGCGTGGACGCGCCCAAGGCTGAATTTAGCGGCGAGTATCGAATCAATTTATTGGGGCGGCATCAGGTGACGAACGCCTTGTTTGCGGTTGCGGTCAGTGAGGAACTAGGCCTGGGCCGTCCCGCGGTGCGGGACGGCCTGGCCGAATGCCAGCCGGCGAAGATGCGTATGCAATTTTGGGAGGCGGGCGGCGTGCGCGTGCTCGACGACGCTTACAACGCGAACGCGGATTCGACGATCGCGGCGCTGGAAACGCTTTGCGATTTGCCGTTGCAGGGCCGGCGCGTGGCGGTGCTCGGCGACATGAACGAGCTGGGCGCGCACAGCGAAGCGGCGCACGCGGAGGTCGGACGCCGCGCGGCGGAGCTTGGCATCGGGCAAATGTTTGTCATCGGCAAAATGGCGCCGGTCACGGCGCAGGCGGCGCGCGAAGCGGGATTGAATCGGGTGATGGAGTTTGCGGACGTGGAAGCGGCGATGAAGGCGGTGAAGGGTTTTTTGAAGGCGGGCGATGTGGTTTTATTCAAGGCGTCGCGGGCGTTGCGTTTGGAGCGCATCGCCGGGACGCTAAAATCGGAAAAGTCGTGAACTGGAACAATGTTTTATTATTTGAGCCAACTGTTGCTCGATTGGTCGAAGGGAACGCACTGGGCGGGCCACCTCTCGGCATTGCGGTTGTTTCGTTACATCACGGTGCGGAGCGCGGGCGCGGCAATCACGGCGTTGCTGCTGAGCTGGTGGCTGGGTCCGAGAATCATTCACTGGCTGAAACAGTTGAAATTCGGACAGGACTATGCGGACCGGGCCGAGGAGGCCGGCGGTCTGGCCGCGCGGGTTTTGAGCAAAAAAGGAACGCCGACGATGGGCGGTATTTTGATTGTGGCGGTGTTGTTTTTTTCCACCGTGCTGTGGACGCAGTTGGACAACAAGCTGGTGCTGCTGACGCTGCTTTCGGTGCTGGTGCTGTCGGGGCTGGGATTTTACGACGATTACGCAAAAATCATCCAGCAAACCGGCGGGGGCACTCCGCCGCGCGTCAAGCTGGTGGCGCAATTCGCGCTGGCAGCTTTTATTGCCGTCTATTTATGGATGACGCCTTCGACGACCAAACTGGTTTCGGAGGTCATGGTTCCGTTTTGCAAACACCCGGTGGCAACGGGCGCGGGCCTGTTTGGTTTGCTGGTGGTGGTGCTGGCGATTGTCGGCAGCTCGAATGCGGTGAATTTGACGGATGGCCTCGACGGTCTGGCGATTGGCTGCACGCTGATTGTGGCATTTGTGTTTCTCGTGTTCACGTACGTGGCGGGCAACATCAAGGCGGCGGGCTATTTGCAAATTCCTTATGTGCCCGGCGCCGGCGAATTAACGGTGTTCTGCGCGGCAATGATCGGCGCGGGCCTTGGTTTTTTGTGGTTCAACTGTCATCCGGCGCAGGTGTTCATGGGCGACACCGGGTCGCTTGCGCTCGGGGGCGCGTTCGGCATCATCGCGGTGCTGATTCATCAGCCATTCGTGCTGGTGATTGCGGGTGGCGTGTTCGTGCTGGAAGCCGTTTCGGTGATTTTGCAAACCGGCTGGTTTCGCTTCACGCGAAAGTTTTACGGCACCGGCCAACGGATTTTTTTGATGGCGCCGCTGCATCATCATTTCGAGAAAAAGGGCTGGTACGAGTCACAGGTGGTGATGCGATTTTACATTTTGTGCGTGCTGTTTGCGGTTGTTGCCCTGGCGACGCTGAAACTGAGGTAGAAATGACACTGACATTGGACCCTAATGAAGTTTTGACCGGTCGCTTTGCTCCTTGCACAAGCGGCCTCCGGCTGTTAATAACTTTGCCGGAAGTGGCCAGACGCGCAATGGCCGGCGGAGTGTTCGTTTCACCAGCCGGTTTGAAATTTTGCGACGCCTTCAGCCCGTCGCCAATGAACAAAATGAATTTAACGCGCCGTGAAATTTGCCGAGGGAAAATTTCGCTGCGGAAAAAATCAACCAACCTCGAAGAAAGGACGCCATCAGCGCCAAATCAATGAATAATCCGAACCCATTCGTACCCAAAGGCTCCCTATTGGAGCAGCAAAGCAAACGCCGTTCACGCATGAAACTCGGCGTGTTTTGCGTGCTCGTGGTCGGAGTTGTCGGCCTGACCGCAATGCTCATTCAGGGCTGCAAACGCGAACAGAACACCGAAGCGGAAAACCCGCCACCGGTTGACACCAACACGGTGGTCGTGGACACGAATCCGCCGCCGATGGTTGCCTCCAATCCGCCCGTGGCTCCGCCGCCGGTCGTGGTGCAGCCGCCCGTGGCGCCATCCGGGACCGAATACGTCATCGTCCATGGCGACACGCTCGCAAAAATTGCGAAGAAGAATGGCGTGACGCTCAGTGCGCTTAAAGCGGCCAACCCTGGCGTTGAGCCGACCAAGTTGAAAGTCGGACAGAAACTGACCATTCCGGCCGGCGGCACGGCCCCGGCAGCGAACGGCGCTTCCGTCGCGCCCGACACCGGCATGGGCGGCGAAACTTACACGGTGAAATCCGGCGATTCGCTGACGAAGATTGCGAAGGCGCACGGCACAACCGTGAAGGCGATCAAAGCCGAAAACAATCTGAACACCGACCACATCAAGGTCGGCCAGAAGCTGAAGATTCCGGCAAAAGGCGAAGCTGCGGCTCCGGCCCCAGCGCCGGCTCCGGTTGCACCTGCGCCTGCGCCCGCACCTGCCGGTCAATAAGCGCCGGACTGATAGCGGCTGGTCCCGCTTTGCGGGATTTTGAGGCATTGAAATGAAAGTCGCCGTCACAACTTTGGCATTTTGCGTCGCCGCCCTGCTGGCGCTGGGGCTGGTGATGCTCTACAGCTCGAGTGTGACGCAAGTCGGCGGGCACTACCTGATGATGCAACTCATCTGGTGCGCGTTCGGCTTTACCCTGTGTGTGACGGCGACCGCCCTCGATTATCAATTGCTCAAAAAAATCGCCGCGCCGATTTTCATTCTCGCGCTGCTATTGCTCCTGCTGGTGCTCGTTCCGCACATCGGCAGAAAAATCAATGGCGCGCGCCGCTGGTTCGATTTCCACGGCGTGCGCTTTCAACCGTCCGAACTCGGAAAAATCGCGCTCATCATCATGCTCGCGTGGTATGGCGACCGTTACCAGCGGCAGATGCAGACCTGGAAACGCGGCATCCTTTTCCCCGGCGCGCTCATCGCGCTGACGCTCGGTCTGGTCTTTGTTGAACCGGATCGCGGCACAACGATTCTGCTCGCCGCGGTCAGCGGCATGATGCTGCTCATCGCCGGTGTCCGTTTGAAATGTATTGTTCTGCCCGTTCTGCTCGGTGTGGCCGGCCTGGCAGTTTCCCTCCTGCACGACCCAATGCGCCTGCGGCGCATTTTCGGCTGGTGGGATATGGAACAGCACAAGGACGGCGTCGGTTATCAGGCGTATCAGGCCATGATTGCTCTTGGCTCCGGCGGCTGGACGGGACTCGGTCTCGGCAACGGACGGCAAAAGCTCGGTTTCGTTCCGGAAGATCACACCGATTTTATTTTTTCAATCATCGGCGAAGAACTCGGTTTGATCGCGACGCTGCTCGTCGTTCTGGCGTTTGTCGTCATCGCCATTTGCGGAATTTACATTGCGCTCCGTGCGCGCGACCCGTTTGGCAGTTTGCTGGCGGCCGGGGTCACGTTTTTAATCAGCCTTCAGGCCGCCATCAACATCGGCGTCGTCACCAGCGCGCTGCCGAACAAGGGCCTGCCCCTGCCATTCATCAGCTACGGCGGCTCGAATCTGCTGGCCATGCTCACGGGCGTGGGTCTGTTGTTCAGCATCGCCCGTCAGGCGCCCGCGCGGGAAAAGGTTCGGGCCACGACCGCGGTAATTGACGAAAATCCATTCGCCGCCAAAGCCACATGACTTCATCCGGAGTCAACACGCCCTTCGTCGCCATCGCCTGCGGCGGCACGGGCGGGCATCTGTTTCCGGGTCTGGCGGTGGCGGAACAACTTCAGAAACGCGGCTGCGCCGTGGCCCTGCTGGTTTCGCCCAAGGACGTGGACCAGGAAGCCGTGAAATCCGCTCGCGGCATGGAAATTTTCACACTGCCCGCCATCGCGTTGCAAAATCGGAATTATTTCTCCTTCGCCGGCAGTTTTGTGAAATCGTTGTTCGCCACGAAGAAAATTTTCCGCCAACGCCGTCCCGCCGCCGTTCTCGCCATGGGCGGATTCACCAGCGCGCCGCCGATCTGGGTCGGAAAGGATTTTGGCGCCAAAACTTTCCTCCACGAATCCAACACCATTCCCGGCCGGGCCAACCGTTTTCTCGCGCGGTTTGTGGATGAGGCGTTCGTCGGTTTTCCGTCGGCGGCTGCGCGCCTTCGCGCCCGCAAGGTGACCACCACCGGCACTCCCGTCCGTTCACAATTTCAGCCGGGCGATGCCGCAGTCTATCGCGCCCTGTTCAGGCTTGATCCGCGCCGTCCGACCATTCTGGTGATGGGCGGGAGCCAGGGCGCCAGCGGCCTTAACGACCTGATTTTATCCGCGCTTCCATCGCTTGGCGACCGCGCCCCGACCTGGCAATGGCTGCATCTCACCGGTCCGAACGACGCGGAAAAAGTGAAAGCGGCCTACGACGCGCGCGGCTTCAAGGCTGCGGTCAAGCCCTTCCTCGCCGAAATGGATCTGGCGCTGGGGGCGGCAACAATCGCAGTGAGCCGGGCGGGCGCCTCGTCGCTTGCGGAAATCGCCGCCATGCGCCTGCCGTCGCTGCTCGTTCCCTATCCCGCCGCCGCGGACAATCACCAATTTTACAACGCCCAGGCTTTTGAAACGACCGGCGCGGCGCAGTTGCTCGAACAAAAAAATGCGACACCGGAGAAAGTTGCCGCCTTGCTGCGTGAACTGGTTGAAGACGCGGCCGCCCGCGCAAATATTCAAGCCGCGCTGGCGCAATGGCATGCGCCGAAGGCGGCGGAGCAGATTGCGGACATCATGCTGGCTGCCATTGCGCGGCAACCAGGGCCGGCAGCGGCACAGTCGCCAAAATGTTCCTGCGGCTGCGCCGATAAGTCCGCGAAACCGTCGGTGTCGCCAGGCATATGACACTGACCAATTCCATGGCGGTTTATATTGTCATTCGTGTTCAAAAGTTCATGCGGAAATTCGGCAAATCTTTTGTTTTCTGGCAAAGCGCCAGAGGGCTGGCGCAGTCCATGACGCTTCGCGTATTTCAAGAATCATCGTGTCACGCGCAGCGTTTTGGAGTGTCCACCCT
>DLMG01000425.1:0-778 GCA_002479245.1 Verrucomicrobia subdivision 3 bacterium UBA7542 | reverse complement strand
TCCACCCTCCGCAGTACTGCTACGGAGGACGGGCGGCGGCCCTCCGCCGCTTTTCCCCGGAGGAACGACCGATGAAAGCCGGAGTAAAAATTGCCGATGAACTGGTTGGACGTGTTTCGCGCGAGACGCTCGTTTGTTGCGACGAGCCGCTCGCAATGTATACCACCTTGCGAGTTGGCGGTCCGGCGGACGTGTATGTCCAACCGGCGTCGGAGGAGGACCTGGCCGGGGTGGTGAAATTTTGCGGCGAACGCCGCCTGCCGTTTTTTGTGATTGGCCGCGGCTCGAACCTGCTTGTGCGCGATGGCGGCTTTCGCGGCGTGGTGATTTGTCTGGCCCAGGCGAATTTCAGCCGCATTGAAGTTGACGGCGAACGCCTGTGTTGCGGCGCGGGCGCAAAGCTGAAAAATGTCGCGGTCGAGGCGAAGCGGAATGGCTTGAGCGGCGTGGAATTTCTCGAAGGCATTCCCGGCAGCGTCGGCGGTGCGTTGCGCATGAACGCGGGCGCGATGGGTGGCGCGACGTTCGATGCTGTGGAGTCGGTGCGCCTGATGGATTTTGCCGGCCATGTGCGCGAACTCGCGCCGAAGGAAATGGCGGTGGAATATCGCGGTTGCGGTGCCTTGAAAACGAACATTGCACTGGGCGTCGTGTTCAAATGCCGGCCCGCGCCGCGCGGGGAAATCGAGCAGCGCATGAAGGCGTTCAACGAGAAGCGCTGGGAATCGCAGCCCGCCGCGCCGAGCGCTGGTTGCATGTTCAAAAATCCGGCAACGAT
>DLMG01000344.1:761-7984 GCA_002479245.1 Verrucomicrobia subdivision 3 bacterium UBA7542 | reverse complement strand
AGGCCCGCAAGCTCCGGAGCCGCGTGGCGGAACTGGAGTCCCGCATTTTGGCTGACACCTTGACGGCCGACCTGACCACTTGCGAGCCGGCGATGCAAAAGGCGCTCGATCTGGCGTTCAAGGCCGCCGCGACACCCGCAACCATTCTGCTGCTGGGTGAAAGCGGCACGGGGAAAACCGTGGTGGCCCGCGCGCTGCATGAAAGCAGTCCGCAAAAGGACAACGCTTTTGTGACCGTGAGTTGTCCGAGCCTGTCGCGGGAGTTGTTGGAGAGCGAATTGTTCGGCCATGCCAGGGGCGCATTCACCGGCGCGGTGGCCGACAAGGTGGGCAAGGTCGCGCTGGCGGATGGCGGCACGCTGTTTCTCGATGAAATCGGGGAAATGCCGCTGGAGATACAGCCCAAGTTGCTGCGGTTGTTGCAGGAGAAGGAATATGAACGCGTCGGGGAAGCAAAGACGCGCCGCGCCAATGTGCGGGTGATTTCCGCGACGAACCGGAATCTCGAAAAAGCCCTTCAAGAAGGGCGTTTCCGGGACGACTTGTATTACCGGCTCCATGTCATTGCCGTCCCCATACCGCCCCTGCGGGAGCGCCCGGGCGATTTGCTGAAAATCGCGGAGCGTTACCTTCAGTTTTTCTCAAGGCAATGCGG
This sequence comes from Verrucomicrobia subdivision 3 bacterium UBA7542, assembly GCA_002479245.1. GTDB lineage: Bacteria > Verrucomicrobiota > Verrucomicrobiia > Limisphaerales > UBA11358 > UBA11358. The sequence goes on along the minus strand of DLMG01000344.1, from coordinate 7,329 downwards.
CAAACGTCTCAGAGGCTTTTCCGGGGAAGCGGAAGCGGTCCTGCGCCAATATGCCTGGCCGGGCAACCTGCGCGAATTGCGCAACGTCGTTGAACGGGCCGTCATTCTGGCCGATACCAACGAAATTCATCTGCTGGATTTGCCGGAAAAACTTTTCCCCGGTTCCCCGCAAGCGCCGGCACCCGGAGTTCAAATCGGCGCGAAGGTGTCCCTGATGGAAATCGAAACCGAACATATCGCCCGGGTGATGAAACAGGCGGCCACGATGAGTGAAGCCGCGAGGATTTTGGGCATCAGCCGGGACACGCTGCATCGCAAGAAGAAAGAAATAGCCCGTGCCCCGCACGTTCAGGACGGATAACCTGTTCCCGCACCATGTTGCGTACCCGATTGTTCCTTTATCTGACGCCGTTCGTGGTCATCCTGCTGGCCGTCGGCGTTTATGCCATCGTGCTCTTTGCCCGCCTGGCCAATGTCGTTGATGCCTCCGTGACGAACAGTTACCGGAGTTTCACCGCGGCATCGGCCATGAGTCTGGCCCTGGCGGGAATGGATCGGGAGGTGTCGTGGGTGATCGCCGGGCCACGCGTCAGCAACAAAAATGCCTTGATCGAATACCGGAAACATTTTGAGACCAACCTCGACTTGCTGATCAGGGACAGCACGCTGCCCGGGGAAAAGCCCTTGAGCCTGAATGTGGCGACCAATTACCAGGCTTTTCTCAAGGCGGTTGACACCATCACCTCCCTCGACAGTCCGGAAAACCAGCGGCAGGTGTATGAACGGGACGTTGTGCCGAGCGGGCAAACGATAAACCTGCTGTTGCAGAAAATCCACGATCTAAACCACAAGGCCATGCTGGCGACCAGCCAGAACATTCGGAACATCACCCAGGAGGTCACGCGCTTCATGATCTTCGGCACGGTTCTCGCGCTGCTTTTTTCCGCCTATGCCGGTTATCAACTTGGCCGCTCGATTTTGGAGCCGATTCAATTGTTGACCCGGGCGACCCGCGAATTGGGCGAAGGCCGGCTGGATCAACCCGTGCCGGTTGCCACGCGGGACGAACTGGGGGAACTGGCCCAGGCGTTCAACAAAATGGCGGCCCAACTTCAGGAATACCGCCAAAGCATCACGGAGAAAATCGTCCGCCTCCATCGCACAATGGAAGCGACGCTCGCTTCGTTTCCGGACCCGATTTTTGTTTTGGACAAGGAAGGACGCATCGAATTAAAAAACCCGGCGGCGGATGGTCTGGCATCCAGCCTCCACCTGGAAGGTCAACTGCCCGACCGGCTGCAAGCCATCGCCCGAAATACTCTCGCCAGCGGCGAAAATTTTCTCCCGAACAGCTTCAACGAAGCAATCACCTATCGGATCAACGGCGACGACGAGTTTTTTTTGCCGCGCGTCCTGGCCATGCGAAACAAGGAGGACGCGCTGTTCGGGGTGGCGGTGGTTTTGCACGATGTCACCCGCTTCCGCCTGCTGGATGCCACCAAAACCGATCTCGTCGCAACGGTCAGCCACGAAATAAAAAGTCCGCTGACCAGCGTGCGGATGGTGCTGCACATTTTGCTCGAAAAAACCGTCGGGGCGCTTACGCCGAAGCAGGACGAATTGCTCCAGGCGGCCCGGAACGACACGGAACGGCTGTTGCGGATTTTGAACGATCTGCTCGATCTCGCCCGATTGGAGGAAGGGAACGACAGTTTGCGCAAGGAGCCGGTTGCCCCGGCCGAGTTGCTGACCGGTGTAATGAAGGAAATGGCCAGCAAATTTTCGGCCAAGGGTTTGAATGTGAACTTCATGATTGATCCGGATTTGCCCGCCGTCCCGGTGGATCGGCAACGCATCAATCACGTTTTCACCAACCTCCTCTCCAATGCCATCAAGCATTCACCCGCCAACGGCGAGATTATTCTGGGGGCCAGGCTGGTTAAAGATAATAACGTTGAATTCAGCGTCACCGACCAGGGCCCCGGCATTCTGGAAGAATATCACACCCGGATTTTTGATCGTTTTTTCCGTGTGCCCGGCCAGCCCCAGTCCGGGGCCGGACTGGGACTGTCCATCGCCAGGGAAATCACCGTGTCGCATGGCGGACACATTGGAGTGAAAAGCGCGCCCGGCCAGGGCTGCGACTTTTTCGTGGTTTTGAAAAGCGATATGTCCCCGACCGCGTGATCGAAAGCGGGCATTATCGGGTTGTAGCGGCGGTCTGCGACCATCGCCATTGATTTCACCGGCGCTTACCGAGCGCCGCTGCAAATAAAATCCCCTTAAAACTTGCGCCGGTTGGAGGCGTTTTCTAAAACAAACCGTCATGTCCGCAAAGACCCAATTCAATTTGCAGCAATTCCTGGCCACGCGCACCAAAACCGTCAACGCCGCGCTCGATAAATTCCTGCCCAGCGACAAAACCCGGCCCGTAACCATCCACAAAGCCATGCGCTATTCGCTCTTTGCCGGCGGCAAGCGGATGCGCCCCGCGCTTTGCCTCGCGGCGGCGGCGGCCTGCGGCGGACGCGAAGCCGACGCCCTGCCGTTGGCGTGCGCCGTCGAGTGCATCCATACCTACTCGCTCATCCATGACGACCTGCCGGCGATGGACAATGACGATTTCCGGCGCGGCAAGCCGACCAACCACAAGGTGTTCGGCGACGGCATCGCCGTGCTGGCGGGTGACGCGCTGTTGACGCAGGCGTTTGAAATCGCCGCGCAGAGCAGGGGATGGCCGCGCTATACGCACCGTGATTTGATTTTGGAAATTGCGAAGGCTTCCGGTTCGCTGCAACTCGTCGCCGGTCAGGTGGCGGACCTCGAAGGCGAAGGCAGAAAGCTTTCCGTGGACGAACTGCGCTACATCCATGAGCGCAAAACGTCGGCGTTGCTGTGCTGTTCCGTGCGGCTGGGCGGCATGAGCGCCAATTGCACGGCGGCCCAACTCAAGGCGCTCACGGATTTCGGCTATCACGTCGGCCTCGCGTTCCAGGTGATTGACGACATCCTGGACGTGACGCAGACCAGCGAGCAGCTTGGCAAAACGGCGGGCAAAGACACGCAGGCGCAAAAAGCAACCTACCCAGCGATTGTGGGCCTGGAAAAATCACGGCAGATTGCGGAGCAACTGACGGCCAAGGCCTTCGCCGCACTGAAGATTTTCAAAGGCAAGGCCGTTGCCCTCGAAGCCCTGGCGGAATTTCTTTTGAAGCGGGATAAATGAAAAAATTAAGGACTAAGTATGGAACCAATTGAATTTCGGCGGACAATTTCTGATTCTGAAGCTAATTTTAATTATCTAAATCTTAAAGATGATGCCGACAACCGATATGGTAATTATTTCGATCATATTCAGCACCGCGCCCAATTTGTAATAATTGATGGTTCGGGGAGAAAAACTTTTGCTCGAAAGCATCACAGCACCCAAATCTGGGGCGCTTTGAATAATTGGTTCAATAGTAACGATGTTCAAGCTGGAACGCGTATCTTGGTCAAATTTGACCCAAAAGAAATTCAGGATAATTGTCCTGTTCTCCATTTGATTCCCGAAAGCACAACTAAGGCTGTAACTGTAGAAAGCATTCAAATCAGTCAGCCAGAACTCAATAATGAAATTCCCATCAGTCTTGAAAAACAGCTTGAAGATTTTCTTGAAAGCAACCTTGAGTTGATAGAGCCGGGACTCAGGCTTTACGTTGATGAGGATAAACACAAAGGCAGGCAATATCCCACAGATATTGGCATTATTGATCTACTTTGTTGCCGTTTGGATGGCAGTTTTCTCGTCATTGAATTAAAACGCGGAAAGGCTGCCCGTGAAGCTATCGGCCAAATTTCTGGGTATGTAGGTTGGGTGATATACGAAATTGCGAAAGGGAAACCAGTTCACGGTTTGATTCTTTCACACAAGGAAGATTTGTCGTTGGAATACGCTGTGTCTGCGAATCCCAATCTGAGCTTGAGATATTTTCGACTGAAATTCTATTTGCTTCCTCCAAAAGGAATTTTAGCAGCGAAATCTTGATTTCAAACTTGTCAGATGTCCCGTTCGCTCCTGTCGACGACTCGTGGCCGATTTTCGTTTCCAACCGGGGTGTAGCGGCTTTCGGCAGAAAGCCGCACTCATCATTTTCTCGAAGCAATGCGGCATCTGCCGACCGCCATTTCGGAGCGCGGCTTGTCCCAAGCCGCAGCACACCCGCAAACAGACATCGCCTGATAATTTTCACCATCCATCCCATCCCCACGCTGCGAGTTGAGACAACTCGCGCTCCGTAGCGCCGTCTGCGCGGCATATTTGTAGTTTCAAATCCCCAAAACCAATCAAGCTCCGTAGGAGCGACATCGTCTCCCATGCCTTATGCCACTCCTACGGAGCTTTGGAGATTAATGAATGCGTGATTCTACAAAGATGCCGCGCCTACGGCGCTGAAAATTAAACCCGGCCCTTCCAATAACCGGGACGGCGTTTGAGGTGCATCATCGCCAAAATCCAGATGCGGTCGGGTTGCTCAACGTAAATTACCGCATACGGAAAAACATTTGAGAAATGCCGTTGCGCAGGAGGGGCAAACCGGCGGAAGCGTTTTGGTTCGCGGCGGATGTCCTAAATGATCTGCTCCATTTCATCGAAGAAACGACCGCCAAGTTCGGGATAAATCCGGGTGTAGTAATTGGCGGCGTCCGCGTATTCCTCCGCCGCTTCGGGATGGAAGGCGTGCGGTTTCACCGCCCCACGATTTTGCGAATACGGCTGCTGACAACCTCACCGGGAACGGCCTGAACCTCGCCGTTTGCCAATTCGGCGAGACGGCGGCGGGTATCCTGTTTCCAAGCGGCTTCAATCTTCGGCTCAACGTCGGTGTGCAATGCGGACGTGAGCCGATCCACCACTTCGGCCACCTGTTCGCGCGGCAAATGACTCGCTTCTTCGACTATTTGATCCAACGTCATCAGCATGATGGAAAACTACGCCGCAACCATGCCGGACGCGACGGGGAATTTTCATTTCCAACCGGGGTGTAGCGGCTTTCGGCAGAAAGCCGCACTCATCATTTTTCTCGAAGCAATGCGGCGGTCTGCCGACCGCCGCTACAACTGCCAGCGGACCGCCCGCTCTTTCGGAGCGCGGCTTGTCTCAAGCCGCAGCATGTCCGCAAACAAACGTCGCCTGATAATTTTCGCCGTCCATCCCATCCCCACGCTGCGAGTTGAGACAACTCGCGCTCCGGAGCGCCGTCAGGGCGTCGCAGCGCTCCGCCCTCCGAAACTGACGAAAATCAATTCCCCGTCCATTTGTATTCGTAGCCGGAGGGCGGTTCGTAAAAAATGGGAAAACCGTCCATGCCTTGCACTCCGTCCCAATAGATTTTGAGGTAGCTGACGTGGCCGTCCACAAAGCTCAAGACGTTGCGGGCATCTTGGAATTGCAGCGGCTGCAGGCGGTCGTGGGCGCTGACACCGATGGCGCCGGAGATTTCCGCAATCAAGACCGTCCGGGGCGGCTCGCGCACCGAGGCGAACGGTTTTTGCGCCAGATGCGGTTCGTCGTTCGTGCCGAGGCCGTTGAATCCGTAGCTGGAAAAATGCGTCCACGCCTGATGGCAAAAGCCCCGGCCGCTGGACGGATCAAAAAACCACGAGCTCATCGGGCCGGACAAATCGAAATCGTCGGCCGGACACGCAAACACCGTGTTGTCGGGCGATGAATTCGTCGATTGTCCCACGTACGGCAAAATGTTTTCCTTGTAATCAAGGTCAATGCTGTTGGTGTAATTGGCGATGGCGTCACCGTGTTCGTCCGCATACAGGTGAACGGCCAGATTGATTTGACGGACGTTGCTGACACACGCAATCCGTTTGGCGGACGCCCTGGCCCGGCTTAACACCGGCAAAAGCAGCGCCGCGAGGATGGCGATGATGGCAATCACCACCAGCAGTTCAATCAATGTGAACGCGCGTTTCATGTCTTGAAACCGGGACCTGCAACAAGCATAGCCACAAAGAAGCGCAAAAGGCACAAGAACAATCCGCGCTGGTTCGGAGGGGCGAGTTCCACTAGCCCCCATATTTCAGGCCAGTAAGGGCGTCGCAGCGCTCCAACCCTGTAGCCACCCACATGAGGCCGCGGAATCCATTGGAAAGTCTCAGCGTATTTACGCCTCGTTACCTCGGCGCCTACTTCTCATCCGCTCCAATCGCCCGTGCTCAGGTAGCGTTTGAGCTTTTCCTTGAGCGTTTCGCGGCCGCGATGGATGAGCGATTTCGTGGCCGAAAGCGAGCAGTCAAGGATGCCGGCGATTTCCTCGTAGCTCAAATCCTCCTGCCGGCAGAGCAAAATGGCACTGCGCTGGTTTTCGGGCAGACCGGCCAGCGCTTCCTTGATTTTTTGGGCCAGTTCCCCCTGCAACAGTTTTTCCGGCGGAGCCATCTGCGATTTGTCCTCGTACTGCCGCTGTGGCTGATCCTCGTTGTCGGCGTGGGTTTCCTCGATGGATTCGGCGGCATGGCGCGAGCGGCGGCGGAGCTCGTTCAGGCAAAGGTTGCGCGCGATGGTGAAGAGCCA
>DLMG01000344.1:0-582 GCA_002479245.1 Verrucomicrobia subdivision 3 bacterium UBA7542 | reverse complement strand
TCTCGTCGCGCAGCGAGCGGTAGATGAAATTCATCACCGGCTGCTTGTATTTTTCCACCAACCCGGCGAACGCCTCCCGGTCGCCGCGTTTGACGCGCAGCATCAGGACGGCATCGGGATCGGGTGGAACCGGCATCGCGGACAAAGTGTAACAGACGCCGCGCAAACGAAAAGGTTTCGCTGTTCCAAATCGTCGTCGTCCTCGTTCTCGTCCTCGTCCTCGGTTTTTGAGCCGGATTCGATTACGAGAACGAGGACGACGACGAGGACGAGAATGAAGGAGGCTGCGACAGTGGCTTGCTTTGAAGTCGGTTTGCTCGCAATTTGTGCACCCGTGCAGGATTTAATCAAAAAAATTGAAGCCGACGCCAGGGCGCGTCTGCCATCACCGCCGAACAGCAACCCGGCGGAAAGACTCGCCCGCTACAAAGGCTTCCTCAAGGTCGAGACGCACCGGCTCAAACTGCAGCATCGCGCCGGCGTAGGCGGGCGCGAAATCTGCCAGGCGCGCGCGGCGATCCTCGACGCGCTGTTGCGGCATCTGTGGGACACGTCGCGCAACAGTTTGTCGCCGCAGGCGCA
>DLMG01000296.1 GCA_002479245.1 Verrucomicrobia subdivision 3 bacterium UBA7542 | reverse complement strand
GAAGGTTTGGGCGAGCCGCCCAAACCGGCACGCGGGCCGCGTGCGCTACCATTCTTATTTCGGAGTTCGGGTGAACAAGCCGGCTGCCTCGACCAATCGCGTCAATTCAGCCACCGAGCGCACCTGCAACCGGCGCGTCAGGTTCGTCCGGTGCAGTTTCACGGTCCGCTCGTTGATTCCCAGATCGTCGCCGATTTGCTTGTTCAGCTCGCCGCGCATGACGTGTTCCAGCACCTCCAGTTCGCGCGCCGTTAGCCCGTCAAATCGCCCACGCAATTCTTCCAACCGCCCGCGCTCCTTCCGCTCCTGCGCCCCGCGCGTCAATGCCCGGCTGATCGCGTCCAGCAATTTCTCCTTCGGGCTGAGCTTGGTCAGAAAATCTTCTGCGCCGCGCCGCATCGCTTGCACCGTCGTCGGAATATCCCCCCGCCCCGAAAGAAAAACCACCGGCAACGGGTTGGCCGACTTCGCCAATGCCTCCTGCAATTCCAGACCGTTCATTCCGGGCATTTGCAAATCCGCCAGCACGCAGCCGGACATTTCGGGGACAAGCTGTTCGAGAAATTTATTCGCCGAATCAAAAGTCAGCACGTTGTAACCCGTCGCCCGCAGCAACCGCGACACGGATTTCAAGAACGACGCATCATCATCAACGATAAAAACCGTGCCGGATTCAGATGAGAGATTCATAGATCACTGTTCATTTGCTGGCAGTGTAAATGTGAATACCGCACCCCGGGAGTCTTTGTTTTCTCCCCAGATTTTTCCGCCGTGCGCTTCAATAATGGTCTGCGAAATGGTCAGTCCCATGCCCATGCCGTTCGGCTTGGTGGTGAAAAACGGTTCAAAAATGTGCTTTGCTTTCTCCAGTGGAATTCCGGTTCCACAGTCACTCACCGACACTTTGACGTTGCCCTCTTTTGCTGTCTCGACGCGCACGGTCAATTGTCGCCCAGGCTTCGCGACATCGGCCATCGCATCCATGCCATTCAAAATCAGGTTCAACAACACTTGCTGCAATTGCACGCGGTCGCCACGCACGGCCGGTAATTGTTCTGGCATTTGCAAACTTATTTTGACATGTCGCGCCCGCGCATCGGACTCAACCAGCACGACGGTTTCCCTCAGCAATTCGCCGAGATCCAAAGATTTTATTTCGAGGCTGCGGTGTTTTAGAAATGATCGCACACGGTCAATCACGCTGCCTGCCCGCTGGTCGTCGTTGCGGATGTCTTCCAGGATGGCCCGGATTTCTTCCAGGTCCGGTTTTTCCTTTTGGAGAAGAATTTCCGCTGCCTCCGCATTCCTCAAAATGGCCCCCAGCGGCTGGTTCAGCTCATGAGCCAGCGCTGAGGCCAGTTGCCCCATCGTTGACACGCGAGTGACATGCGCCAATTCCACTCGCTGATTCAATATCTCCGCTTCAGCCCGGCGACGCTGTTTTCGCTGGGCCAAAAGTCCGCCGATGGTGACCGCCTGCCCCAGAAAAACGGCCAGCAATATCAAAATCAAATCTCTATGTTGTTCCCACAAAGTCTCCGGCCGGTAACGAACAACACTATCGGCAGGCAGGCGGCTTTCCTTGATTCCCCAGCGCCGCAGTGCCCGCCAATCGAACATCGGCGTTCCCTTTGTCGCCACCTCGACGGGCACGGCTTCCGGTCGGATGCCTCCGAGCACGCGCAGGGCAAGTTGTCCAGTTCGCGTGCCAAGGTCTTCAGGGTCCACGACCACTCCGCCCAGCGCTCCGTTACCAATCGCCCATCCGCTGAGAACGTACACTGGCACACTGGCCGAAGGCGCCAGCATTTCCGCCAGTTGTGACGTGAAGAAACGCTGGCCGGTCACGTCGCGCTGAACCGTGCTCAACAATATCACCGTTCCTTCTGGCAACGACTTTACTGCTTTCGGTAATTCCGTAATCGGTCGGTTGGTCCAGAACTCGAATTTAATTCCCTCCAACAACTGCGCGGTTTCTGCAATCCGGCCAAGCGTCGCGCGATCCGCTTCCGATGTCCCTCCGATCACCATCACGCGCCGCGTGTCCGGTTGCAGACGCATAATGAGCCCCAGTGTGCCTCGAAGGTCGAACCGCTGCACAATCCCGGTGATACCGTGCTTGCTGACCGCCTCCGGCACCACCATCTCATTGACCGCGACGAAGACGACCGGCACCCCTGGAAACAACACATCCGGCAACTCGTCCGCAAGTCTGTAGTCTCCCGATGGAAACGCCAGGATGAGATCAAGCTTCTGTCCGGCATATTTTTTGCCGAGGTAATCCTGGAACATGCGAAAGTGTGCTTGGTCCGAAAAATGACTGGCATCGAGATTTTCAGTCAAAAACTCAATCCGGTTTGGGCTGGCCTTCTGCATTACCGCCCGCACGGCCTGTTCCAGCCTGATGTTTCCCTGCATGTCCCTTGCCTCTCTGAATAACATCAAGACCCGTCGGGGCCGGGAACCCTCCAGGTCGCTCGCGCCTTGAGCAAAGCCGTCCAGCCTGCCGAACAAGGTCAAGGCGAGAATGGCGAAGAGAACTGGCCCGGATTGCCTGATGGCCAGTGGGAAAAAATGTCGTGTAAAATTCAAGTGGCGCACAGTCTGTCGTTCTGACTTTCGGTTTCAAACTAATCCGGTTCCTGGCAAAGGCATAGGCAAAAATCTTCCCAGAATGAAAACCGGTCTTGTTATCAGGCGTGGACAGCATGACCCGACGATCCAAAACCACGCCGAATCCAAAGCCAGGCTTGAGGGATCGGCATAAAGCCGCCGCCAAGTGCCACGTCCGTCTCAACCTGCAAACCTTCTGCCGCGCTCCGCCTCTGCTCCCCGCCGCAAAAGGCGGAATTATTTTAGGAGATGACCCGCCACCGCATCCAGTTGCAGGCTTTTTTTGATTTTTGCAAAGCCAGTCAGCGACCTCCGGCAAAGC
>DLMG01000251.1 GCA_002479245.1 Verrucomicrobia subdivision 3 bacterium UBA7542 | reverse complement strand
CAAACGCGCCCACGCGTTTCACCAGTTCCGGTGCCCCGGCCGGCGTCCCAATCGAGACGAAATCTTCGTTCCCAAGGCAGTGTCGGGACGAACTCAACCGCCGGGGGTGCAAAGGAACACTATATCTGTGCAACCGCGCTCACTGACGGAGCGCGCCTGTCTCAGGCGCAGCACGCACAAAGCAAAAAACGCAGTGAAATCCAAGCAAATGTACCATGGCTTTCAATCTGCTGCGGCTGGGACAGCCACGCTCCAGATACAGTGTCAACTTGCACCCAACCGCCGGACATCATAATACATTGTTGACAAAATTATCAGCAACCGTAGAGTTGTTTCTGAATTGAGTTATTAAACTGGAAACTGGAATCAATTAAGGGGTAAAACAATCAAACAAAAGAAAACCAGCTAAAAGGAGAGAACAAACATGAAGCTGACCAAATTAGCATCCGTAGCCGTGGTGGCCGCAGTCGCGCTGGCTTACAACGCCAAGGCCCAAGTGTCGTTTCCGCTGGTGAATCTGACCATCAGCGGCACCGTGAGCTACAATGCCGCCTCCCCGGTGGACAATGGCACGACGACAAAGTTGGCGCTGACAAAGGTTAGCATCACTATCAAGTCGCTGATTGGCCTGTTGAATGCCTCCCCCACGGTGACCAGCACCCTTATGGATGTCACGGAAACAAACCAGATTCCGGCGGGATCCTACTTCGTTTACGACTTGAACACTAACAATGTTTCCTACGACCCGGACCCGTATATTGGTGAATACGTGGCCGCCCTGATCGTCACCAACAAAAACGGTTTCAGTTTCACGCTTGTTGGTACTGATCCAGTTACCACAAACGGGTATGACTATGGTTTTCTAAACATATACGAGCAGAATCTCATCGGCAGTTACAGCCAAAATGACACCACCCGCGCCGGCAGCGAATCGGACCTGACCGGCATTGAATTTTACTTTAGTGATGGCAATGGCAATCAATTGGATGATTTTGGAAACGGCAGCTTGACGTGGAGTTTTGGCAAGGTGTCCACCAACAGCGTCCAGAAAACGACCTTGAGCGTCAACTTTACAGCGCCCAATGGTTTCAGTGACACGGTGAATAATAACGCCGCCATCGCGCAAAACGTCAAATGCTCCGGCAAAGCCACGGGCAACGTGGCGTCCGCCGTTTTCCCGTTTTTTCTTTGGTGGATAGATTTTTATTCTTCGTTGCCGGAATGATCCGGCCTTGAAAAGAAAAACCAGGACGGCATTGCCAGTCCTGGTTTTTTATTTATGATGCCATTGTCTTGAAATCGTCATGAGACCGAAATTCATTTTTGCGCTGTTGTTGCTGGCGTTCCTCGTATTGGGCGCGGCCTTGTTTTTAAAACAACACTTGGAAAACACGGCGGCACCTCCTGCCGGTCCTGAAATTGCGGCTCCGGCCCCCGTGGCTTCAAACGTCGTGGCGATCATCGTCCCTCCGCCCGCGCCCGCGCCGGCAGTCACCAACGTCTTGACTCCCGAACAGCGTCAGGCCGCCATTGACGCCGAGACCGACCGCCTCCAGCAATGGTCCATGAATGACGATCCGGCATCGCTCTCAAACATCCTGGCCGACCTGACCAACTCCGAAAAAGAGGTCCGGGAAGCCGCCATTGAAGCCACCAAACAGTTCGGCAGCACCAACGCCATCCCCGCTCTGAAAGCCGTGGCTGCGAACACAACTGATCCCGAGGAACAGATCGCCCTGCTCCAAGCCGCCAATTTTCTTTCGTTGCCAGCCATTTCTGACAGCAGCGTGCAACTCCCAAAAACACCGGAGCAAATTCAGGCGGCAACGCAAAAACAGGAGCAGCGGCAAAAGCAGAATCCGAAATAAATCACTCACTCCACGCGGCAGACAACTTCCCGCGCCGCGCCGAATAATTAAAAAAAATCAAATGGCCTTCACCGCCGACACCAGCGACTTCACAAACGCGCCCACGCGTTTCACCAGTTCCGGCGATTGGCCGTGTTCGGCAATTTGATTCACCACCGCGCTGCCCACCACCACGGCGTCCGCGTTTTGCGCCACCAGCCCGGCTTGTTCCGGATTTGAGATGCCGAAGCCCACGGCCACCGGCAGGGATGTATGCCTGCGGATTTTGCCGACCTGCTGCGCCAGGTTCGCCGCCACCTTCACCTGCATCCCGGTCACGCCCTCGCGCGAGATGTAATAAATGAAACCCGCGCCGCGTTTCACGATAAACTCAATCCTGTCTTCCGGCGTCGTCGGCGCGACGAGATAAATGTGGCACAAACCGGCCTGGCGCATCAGCGATTCGTAATTGTCCGATTCCTCCGGCGGCAAATCCAGCACCAGCATGCCGTCCACGCCCGCCTTCGCCGCGGCTTTGATGAACTGCTTCAGGCCGGCGCGGTGAATGAGGTTGAAATAAATGTAGAGGACAATCGGGATTTGAGAATCGCGCCGGATCGCGGCAACGGTCTTTAAAACCTTCGGTGGTGTGGCGCCGGATTCCAAACCGCGCTGCGCGGCGAGTTGGTTCACCAAACCGTCGGCGAGCGGATCGCTGAACGGCACGCCCAGTTCCAGTACGTCCACGCCCGCCTGGTCAAAGGTGAGTGCCAGTTTGCGCGTGGCCTCCAGGTCCGGGTCGCCCGCGCCGATATAGACGATGAAACCTTTTTTGCCATCGCGCTTCAGGCGCGCAAAACGTTCCACGATGCGATTCATGCGGCGGAGAGTTTACCCCGGAGGGACGAGTTACACGAGTCCCAAACTCGCCAAAATAACTCGTCCCTCCGAAAATAACAGCGCATTTGACCGCACCGTGATTTTTTAGCATTATCCCAGCATGGCCAGCACCTTCGGGCAACTGTTCCGCATCACGACATGGGGTGAATCCCACGGCGGCGGCGTGGGTGTGGTTGTGGACGGCTGCCCGCCGCGCCTCAAACTCACCGAGGCGGACATTCAGCCCGATCTGGATCGTCGCCGGCCCGGACAATCCAAAATTGTTTCGCCGCGTCAGGAATCCGACACGGTGCAAATTCTTTCCGGCACGTTTGGCGGCAAAACGCTCGGCACACCAATTTGTCTGTGGGTCAAAAACGAGGATGCCCGCCCCGAAGCCTATGCCGAAATGAAGACGAAGTTCCGCCCGTCGCACGCGGACTTCACTTATTTTGCCAAATACGGCATTCGCAACTGGCAGGGCGGCGGCCGCGCCAGCGCCCGTGAAACAGTTGGCCGCGTCGCCGCCGGCGCGATTGCGAAGAAAATCCTGCGCGAATGTCACGGCGTCGAGATTCTGGCCTACGTCAAGCAAGTCCAGATGCTCGTCGCCGACGTAAACCCGGCCCGGGTGAAGCTCAAAGACATTGAATCGAACATTGTCCGTTGCCCGGACAAGACGGCGGCGGAAAAAATGATCCGGCTCATCGAAAAAATGCGGCGAGCGGGCGACACCGTCGGCGGCATCGTCGAAGGCATTGCGCGCGGCGTTCCCGCCGGCTGGGGCGAACCGGTGTTCGACAAACTGGAGGCGGATCTGGCCAAAGCGATGTTGAGTTTGCCTGCGTCGAAGGCATTTGAAATCGGCTCCGGCTTCAGTGGCATCACGCTCACCGGACGCGAGCACAATGATCCGTTTCGCGCCCGGGGCGGAAAGGTTTTTACAACGACGAATTTTTCCGGAGGAATTCAGGGCGGCATTTCCAACGGGCAGACGATATTCTTTCGCGTCGCGTTCAAACCCGTGGCCACCGTCATGCACGAGCAGGACACGGTGGATGTACAATTTCGCAACACGACACTGAAAGGCCGCGGCCGCCATGACCCGTGCGTGTTGCCGCGCGCGGTGCCGATGGTGGAAGCGATGACCGCGCTGGTGCTCGTGGATCACGCGCTCCGGCACAAGGCACAATGCGGTTGACCCCGAAGGCCTTCGGAGTTGATTTTTACCACGGCAGAAGCGATTTTATTCAACCAAGCGAACAATATGGCAGAGAAAAGCATCAACGAAGTTTCGCGCGAAGCGCGCTTGCTGTTCATCAAGGCCAACGAAGCCGCGCAACGGGAAAATGGGGATTACGCCATCACGCTGTTCAACCAGGTGCTGGAAAAAGAGCCGGGGTTTTTTGAATGCCGCAAGGCGCTGCGCGCGGCGCAGTTCCAAAAATGCGGCGGCCGCGGCGGATTCTTCAAGAAAATGTGGAGTGGCGCCGGCTCCTCGCCCCAGGTCGCCAAGGCCAAAATGGCATTGAACAAGAATCCCGCCGAGGCCATGGCCATCGCCGAGCAGATTTTGAACGGCGACCCGAACAGCCCCGCCGCGCACCGAATCATCGTGGAAGCGGCAAATGCATTGGAGCTGCCGCAAACCGCCGTGATGTCGCTGGACACCATGGTGAAGAATTCGCCCAAGGACAAAAATCTGGCGATTGAATTTGCCCATGCGGTGGGCACGACCGGTGGCGACACCGGCCCGGCGGAAAGGATTCTCGCCGAACTTTTGGGCAACTCGCCCAACGACGGCGAGTTGAATCAGGCCCTCAAGGATTTGTCCGCCCGCAAGACGCTGGACCAGGGCGGCTACAACGCACTCGAAGGCGGCCAGGGCTCCTATCGCGACATTTTGAAAAACAAGCAGCAGGCCGTTTCGCTGGAACAGGAAAAGCGCGTCGTGAAGACTGAAGATGTGACCGAACGGCTCATCGGCGAATACGAGGCGCGGCTGCAGACCGAGCCGAATAATCTCAAGCTGGTGCGCCAGCTCGCGGAACTTTACGCGCAGAAAAAACAGTTCGAACGCTCGCTTGAGCTTTACGACCGCGTCAAAAATTCGGAGATGGGCAACGATCCGTCGCTCGAACGCTCCATTGCCGACACCATCGTGCGCCGGTTCGATTATCAATTGGAGCAACTCGATGCCGCCGCGCCGGATTACACCGAACAGTCGGCGAAGCTGCAGGCGGAGAAGCTGGACTTCCAGGTCACCGAATGTCAGAAGCGCGTGGAAAAATACCC
>DLMG01000415.1 GCA_002479245.1 Verrucomicrobia subdivision 3 bacterium UBA7542 | reverse complement strand
TCGCATTCGATCAAGCAGGCAGCAGCACCGGCCCGGCGAACTTTGGTCTGAGTTACAGCATCAACGGAGGAGCCTTTACTCCGTTTACAACCTACTCAGTTCCGTTAAGTGCTTGGAATACGACAACGGCCCAGCCGCTCAGCGAAGTTGTTCCAGGTGGCGGCGCTTTTGACAATGCCAACTCAATTGTTTTCAGGCTTGCTGATTTGACTACCACATCAGTTGGTGGCGGCACCGTTGCCGCGGGCGGCACGGATCGCGTTGACAATTTCACCGTTGTGGCTGTTCCCGAGCCCTCAACGATAGCTTTGATCGGAGCGGGCGGCTTGGCTGGTCTGTTGGCCCTGCGTCGTCGTTGTTCGTAGTTTCGTAACCGAGCTTTTGCTTAACACTTTTGCGAGTCGTCCCGAGATATCGGGACGACTTTTTTGTTTGTGAGGGCCATCGCACGACGAGGCTCCTGCCGTTATTCTGCCGTGTATTCACAATCTGCACCCGGCTAACGACAATGGCGGCAATTTTCTTCCTGCTTTCTTTCCGCTCTTTCGGTTTCAGCTCAACCGCATGGGCATGACGACGTAGAGGAACGGGCCGTTGATCTTGAGGACCCCGGGGCTGAGCTCGTCAATCAATTCGAAGAAGACTTCGTCCTCGCCCAGCGCGTTCAGCGCATCTATGAGATAGCGCGGGTTAAAGGCGATGGCGATTTCCTTGCCTTTGTAGTTCACCGCCAGCGTTTCGCGCGCCTCGCCGACCTCCGGCGAATTGGCGGTGATGGCAAGGGTGTTCTTGCCGAAGGTGAGCTTGACGGAATTGGCCTTCTCGCTGGTCATGATTTCGGCGCGGCGCAGGGCTTGCAGAAACTCCTCGCGATTGAGCGGCACGCGCTCCTTCACCTCGGCGGGAATGACCTGGCGGTAGTTCGGGTAATTGCCCTCGATCAACTTCGTGATGACGAGCACGGAAAAGCCCTTGTCGTCCTTGAGCGCGAAGGCTGCCTGGTTCTCGCCGAACTTGATTTCCACGTCGCCCTTTTCCTGCAGCAGTCGGTTCAATTCATTTACCGCCTTGGCCGGCACGATGAATTCACCGCTGCTCTTCTCGGCGATGTCCACTTCCTCATCCACCAGAGCGAGCCGGCGCCCGTCTGTGGCGACCATGGTCATTTTGTGGTCTTTCAGACTGATGAAAATGCCGTTGAGCACATAGCGTGATTCGTCGGTGGACACGGCGAACGAGGTCTTTCGCATCATCGCCTTTACGGTTTCCTGGGGCAGGGAAACTTTCTTGTCGTCCTTGAATTTTGGCAGTGGAGGAAACTCATCCGCTCCCAAGCCGTTAATCTTATAAAAAGAGGCATTACACCGGATGCTGGTGACATTTTTATCGTCGGTTTCGATGTCTATTTCATTGCCGCCCAATTCCCGGACGATGCCAAACAGTTTTTTTACCGGGACGGTTGTGCTGCCGCCCTTTTTCACCTTTGCTTCAACCTTGCAAGCAACCGTTACGTCCAGATCTGTCGCGGTGAATTCCACACGATCGTCCTCGGCGCGTATCAGCACATTGGAAAGAATGGGCAGAGTCGTGCGAGTACTGACAACATTTTGAACGGCTTGCAGGCCGGCGAGAATTTGATCCTTGGCAATGGTAAGATTCATGCGCGTTTAATAGTAATTCTTTTCAGATATTAAATTATCCGTATTAAGGGCAGTGAATAAAGCAAACAACTTCAAATGTCAAGGCAGCCACTGGGTTTTGTAAAGGAAAGAAAAACGAGAATTGACGGATTAAAAAAGTGCTTAACTCTCAAAGTAGGAGTTTTTCACAAAGTTCCCATTCCATTAACAGGAAATGGATGGGTTATTTCCAAGTTGTGCCCGTCGGATAATTTCAGGCAGCACTTGTTCAACCAGAACAACTTCCTCCACTGTCGAATCACGCCCCAGAGAAAAACGAACGGGAGAATTTGCCTGGGTACGCTGGCCCAGGGCGACAATCACATGTGAAGGATTGAGAGAACCCGTCGAACAGGCCGAGCCGCTTGAAGCGCAAATTCCCTCCCAATCCAGTCCGGCCAAAAGCGCAATACTGTCCGCAACGCGAACAACGAACGCAACAATATTTGCCAATAGTTGTTTGCGCGAGCCTACGGCAAAGGTGCCGTCAATATTTTCAATCGTTCCAAACAAATTTGCCACCATCGGGGCCAGCTTGGACCGGTCAAAGACCGGAGATTTTAAAAACCTTTCCATCGCTTCGACCAAACCGACGATGGCCGCCAGATTTTCTGTCCCCGCCCGCCGTTCATTTTCATGCCCGCCGCCCAGCTAAACCGGGTCGGGATGCAACGGTGACCTTATAAATAGAAGCCCCGCCCCCTTCGGCCCGTGGAATTTGTGCGCACAGACCGAAACCAGATCCGCGTTGAACTGGTCTATGGCTTTAAACGGTTCCTTGCCAAACCACTGGGCTGCATCCGAGTGAAAAACCACCACACGTTCCCGGCAAACTGCGGCGAGTTCGGCGACCGGCTGGATCGTACCGATTTCATTGTTCGCCGCCATGATCGAGACCAGAATCGAGACTTGGCGGATGGCTTTCTTCAAATCATCCACAGAAACCAGGCCTTCCGAATCCACCGGCAGCCGTGTGACCTCAAAACCTTCCTTTTTTTCAAGGCAATCGAAGCAATTCAGCACCGCGTGGTGCTCAATGGCCGAAGTGATCAGGTGCCGGCCTTTCGGTTTGAGCAGTTGAGTTGTGCTGAAGATTGCAAGATTGTTGCTCTCAGTGCCGCCACAGGAGAAAACGACCTCGCTCGGCTTGCAATCGAAGATTTTAGACGCACGCTCGCGCGCGTCGTCGAGCAACGCCCGGGCGCGCCGCCCGACGTGATGCACGGACGATGGATTGCCCCAAATCTCGCCGAGAAACGGCAGCATCGCCTCGCGCACCGCCGGGTCGAGCGGTGTCGTGGCGTTGTAATCGAAATAAATCGTCCGTGGCATCAAATCCATTCTGCGGAAAATCGCGGCAATACGACGAGTTAAAAATGCGCGGAGTTGAAAGCCTCAGGTTGCAATTTACGATTTACGATTTACGATTTACGAAATTGCGGGCAAAAGGCGCGTCAATCGTAAATCAAATATCGTAAATCCAAGATGAGCACGCGGGTCAAAATTTGCGGCATCACGAAACTGGCCGACGCGCAAGCCGCAGTAGAGGCGGGCGCGGACGCGCTGGGCTTCATCTTTTACGAAAAAAGCCCGCGTTACCTGGCCGTTTCCGCCGCCGCCAAAATTTCAAAACAATTGCCGCCGTTCGTCTTGCGCGTTGGTGTTTTTGTGAACGCGCCGGAGGAATTGGTCACGCGCGCCATCGGGGAATGCGGCTTGGGCCTGCTGCAGTTTCACGGAGACGAACCGCCGGAATTTTGCACGCGGTTCGGTCTAATGAGCATGAAGGCCTTCCGCATCCGTGACTCCGAATCGCTGAAGGAACTGCCGAAATACCCCACCGCGGCCTGGCTGCTCGACGCTTACTCGGCCGAAACCCTCGGTGGAACTGGCGAAAAATTCAATTGGGACCTGGCCATTGAAGCGCAAAGATTCGGCAAACCGGTCTTTCTCGCCGGCGGATTGACGCCGGAAAATATTGCTGCCGCCGTGCGAAAGGTGCAGCCGTTCGGGGTGGACGTTTCCAGCGGGGTGGAATCGTCGCCCGGGAAAAAGGACCAAGCCAAGGTGCGCGCCTTCATCGCCAACGTTCGCCAGGCGGAGAAAAAATGAAACGCATTGCCGTCTTTTGCGGTTCGAACAAGGGCACCCGCACCGCCTATGCCGAGGCGGCGGATAACCTCGGACGCCACCTGGCCAAACGCGGAATCGAACTGGTCTATGGCGGCGGGTGCGTCGGACTGATGGGAGTTCTTGCCGATGCCGCGCTCAAAAACGGAGGACACGTCATCGGCGTGATCCCGCAATCGCTCGTCATCAAGGAAGTGGTGCATGAAAAACTGCCCGACCTGCGCGTGGTGAAAAACATGCACGAGCGCAAGGCGCTGATCGCCGAACTCGCCGACGGATTCATCGCGCTGCCCGGCGGTTATGGGACTTACGAGGAATTTTGCGAAGAGCTCGCGTGGAGCCAGCTCGGCTATCACAAAAAACCAATCGGGCTGCTGGACATCGCGGGCTTTTACCGGCGCTTTCTTGAATTTCTAGACCACGCGACGATCGAGGGTTTCATCCGGCCCCAGCATCGCGAGCTGGTCATGGTGGAGGAGGACGCGGAAAAACTGCTGCTCCGGCTGGAGACCTTTCAACCGCCGAAAGAAGTGAAATGGGTCCGGTAGCTGGTAGCGGGTTCTTTGCGCCCTTCGCCTTGCTTTGTCATCCTGGAAGATCTATGCTTGAAACGTTGTGAAACAACCGCTCATCAACGTCGAGGAAAAGATTGACCGCTTCGTCGGTCGCCGGACGCAAAGGCCAGATGGCCTTTCGACGAAGACCAGCAACAAGGCGGATTCCATTGTCTGGCGTAAATCCTTCGGCGGGGTGCGGGTTCCCCGGGGTGTGCATCGGTTCAAAACCCACGAGGAAGCGGACCAATGGTTATGGCGGATGATCGCCCGTCCAACGAACCAGCGCCGCGCGAGCCGACCGTTGAAGATTTGCGGGATTTGTGCCGCGAGTTGAACCAACGCCGCACAAAAGATGTGGTCAATGGCGGCTTTGACCGTCCACGCAGCCGATTATACCCGCAGGACAATGGACGTGGATTTGATTGTGGCTGCCGACGCGGAAAACGAAGCGAAGGTTTTTGCCGCACTTTCCACCTTGCCCGACAAGGCGGTGCGCGAACTTCAACCCGGCGAACTCCAGCAAAATAATGTCATTCGAGTCGCTGACGAGATTGTTGTGGATTTGATGCGCACTGCGGGAGGCATTGATTACGCCGAAGCCGCCAAGGACGTGGTCGTGCGGGAAGTAGATGGCGTGCCGATTCCCTTTGCGTCACCGCGTTTGCTATGGCGTATGAAGGCTGTAACTCATCGTGAGAAGGACGCGAGCGATCTGGTTTTCCTCCGGCAAAGGTTTGCCGAACGCGGCGAGCAACCGCCACAGAACTGAGCGGCGGTAAAAGAGGATTTGAATCCAACAAATTCCTTTGCACCAACCCTCGCTTTGCGCGAGATTAACCGCCGTTTTATGAGCAAGAATTCCAGCGCCAAAGTTCCGGACGCCCAAGGCCACTTCGGCCCCTATGGCGGGCGGTTCGTGCCGGAGACGTTGATGCATCCGTTGCAGGAATTGGAGAACGAATACCGGCGGGCGCAAAAAGACCCGGCGTTCAAGCGCGAGTTCGAGTATTATCTCCGGGAATTTTGCGGACGCCCCACGCCGCTTTACTTTGCCGAACGATTAACCAGGGAACTCCGCGGTGCTAAAATTTATCTCAAGCGCGAGGATTTGCTCCACACCGGCGCGCACAAAATCAACAACGCCATCGGACAGATTCTCCTCGCCCGGCGCATGGGCAAGAAGCGCATCGTCGCCGAGACCGGTGCCGGACAGCATGGCGTGGCGACGGCGACCGTCGCCGCCATGTTCGGCTTGAAATGTGTGGTTTACATGGGCGCGGTGGATTGCGAGCGGCAGGCGCTCAACGTTTATCGCATGAAAATGCTAGGCGCCGATGTTGTGTCCGTGAAGACCGGCCAGCAGACGCTCAAGGAAGCCATCAACGAGGCCATGCGCGATTGGGTCACCAACATCCGCACCACGCATTACATCCTCGGCACGGTCTATGGCGCGCATCCGTATCCGCTCATGGTGCGGAATTTCCAGCGTGTCATCGGCGATGAGGCGCGCCGGCAGATTCTGGCCAAGGAAAAACGCCTGCCGGATTTGCTCGTGGCCTGCGTCGGCGGCGGCTCAAACGCGATGGGACTGTTTTATCCGTTCCTCAAGGACAAATCCGTGAAGATGGTCGGTGTGGAAGCGGGCGGCCGGGGCATCAAACCCAACCAGCACGCGGCGCGGTTTCATGGCGGCTCGCTCGGCGTGTTGCAGGGCACGCGCTCTTATATTTTGCAGGACAAAAACGGGCAGATCCAGCTCACACATAGCGTCAGCGCCGGACTGGATTACGCCGCCGTAGGCCCGGAACACGCCTGGCTGCGCAACCGGAAACGCGTGGAATACACCTACGCGAAAGACGACGCGGCTTTGGCGGCATTCATGAAGCTGGCGCAGATTGAGGGAATCATTCCCGCACTGGAAAGCGCGCACGCGATTGCCGAGGTCATCAAGCGCGCGCCGAAAATGGGCCGGAACAAGCTCATCATCGTGAACCTGAGCGGTCGCGGCGACAAGGACGTGGCGCAGGTGGCGGCGAAGGTGAAGTTGTGAAGTTGCGAAAAAACAACAGGAAACCTCAATGCCTCCAACAGTCAATGGTATGGGGACAGCAGTCGTCCCAAGTGGCGGAGTTGTTGCTTGGACAAATATTATTTGGACGCGAAATCCAGATTTTGATGCGCTAGAATGCATGGTGTTTTTTTGGTTGCCGATATTTCCTTACTAAACAAATCACACCTTTGATTGGAATGGTAACCAACACCGAAAAATTTCAAACAGAAGGTCAGTTAAGCTGATTGCCCGTTGTTACTTGAGGAGGCGGCTGTGCCTGCTTTTGGTGATCGGCGTAATATCTCTTCTGGTTGTACTATTGAGTCCAGCTTCGGATCGAAGAGTTAGCGACGAAAAATTTAGCGTTCTGTTTCTACTGCTACCGCTAGTTGGATGGCTGATTCTTCAAATTAGCGATCGCAGGACGAAACTGATTTGAACCATTTTAGGTCGGCATAGACTTAGATCACGCGATCCTGAAACGAGGGCAGAAACAGCGATAAAAACCGAAGGTTCGACACCAAAAAGACAAGACTTGGAAACAAAAAATAGGGGAACGAAGGATTGGCGAAGCCCCGATCATACCTTGCGGCCCGTACCATGTAAAAATTGCCCCGCATCAGGGCGCAATCCTCTCAGCACAGTAGTGATTTGGCAGACTGTTTATGGAACGGGCAGGGTTTTGGCATTTGGCGGGTGTTGCTGCAACTCGGTGCGGATTTGGGTGAGAATTTCGTAATAGCACCAGGCGGCAGGTGCATTGGGTTCCTGGGGATGGTCTGGTTTCAGTATCAGGTTGCCGGTGGCGAGGAGAACGCGGCGGACTTCTGGATTCTGACGGACTTTTTCGCGGGTTGCGGCGACGATGAGTTGATAGTGCGCTCCCGGATGGGCGGGGCGATATTCCATTCGCTTTCCTTCAAAACTCACCCAGGAGATGCCTATTTTGGCCAGGTTCTTGTCCGCGAGATCGCCGGCGTGCTTGGCGGCGAAGCCGGTGAGTTGCGCGACTTGCTCCCGGGTATAGGCCCAGTCCACGCCGGGAAAAGTAGCGCGCGGGTCCCGGGGGTCTTCGGGATATTTCATCATCTGCCAGAAGCCTTCGAGGCTGGCGTAGCGCTTGCCGTGAAAGGCAAAGGGTGTGGCGGCAAAATTGGAGAGCAAGCCGAGTTCGTTGCGTTTGGAAAGGATCACCTCGCCCGGCCCGGCTGCTTGCGGGAGAATTTCCCAGGCCGGAGCCCCTTCCGCGGGGGCTGGCTGCCACCAATGCGCCGGATACGTGGTAACTGGTTCGGGCGACTGGCGACCGGTGGTGCGACAGGAACAGATGGTCAGCGGCAGAATCGCCAGGATAACGAGCCAACATCTAACGGGCGTGAAACTCATGGATTCAATTTTGCTGAAAGGAGCTGGAATGACGAGGATAAAAAAGAAAGCAAGGCGCGAAGGCATCCGCGACGGCGCAGGCTGCAAAAGGCGCTGGGGGTGGGAAACAGATCGCACGCCCGGCGTCGAGTGCAGCGCGATGGTTGGGCGGTCCCATAAGCCGTTTGAAGCTCATTTGAAGACCCCCATTCTTAACGGGCTGGACTTTCCACCTGAGCGATCACGGTCTCAGATCGGGCAACGACGAAGTTGACTCTGCAAGGATTTCAAAGCTTTTGGCCATGCGGTCGTACAATTCGAACATGCCGGCCCTGTTGGTCGTGCCGAACCCCAGAGTGTACCCGAGCGTGCCCTCTGCGACGAAGTAGTGGCGGCAGCTCCAAGTTCCATCACCTTGGGGTTTGTCGAAGTCAAACATCAGCGCCGCCCTCGACCTGATGGTCGTTTCGGCGGGGGTAAAGTTCCCGAAGCCCCTGCTGGCCAGAACCGGGTGTACCTGATCGGAGAGCTCCTTGAGGGACTATTTGGGATCGTGAGGCTGCCGAAAGATGATCAAGAGGTGGTTGCCGTCCTCACGCGACGCGAAGCGGATCACCTCATTGGGGCTGTTAGTGGGCACGGGCGGGAAAGAATTCCAGCGCCTGGGGATATCCAGCGCGAAGTTCCAATCGGAACTCTCGTAGTGCTTCATGTCGGTGGTGCCGCGTTTGTAGGCGAAATACAAAAAGGGGCGCGAGTGCCGCCTCATTTTTTCCACGCAGCCATTGTTCCCCAGCTTCCCAAACCGAACGCCGCCGGTTATTTTTTGTCGGTTAAACGATGGATGCTGCACGACAACTGCCGCGGATGGCGCCACAAGGCTGGCTGGGATTGCTCCTGCTGGCGATGTGCTGGCCGCTGAACTGGACGCTGCCCGGCCTGCGCACGGCCTACCTGTTCTTCCCACTGTGGCTGGGTTACATCCTGGTGATGGACGCGCTGGTCCGGTGGCGCGCCGGCACGTCGTTGTGGACGCGTTCGCGCAAGGGGTTCGTCCTGCTCTTCATACTGTCCGTGCCGGCCTGGTGGCTGTTTGAAATCATCAATCGGCGGACGGGCAACTGGGAATATCTCGGCGCCGGCTCGTTTACCCCGCTCGAATACTACGCGCTTTGCACGCTGTCCTTTTCCACCGTGATGCCGGCCGTGTTTGAAACCGCGGAACTCGTGCGGACATTCCGCCGGGTGAAATCGCTGCGGGCCGGTGCGCGCGTCCCGGACACGCCACGGGTTGGTCTCGGTTTGCTGTTCGCCGGCCTGGCCATGCTGGCATTGACGCTGGCTTGGCCGAAATTTTTCTACCCGCTGGTCTGGATTTCACTGGTGTTCATCTTCGAGCCGGCGAACCGTTGGCTGGACCGGCCGCATTTTCTGGAGTGGCTGCAACACGGCGACTGGCGGCCGGTGATTTCGTTGTCACTCGGCGCGCTGATCTGCGGATTTTTCTGGGAGATGTGGAATTACTGGTCCTGGCCGCAATGGATTTATCACACGCCGGGCGCGCAGTTCCTGCACGTTTTCGAAATGCCGCTGCTCGGTTACGGCGGCTACATCCCGTTCGCACTGGAACTGTTCGGACTGAAAAACCTTCTCTGGGCACGAGGACCAAAGCTGGAGCTTTGAACCGGGGCTTTCTGCCGAAAGCGGCCATATCACATCCCCGACTTCTCCGACGGGAAGAAACACGACGCTTTTGAAATCTCTTCATGTAGCTGCAACTGAAACATCGAACATCCAACATCAAACTTAGAATGTTTAGCAAGGATTTCTCCTTGCCGGAGGCGGGTCGGTTGACCTATTCTTAAATTGACACTTGATATGTATGCCGATTGTTAACCCGAACCGCCCGTCAGAAAAATGCAAGAAAACGATTTGAAGCCGCAGGAACCGAGGACGCACGAAATCCCCGACGACCCATTGAGTTCCAAACGCCAGACCGTCCTGGTCTTGGAGGACAACGCCGCTTTCGCCGAAGCGTTGAAGGACACGCTCGAAGGGCAGAATTACAGCGTTACTGTTGTGCCCAGCGGTGTCGAAGGGGTGCAAAAGATACTCCACTCAGACTTCGACGCCATCGTGTGCGACATGGTGATGCCGAACTTCCCCGGAGACATGTTTTATCTGGCTGTCCAGCGTGCCCGCCCACACCTGTGCAAGCGGTTCGTCTTCATGACCGGACACCAGGACAATCCGAAGATCGCCCAGTTCATTCAGGAGGTGCGCGGGATAGTGCTTTGGAAGCCGTTTAAAATGCCCCTGCTGTTCGAAGCGCTCGATACCGTGACCGGCAGAAGCAAATAGCTCATCCCAATGGGCCGTTGATCGCCAGAATGCAATGGACCCGTTGAAGAGCGTTGACACGCAAACGACTGCGGGATGAACCGCCTGCTTTCCATCCTGACCAATCTCTTTCCTCTCTGGGTTTTGCTCGGCGGCGCGCTGGCGTTGGTTCATCCCAACTGGTTCACATGGTTCAGCGGCGATTTCATCACGTGGGGACTTGCGGTCATCATGCTGGGCATGGGCATCACGTTGAGCGTGGACGATTTCAAAAAGGTGTTGAGAATGCCACGCGCGGTCGGCATCGGCTTTGTTGCCCATTACGCCATCATGCCGTTCCTCGGCTGGAGCATTGCGCATCTGCTCCGACTCGAAACGCCGTTCGCCGTCGGCCTGATTCTCGTGTCCTGCTGTCCGTGCGGCACGGCGTCGAACGTGGTCAACTACATCGCGCGGTCGAACGTCGCGTTGTCGGTGTTGATGACGATGTGTTCAACGCTCGGCGCAATTTTGATGACGCCGCTGCTGGCAAAATGGTTGGCGGGCAAATACGTGCCGGTGGACGCGCTGGGTCTGTTTCTGAGCACGGTGAAAATCGTGCTGGCACCGGTGATCATTGGCGTGGCGCTGAACCGCTGCCTGCCGAGGTTCGTGAAATTCATCCTGCCGGTGTCGCCGCTGATTTCAGTGCTGACCATCACGCTTATCTGCGCCAGCATCATCGGCGGCAGCGCGGCGGATTTCAAACGGTCGGGCGGCGAACTGATGCTGGCGGTTTTCCTGTTGCATACCGGCGGATTTTTCCTCGGGTACTTTTCCAGCCGGCTGCTGCGCTGCGACGAACTGACCAGCCGCACGATTTCCGTGGAGGTGGGCATGCAGAACTCCGGACTCGGCGCGGCGCTGGCCCGAGAACATTTTGCACAAATGCCGTTGACGGCACTGCCTTGCGCGATTTCGGCGACGTTTCATTCAGTCATCGGCAGCCTGCTCGCGGGCGTTTGGCGGTTGCGTCCGCCTTCGCCCCGCTTCGGCGTGACCGGGACGGTGCGCAAATAGGCCAACGCTCGCATTTGGGGTTCTGCGAGAGCCAGAGAAAAGCCGCCCATTTTTTGTCGTCGAAGGGGTTGGCTGTTGTTAGCTTGAAGTTTTTTAATATGGAAACGAACGCAAAAGCAAAGGGCAAAATTGCCCATGGAATGTGTGAAAAGGAATTGTGGCCGGAAGTGCTGGCATTCGCACAAAAATGGCGAGAAAAAGACCCGTCCGATTACCAGGCGCTGTACTACATCGGCTTGGGCTTGAGCGGGATGGGACAATTTGCA
Source organism: Verrucomicrobia subdivision 3 bacterium UBA7542 (assembly GCA_002479245.1). GTDB lineage: Bacteria > Verrucomicrobiota > Verrucomicrobiia > Limisphaerales > UBA11358 > UBA11358. Next base: position 3,801 of record DLMG01000415.1, on the reverse strand, counting down.
ATGGCGGAAACGGCTTATCGGGGGGCGCTGGCGTTGGAAACGACCGATGCCCGGGTGTGGAACAACTTGGGGGGGCTGCTCTGCGAAAAATTGCGGCGCCCAAGCGAGGGCATCCGCTGCCTGGAGCAGGGTTTGAAAATGGATCCACACAATAAACTCGCATGGTCGAACCTGGCCACGATGGCCGGCAGAATGGGGCATCATCACAAGGCGCTGGAATATGCCGACCGGGCCCTCTCGCTGGATCCAAAACTGGTGGAGGCTTATCTGCACAAAGCCACCGCGGCGAAGGCCTTGAAAAAAATGGACGTCGTCAAGGAGGTTTGCCAAAAGCTGGCTACCATCGAATCGGAAAAATTCCGCCGCGGGCGCTGACCCCGGCAACCATTTCAAATGACCGTGTCAACGGCCAGCCCCAGGATCAGGGTGAACAGGCTGGTGGCGGCAAACAAGCCGACGCCTGACCTCGATTTCGGAAGCGTGGAAAAGGCGCTGGAAAAAAGGCAGCAACGGCTGTGTGCAATACACGTTCAGAAACGTGCAGGCGCCCGCAATCATCGCGGCAAAGATGGCCAGTTCGAATGACTTCTCCGGTCGCGTCGTCCGCGATGCCGGAGTCACAACTCCATTCATAAATCCCTGATTATTGGCACAAGCCGGGCAGAAAGAAAATCGAAACCAACCCGGCTTCTTCCGGACCACGGCTTGGCGATTGTCTTGAAAACGCGGATAAGTTAGCTTCAAGCTGTGATTTACGACGCTTCACTGGACGGGTTGCTGCAAAAGGTTTGGGACGGCCGGCGCATCAACCCGGCCGATGCGTTGCGGCTGTATTCCCTGCCGCTGGAGGAGCTCGGCGCGCTCGCCGACCGCCGCCGCCAGCTCGCCAAGGCGAAGGATTTCAACGGCCGCGGCAACGACATCGTCACTTATCAGATTGATCGCAATGTCAATTACACCAACGTCTGCAACGTCTATTGCAAGTTCTGCGCGTTTTATCGGACGGAAAAGGACGCCGACGCCTATGTCATCACGCTCGACGAGATGGACAAAAAGATAGAGGAGACCGTCGCGCTGGGAGGCACGCAGATTTTGATGCAGGGCGGGCACCATCCCAAGCTGACCAAGCAATGGTATCTCGATTTGCTCTCGCACATCAAAACGAAATGGCCGCAGGTCAACATCCACGGATTCAGCCCCAGCGAGTTTATCCACTTCCGCGAGGTGTTCAACGAACCGCTGGACAAAATCATCGGCGATTTCGTGAAGGCCGGGCTGGGCTCGATTCCCGGCGGCGGCGGGGAAATCTTGGTGGACCGCGTGCGCCAGAAAGTTTCACCGCTCAAGGCGATGAGCGATGACTGGCTCGAAGTGATGGACGTGGCGCACCGGTTGGGATTGAATTCCAGCGCGACGATGATGTTCGGTCACGTGGAGACGATTGAAGACCGCATCGAACATCTGGAGCGACTGCGTACGCAGCAGGACAAATCCAATCAACGTGCTTCCGGCATCCTGCCGGAAGTTCAAACCAAAGGCGAAGTTGGTTCTGCCGGCAAGATCCCGGCAGCACGCTACGGGAATTTCACCGCGTTCATCTGCTGGACGTTTCAGGCTGAGCACACAAAGCTCAAAGCGCCGACCGTCGGGGCGCACGAGTATTTGCGGACGCAGGCGCTGGGCCGGATATACCTCGACAATTTCACGAATGTGCAAAGTTCGTGGGTGACACAAGGCCAGGAAATCGGCCAGGTTGCCCTCAAGTTCGGCGCGAACGATCTCGGCAGCATCATGATCGAGGAAAACGTCGTCAGCCAGGCCGGTACCACGTTCCGCATGACCGTGGCCGACATGCACCGGCTCATTCAGGACCTCGGCTACGAGCCGCACCAGCGCGACAACTGGTACCGGTTGGTGAACTGAAGTAGCACAGGCCTCCGGCGAGTGTGCGGATGCCAAAGACACAGACCAGAGGTCTGTGCCACAAATCTTCCGCATCGCCGACCTTGCTGGGACTGACCCGGTCAAAAGCGCACCCAATGTGGCACAGGCCTCCGGCCTGTGTTTCTGGGCGTCCTACCCGGGGGATTGTGAGTATTTTTTGCGGGACGCCGTCCTCTGAATCAGTTATGACATGGCATCAGCCAGGCCGGTTATGAAAACGCCCGCTTTCATTCTTTGCCCCGGGAGAACGGAAGAATTTTTTACGAGACTTTTACATCACTATGACAACCCGCCGCCTTTCGCGGTGTTAATTAAACAAAAACACAAATCCATGAAAAAAATCATCTCCATCGCCAGTTTAGCCGGCTTGATGGCGCAGGCAATCTTCGGCGCCGAGCCAGCGTTGACCATCTACAACCAGAACTTCGCCGTCGTGCGCGACACCGTCCCGCTCGACCTCAAATCCGGCGTCAACAACGTGCGTTACGCCGACGCCACGGCGCGCGTCGAGCCGGACTCGGTGATTTTGCGCGACCCGGCCGGCAAACATTCGCTCCAGATCTGGGAACAAAACTATCGCAACGACCCCGTCACCCAGGAATTGCTGCTGTCGCTGTTCGAGGGCAAGACGATTGATTTTCAAAACAGCCGGATGAAGGATAACACGCAGTCGCGTGAATTTATTCCGGGTAAAATCATTCGCAGCGGTTACGTGCCAGGTGGCGGTTCGGAACAGCCCATCATCGAGGTGAACGGCAAATTGCAGTTCACCCTGCCCGGAACCCCGCTGTTTCCCGATCTGGGCGATGACACGGTGCTCAAGCCGACGCTGAACTGGCTGCTGCAATCCGACCAGCCGGGCAAATTCGACGCCGAGGTCAGCTACATCACCGGCGGTTTCACCTGGGAGGCGGATTACAACCTCGTCTCGCCGGAGAAGGGCGACACGGTGGATTTGATCGGCTGGGTGACGATGAACAACCAGAGCGGCAAGACGTTCCGTGACGCCAGAATCAAATTGATGGCCGGTGATGTGAATAAAATCCAGCCACAGAATTATCCAATGGCGGCCGGTCGGGTGATGAAAATGATGGATATGGCTACAGCCGCTCCTGCTGTCACAGAAAAGGCATTTGATGAATTTCATCTTTATTCGCTGGCACGGACCACGACGTTGCTCGACCGCGAGACCAAGCAGGTGGAATTCGTCCGCGCCACGGATGTGAAAGCGCCGGTGATTTACATTTATGACGGCGCAGAATCGGGCTACCGCTTTTACGGCGGGCTGAACAGCGACCGTGGTTACGGCACGCAGGGCAACAAGAAGGTCCGGGTGATGCGCGAGTTCGTGAACGCGGAGACGAATCATCTCGGCATCGCGCTGCCAAAGGGCAAACTGCGGTTTTATCGCCGTGACGCCGACGGCCAGATGGAATTTGTGGGCGAGGACATGATTGACCACACGCCGCGCAACGAGACCATACGCGTAACCACCGGCAACGCCTTCGACCTGGTGGGCGAACGCAAGCAGACCAATTTCCGCGTGGACAACGGCGACAAGTGGCTGGATGAATCGTTCGAGATCAAATTGCGCAACCGCAAAAAGGAGCCGGTGGAAATCCGGGTGGTCGAACATCTCTATCGCTGGAACAACTGGGAAATCACGGCCAAGTCAGACGACTTCAAGAAAACCGATGCCCAGACCATCGAATTCCGCGTGCCGATGAAGCCCGACGAGGAGCGCACGGGGACTTACACGGTGCATTATTCGTGGTGATCCAGATTGGAGTTCAAGCTTCGGTCGTATCCATGCAGTAAAAAATTCTTTTAACCCGAAGTCGAGTGCGGCGCAGCCGC
>DLMG01000090.1:2970-3592 GCA_002479245.1 Verrucomicrobia subdivision 3 bacterium UBA7542 | reverse complement strand
CGGGTGTCGGCATTTTCCATGAATGTGTTTTTGCAATAGTCATTGTCCGGCACGCCGGATTTGGCCAGAACGGTGACGACGGATTTTAACTTGCCATCCGCACGGGTTTCTTCGGTGAGACTAAGTTTCCAGCCTTTGGCACGGGCGTTGTCGAGTTCGTTGCTGATGGTATTGCTCAAGTTGGCAATCCGATGCAGCCACTCGGTGTCAAAAGCGCTGGTGGTGCGTTGCGGAAACTTCACTCCGGTGTCGTCAGTTTTTATCAGCATCACGGTTGACTTGCCATCCATGACGACGACGCGCTTGGGTTTCTCGACCCGCCACTTGAGTTCCGGCTCGAACTGTTTCCAAAGTTCGATGGTATAAAACGGACAATCGGCATTGATGTAGCTGAAATTGTCCTGCGGCGCAGTGCGCAACTGGCCGCGCAGATGGATGCTGGTGAGTTGGGCCACCGCTTGGGCGCCTTTGGTCATCGCCGCGATGGCTTCTGCAGCGGTGGCTTGTGTTTTTGGCAAAGTCAGGAGAGCGATTAAAATGATTGCCGCCGCGCCTGCGGCGGTGCCCAACCCGAATCCCCAACGATGTTTCAATATTGTGCTCATAATTGTTTCTCTTTCCG
>DLMG01000090.1:705-2855 GCA_002479245.1 Verrucomicrobia subdivision 3 bacterium UBA7542 | reverse complement strand
GACCGCGGGCCACCAGTTGCCGTTGCAGGCGGGTGATGGCCGCGTGCTCGGCCCGGCAGGCCGCGCAGGTTTCAAGGTGTGCCTGACACTGGAGCGATTCCTCACGGTCGAGCAATCCCTCCACGCAGGCGACCAGGTTTTCCCGGCATTCAGCGCAGTTCATGGCAGTTCGGTTTGGTTGACTGTTGGTTCCGCGCTTTCACGGGCGGCCAGCTCCTGACGGAGCAGGGCGTAGGCGCGCGAAAGCGTTTTGGTGACCGTGCCCAGCGGCAGGTCGAGGCGGGTGGCGATCTCCTGACAGGAGTGCCCCTCGTAATACCGCAGCAATATCACCTGACGATAGGATTCGGGCAGGGCAGCGATGGCTTCTTCCAACGGATAATCTTCCCGGCGGTCGGCGGCGTTGGCCATGATGGATTCCGTTACTTCACAATCCTGCTGGCGATGTTTCATCGAGCGCAGTTGTTCTTTGGCGACCCGTCCAGCGATGCCCAGAAGCCAGGAGTAAAACGACTCCGGCTTCCGAAGCTTCTTTAGGGACAGGAAGGCCCGGACAAACGATTCCTGCGCCGCTTCTTCCACCTGCAGTCCATCCCGAAGCCGGCCCGCCAGATAAGCGAACAGCGGTTTCTGATAACGATCCACCAGCACGCGGAAATCCTCCTGATGTCCATCGCGGCAACGCTCGACGTATTCTTTGTCGGTTAGATCCATGCAATGCCCAGTCCCAGCAAACTCATACCGTTATTCTATAGTGACGTCCGTGGCGGTTTTGCGACAAAAGAAAAAGAATTTTCTTCAGCGGGCAATGACATGGGGTGAGTGTTGAAAGTTGAGGGTTGAGTGTTGAATAAAAAACGGGGCGTCAGTTTGGCGTTGGAGTTTCAGCTTCAGCTTGTTTCTTGCTGGGAGCGCAGTGTCCTGGGAGCGCCGGCGTCCCGCCGGCTCGTACCACTGCGGCGGACTTGTCCATTTGCCGGCGAGACCCGTCCTCCGTAGCAGCACTGCGGGGGGTGGACGCCGGCGCTCCCAGGGGCCACAATCCGGTCTTGAATTCCGGCGATGCGGGCAACAGATTGGCTGAACCATGGCTAGCGACAGTTCAACGGAAAAGCTCCGATTGTTCGTTGCGATTCCGATTCCGGAGCCGGTCCGGGATGAAATCATCCGCGTCCAGCAGGAATTGCAGCCGCTCGTGTCGCGCGATGTGGCCCGCTGGGCCCGGTCGGATCAATTTCATCTCACGCTCCGGTTCCTGGGCGATGTTCCAGCGGATGGCGTCGAAGATTTGAAGAAATCGGCCGGTGCCGTTTGCCGGAATGCCCGGCCCTTGTCCTTGCGCGCCGAGGGCGTCGGTTTTTTCCCGAATTCCCGCTCGCCCCGGGTCATCTGGGTGGGAATCAACGATCGTGAAGGACGGCTGGTGAGTTTGCAGCAGCAGATTGAAACCGCTGTCGGCCAGTTCAGTCCCGAACCGGGCGAGAAGAATTTCACGGGCCATGTCACGTTGGGCCGCCTGAAAAATCCGAGGCCAGCCGATACCCGGGACCTGGCCGCCCGAGCGCAGTCGCTCGAAAAGCGGCTGTTCGGCGAATGGACGGCGGATGAAATTGAAATAATCCGAAGCGAATTGTTCCCGGTCGGGGCGCGTTACACTTCGCTCGCGGCGTTCCGGCTGGGAGCGGTTTGAACCCGAACTCTGAGTTGAATTTCTGTGTTAACGGAGTGCGGCCGTCCCGGCCGCAGCAACGTGGGATGGACAGGTGGTTGGTAAATATTCCGTGGCTCGAATGAAGCTGGTTGCTGCGCCCGAGGACGGGCGCACCCCGGCATGATTTCGTCCGCCCCACCATTACCAACAAATTCGGAGTTGAGGCGTGCGTCTGTCAGAGCATGCCAAAGCCGCTTCAACCCGTTTGATGGGAAACCGTTCGCGGCGGCGCAGTGCTCTTGCGCTCGATAAGTTCGGCGGGCAGGCGTTTCGTTTCAAGGTGCTGGCCCTTCAGCAAATTCATCATCGCTTCCACGGCGGCCATGCCGAGCCGGTACTTTGGCTGGCGGATGGTCGTCAGCGGCACGCGAAAATATTCCGCCGTCAGGATGTTGCCGAAACCCACGAGCGAAATGTCCTCCGGAATCCGCAAACCTTT
>DLMG01000090.1:0-515 GCA_002479245.1 Verrucomicrobia subdivision 3 bacterium UBA7542 | reverse complement strand
ACGTCCAATCCGGCTTCGCGCAAGGCGCGGCGGTAGCCTTCAAACCGCTCGTGTACCCACGGCGCCGTGGGTGAGCCGGTGAGATAGGCAATGCGTTTGTGGCCGAGCTTCAGCAAATGTTGCGTCGCGGTGTAGCTGGCAACCTGTTCATCAATTTCCACGCTGACGAACGATTTGCAAAATGGCGCGGGCGGACCGATTAAAACCGTCGGGATTTGGCGTGCGAGCACCTCCTGATAAATTCGCGCCTCGGCCTCAAAGCGATAGACCGGCGAAATGAACAGCCCGTCCACGCGCCGCGACAACAGCCGCCGGATGCAAACCTCTTCGCGGGCCGACAGATTGTACGTATGCGCGAGCAAAATGTCGTAGCCCAGTTCGTGCGCGCGTTCCTCGATGGCGAAAACGACGCGCGCAAAAATCGGATTCGTGCTCGACGGAATGACGAGGCCGAATAATTTGGTCGTCCGGTTGCGCAGCCCTTGCGCGGACGAGTCGGGAACGTAACCCATTTG
>DLMG01000147.1 GCA_002479245.1 Verrucomicrobia subdivision 3 bacterium UBA7542 | reverse complement strand
TCGTTGGTGCCGAAGCTGAAGAACTGCGCGGTCTGCGCAATTTCATCCGCCGTCAGCGCGCCCCGCGGTATTTCAATCATTGTGCCGACCATGTAATCGAGCTTCACCTTCTTTTCGGCCATGACTTCCTTCGCCACGCGGTGGACGACTTCCACCTGCAGGTCCAGTTCCTTCTTGAACCCGACGAGCGGGATCATGATCTCGGGTTTCACCTTGATGCCGGCCTTCTGGACATCGGCGGCGGCTTCAATGATGGCGCGGGATTGCATCTCGGTTATTTCGGGATAGATAATGCCGAGGCGGCAGCCACGCAACCCGAGCATGGGGTTGAACTCGTGCAGTTCCTTGACGCGCTGCCGGATTTTCTCGAACGGCACGCCCATCTTGGCCGCCAAATCTTTCTGCGCCGGTTCTTCGTTCGGCAGGAATTCGTGCAGCGGCGGGTCCAGCGTGCGGATCGTCGCCGGCAGCCCCTTCAATTCCTTGAACATGCCGGTGAAATCGTCCCGCTGGTAAGGCAGGATTTTGGCCAGCGCCTTTTTCCGCTCTTCCTTGGTGTCGGCCAGGATCATTTCGCGCATGGCGTCAATGCGGTTGCCCGCGAAGAACATGTGTTCGGTGCGGCACAGACCGATGCCGCTGGCGCCGAACGCGACGGCGTTGGCGGTCTGCTCCGGCGTGTCGGCATTGGTACGGACCTGGAGCTTGGTGGCCTTGGCGCACCAATCCATGAGCTTCTTGAAGTTCTGGTAGGTCTGGCTTTCCTTGCCATCGAGGGATTTCTCGACGAGCACCTGGACGATTTCGGACGCGGCGGTCGGAATCTGGCCGGGATAAACTTCGCCCACGGTGCCGCTGATGGAAAGGAAGTCACCTTCCTTGTAAGTCTGGCCGTCCACAGTCATGGTGCGGGCGTTGTAATCAATCTCGAGCATTGCCGCACCGCAAACGCAGACCTTGCCCATCTGCCGCGCCACGAGAGCCGCGTGCGAACTCACGCCGCCCTTCGCGGTCAAAATGCCTTCCGCCGCGATCATGCCGCGCAAATCCTCGGGCGAGGTTTCGTTGCGGACGAGCAGGACCTTTTCACCCTTCTCGGCGGCCGCAACGGCGCGGTCGGCGTTCAAATAAAACTTGCCTGTGGCCGCGCCGGGACCGGCGGGCAGCCCCCTCGCGATGCACTTGGCGGCCTTGACCGCCTTGCGGTCGAATACGGGCGCGAGCACCTGATCCAACTGGTCGGCGGGCACGCGCTTGATGGCCGTCTTCCAGTCAATGAGTTTTTCCTTCTCCATTTCGATGGCAAAGCGGACGGCGGCGAGGCCGGTGCGCTTGCCGTTGCGGGTCTGGAGCATGAACAGCTTGCCATCCTGAATCGTGAACTCGAAGTCCTGTACGTCTTTGAAATGCGATTCGAGGGTCTTGCGGACCTGCTCCAGCTCGGCGAAGGTGGCGGGCAGGTGTTTTTTGAGCTGCGCCACGGGTTCGGGCGTGCGCACACCGGCGACGACGTCTTCGCCCTGGGCGTTGATGAGAAATTCGCCGTAGAAAACCTTTTCACCGGTCGCCGGGTCGCGCGTGAACGCCACGCCGGAACCGGATTGGTCACCGGTGTTGCCATAAACCATCGCCTGCACATTGACGGCGGTGCCCCACTCGGCGGGGATGCCGTATTTGCGGCGATAGACAATGGCGCGGTCGTTCATCCAGGAACCGAACACGGCGCCCGTCGCGCCCCAGAGCTGCTTCCAGGGATCCTGCGGAAATTCACTGCCCGTGCGCTCCTTGATGAGTTTCTTGAAGCGATTCACCAGTTCCTGGAGATCTTTGACGGTCATCTTCGTGTCTTCGATGTCGGCGTGATGGCGGTCATGTTTGAGTTCGTGAATGACAACTTCGAACGGCTCGAGGTCTTCGTCCGGACGTTTCTGCACGCCCATGACGACGTCGCCATACATCTGGATGAAACGGCGGTAACAATCCCAGGCGAAACGCTCGTTCCTGGTCGCCTTGACGAGGGCGAGGACGGTGGCGTCGTTGAGGCCGAGGTTAAGAATCGTGTCCATCATGCCGGGCATGGAATCGCGCGCGCCGGAACGGACGGAGACGAGCAGCGGCATGGCCGACTGATCGCCGAACTTGGTGCCCATGATTTTCTCGATGAAGGCGACGCCTTCCTGGGCTTGCGCGTCAAGGACCTTGGGGTAGGACTTCTTGTTCTGGTAATAGTAGGTGCAGACCTCGGTGGTGATGGTGAAGCCGGGCGGCACCGGGAGGCCGATGCGGCTCATTTCGGCGAGGTTCGCGCCCTTGCCGCCGAGCAGCGGTTTCATGGAGCCGTTGCCATCGGCCTTCTTGTTGCCAAACAGATAAACGTATTTCGATGTTTTAGCCATAAATGTTCAATTCAAAATAATTGCGCTTTCAATTTCGCACGGGGAATTCCACCGAAATAAAGCGGGTCGCAATTTATCAGACGAGCGCCCGGTGTCAACGAACGAAACCCGAAAAGCCAAAATCTGCTGCATCAATAACAATAATTGATGTTTGGAGGCTCTTGGGAAGCGCCCCAAACAGAGTGTTTAACCACGGATGGACACGGATTCACCAACCGACTGACGATAATTCCCGCCTAATCACTGGTGTCCAGACCCCATGGTTGGTGGACTGGGAGCGCGGCGGAATCGGATTTGTGCTTGTGCATCTGGCCGAGAGTGGCCCGATCCAAATACCGGCCGCGGACGAAGACAGCGGCGATCTTGGTGGTGTTGTGGATGTCTTCCAGCGGGTTTGCATCAAGAAGGACGAGGTCCGCGACTTTCCCGACCTCCACCGTGCCCATCTTCTGTTCCCAGCCAAAATAACGGACCGGGTTGATCGTCGCGGCTTGCAGGGCTTGCCACGGAGTCAATCCGCACTTCGCCAGCAGCGCCAGTTCATCATGGATGCCAAAGCCGGGGAATGCGTAGGGATTTGGAGTATCGGTCCCGGCCAGAATTTTGACTCCCGACCTAGCCATCATCCCCACCAATTCACACTGCTTCGTGAAGCGCAGGCGGCTGGCCTCCCAGTCGTCATGAGTGTACGCCTTAAAGCGAAAGTCTTTATTGGTAGGATTCCAGAAGGAAATAATGTCGCCTGGTATGTAGGCAAGCCTCGGGTCGTTTCGGAAAGCCGGATCATCGAGATGGGCCATTGCATTGAGGACGGTCAGGGTCGGACATTGCCAGGTCCCGTTCCGGCGAAAACGCGCGAACAGGGCTTTCGCTTTCGCCGGATCGTAAGAGTTGATTACCGCCCGGACGATCTCCATCTGAGTCCGGCCCGGGACCGGGTTTGCGCGCAATTCGTTCTCTTTGCTTGAGCAACCCATTAGCACACTTAAAAGATGCTCAAAAGACTTCTGCCCGGCGTCACTCGCCTCAACTGCGGTGATCGCCTCGGGCACATGCCCGGCAAAGACCATGTGCCGTTTCTTCGCCTCGTCGGCTATCGCGAAATAGGCGTCCCGGGGCAGCAACGAGTAAACCTTCACGAAGTCGGCCCCGCTCTGCTGGACGGTCTCGACTGCCTTCCGACCTTCTTCCGGCGTACCGACGGCGATTGAGATGTCCGTCCAAATCGGCTTGGGCCCGTCCACTATTGGTCCCGAAAATACCATGCGTGGCCCAAGGAGGGTCCCGTTTTCCACGTTTGTACGGCAGGTCTTCAGTTCATCCAATGGGTCAGCCATATCCCGAATTCCCGTGACGCCATTGGCCAGAAAAAGTGGGAAGAAATGGTCCTCCGCATTGCAGCAATGGACGTGCATATCCCAGAGTCCCGGAATCAGGAATTTGCCGGTGCCATCGACGACCTGCGCGTTTTCAAATGAGACTTTCTTCCCGATGGCAGTGATCGAGCCGTCAGCCAAAAGAACAGTAACATCCTTCTGAATCCGACCACTCTCGACGTTGACGACCGACACATGACTGATCGCAATGGGTTTTGGGGCCGGAAGCGCAAGAGCAAGGGCGGCTGCAAGGGCGATCATGGCCCCAGTGTAGCAACCGCGGTCTCAGGGGGCAATGACACTCACCTTGGGCCGGAAATCTTTGCCGCAAAAAGGCGCAAATACTTTTGACCGAGTTCCACCCGTCCTCCATAGTTCCGCGATGCGGGACGACGGAGGATCAACCATCAACTCCTTTTCGCGCCGGAATCACACGAAGGCGGATCATCTCTCAACGAGTCCTCCAAACCGGTCCGGGGAGAAATGTCACAATTCTAGGACCGCCCCATTCACTCTGGTTATTGCTTTTTAATAACCGCTCTGAATTTTTTGGCTGATTGCCGAAATGGCTCTTGTGACGGTGGCTTTCATATCAGCAACCACAATGGAAGCATCGGGAACCGAATCTCCTGTCAGCGGTCACCACAAACCG
>DLMG01000210.1 GCA_002479245.1 Verrucomicrobia subdivision 3 bacterium UBA7542 | reverse complement strand
GCGCGTACGGCGGCGCAAAAATCCTGTTGCGTCCGGCCTCGCCCGGAACCGGCATTATTGCGGGCCGGACGGTTCGCGCGGTTCTGGAAGCCGCCGGGGTGAAGGACATTTTAAGCAAATCGCTCGGTTCGAATAACGCGGCGAACGTCGTCAAGGCGACGCTCAAGGGTTTGTTGAGTCTGCGGCTGCGCGAAGACATCTACAAGGGCCGCGGTTTTGTAATTAAAAAAGTGGAGGCGGCCAGGACGCCTGAGGCGGCTCCGGCAACGGCTTGATTTTTATGCGACTGCACAATCTAAAACCTCGTCCGGGTGCGAAACATCGCACCAAGCGCCTTGGCCAGGGCGAATCCAGCGGCCACGGCAAAACCAGCGGTCGCGGCGGCAAAGGCCAGACGGCGCGTTCGGGCAGCTCGATCCGCATCGGCTTTGAAGGCGGCCAGATGCCGCTCATCCGCCGCATTCCCAAGCGCGGCTTCAACAACGCGCGGTTCACGACGCGCTATCTCGGCGTGAACGTCGGCGATTTGGACCGGTTTGACAACGGCGCGCGCGTGGATGAAACGGCGTTGCGCGCGGCGGGTCTGGCCAATGGCCGCGGAGACGGCGTCAAAATTCTGGGCGATGGCGAGTTGACTAAAAAACTCACGGTGAGCGCGCACGCGTTCAGTGCATCGGCCCGTGCGAAAATCGAAGCCAAAGGCGGCGTCTGCGAAGGGGTGGGCCCCAAGCCCGGCGCACCGGCCAAAGCCTGAAGGCGCATTTAACGCATGTTCCGCAACATCTTCAACACATTCGTCAACTGCTTCAAGATTCCGGAGTTGAAGTCCCGGATTTTGTTCACGATGGGTTTGCTGGCGATCTGTCGTTTGATGGCATGGGTTCGCATTCCAAATCTGAACGGAGCGGCGTTGTCTGATTTTTTCCAACATACCGCTCAAAATGGCGGTGGGTTGCTCGGCATGTATAACACCTTTGCGGGTGGCGCGATGGAACATTGCGCCATCGGGTCGCTCGGCATCATGCCTTACATCAGCGCGACGATCATCATTCAATTGCTCACGGCGGTCTGGCCCAAATTGAGCAAACTGGCGCGCGAGGAAAACGGCCGGACGAAAATCGTCCAATACGGCCGCTATTTGACGGTGCTGTTGTGTTTGGGGCAGGGATTGTTTTTCGCGATCGGTTGGGAACATCCCCAAAATATCTTTCGCGGGTTTCAAGGGAGTCTCGTGCTCGACAGCAACCACATCTGGTGGTATCGCATTCAGACCGTGCTCATCATGACGACGGGCACCATGTTGCTGATGTGGCTGGGCGAGCAAATCTCCGACCGCGGCATCGGCAACGGCGTGTCGCTGGTCATCACCATCGGCATTGTGGCCAGGCTGCCGCGGGCCCTGGTGGCGGTGAAGGACATGTTTTGGCCCACTGGTGGCGTTCCGGCGCAATATACCTTTTTTGGTACGGGTGTGATGCTGATGCTGTTGCTGGTTTTGGTGGTTGGCGGCGTCATTGCGATCACCCAGGCCCAGCGGAAAGTCCCGGTGCAATACGCGCAGCGCGCGGTCGGGCGCAAGATGTATTCCGGCGGCACGTCGTTCATGCCGTTGCGCGTGAATTACTCGGGCGTCATGCCGATTATTTTCGCGCAATCCATTCTGATGTTCCCGCAAACAATTTTTCTGCAATTGGGGAATTTTGTCGGCGTGCCCTTCCTCAAGAATCTCTTCATCGGAATCGCGCAAAACCTCAATTCCGGCTCGGTGCTTTATTTGGTGATTTATTCGCTGATGATATTGTTCTTCGCTTATTTTTGGGTGGCCACACAGTTCAATGAATTGCAAATCGCCGATGATTTGAAAAAGAACGGCGGTTATATTCCGGGCGTGCGTCCGGGGCAGGGCACCAGCGACTATCTGCACAAATCCATGAGCCGCATCACGCTGGCGGGCGCGATTTTCCTCATGGTGATCGCGACCATCCCAATCATTTTGTCGCGCCAGATGAGCATTCCGTATGACGTGGCGCAATTTTTCGGCGGCACAAGCATTTTGATCACCGTCGGCGTTTTACTGGACACCATGCGCCAGGTCGAATCGCATTTGATGATGCGGCATTATGACGGGTTTTTGAAAAAGGGCAGATTGAGAGGGCGGTTTTGAACCAGAGCGGCCTTCGTGCCGCGCCTTGCGTGTTCCGTCAAGCAGCGGGCGAACCATGAGGAAATGCTCGACGCAACACGCAATACGCAACACGCATGATTATTTTAAAAAGCCAGCGCGATCTGGAACTGATGCGTCCGGCGTGTGCGGTGACGGGCCAGGTGTTGAATGAAATCGCCGCGTTCATCAAGCCGGGCCTGACGACGCGGCAGGTGGACGAATTTGCCGGGGAGTGCATCAAGTCACACGGCGGCAAAAGCGCGTTTTTGGGCTATCGCAAATACCCGTGCCACACATGCATCTCGGTGAACGACGAGGTCGTTCACGGAATGGCGGGCAATCGCGAATTGCGCTTTGGCGATATCGTGAGCCTGGATGTCGGGGTGGTTTACAATGGTTTTGTGGGCGACACGGCGCGGACGGTGGCGGTGGGCGGTTGCGGCGTGCTGGCGCAACAGTTGATGGACGTGACGGAGCGCGCGCTGTACGAGGGCATCGCGGCGGCCATGCCGGGAAACCGCGTGACGGACATTTCGCGCGCGGTCCAGAAATATGTCGAGAGCAACGGTTTCAGCGTTGTGCGGGAATTTGTCGGGCATGGAGTTGGCCGTTCGATGCACGAAGAGCCGCAGGTGCCGAATTTTGTTGATCCGAAGAGCAACCAGAAGCTCCGGCCGGGCATGACGCTGGCCATTGAGCCGATGGTTAATGCGGGCCGGCCAGCCGTAAAAATTTTGAAAGACGGCTGGACAGTCGTCACCCAAGATGGTTCACTATCCGCTCATTTTGAGCACACGGTGCTGATCACCGAAAGTGAACCGGAGATTTTGACATGGCCGGAAAAGATGCCTTCATCGTTGAAGGTGTCGTGATTGAAGCCAGGCTGAACCGCACGTTTTGTGTGGAGTTGGCCAACGGACACCGGCTGCTGGCGTTTGTGGCGGGCAGGGCGAAACAGCACTTTGCCGGTCTGACGCCGGGCGACAAAGTGAAATTACAATTAACGCCTTATGATTTGTCCGTGGGGCGGATTTTGGTTGAAACAAAAACGATTTGAACATGAAAGTTCGCGCGTCAGTTAAAAAATTGTGTGAGCACTGCAAGATTGTGCGCCGCCGCGGCGTCATTCGCGTGATTTGCACGAACAAACGGCACAAACAGCGGCAAGGTTGATTTATGGCACGCATCATTGGTGTGGAAGTTCCGCCGAACAAGCGCATTGAAATCGCGCTGCGTTACATTTACGGCATCGGCCCGTCCAACTCGAAGGAGATTCTGGAGCGCGCAAACATCAACCCGGACATTCGCGCGAAGGATTTGACCGAGCAGCAGCTTTCCCAAATCGTCCATGCGATTCAGGAGGGCAAATACGTCATCGAAGGCGATTTGCGCCGCGAAATTGGCATGAACCTCAAGCGGCTGCAGGGCATCAAATGCTATCGCGGCATCCGGCACATGCGCGGATTGCCGGTACGAGGCCAGCGCACGCAGACCAACGCCCGCACGCGCAAAGGTCCGCGCAAGACCGTGGGCGTGCAACGCAACCCGAATGCCAAGACCGGCATCCACTAAAATTTTGTATGGCTGAAGAAAAAAAGAAACCCGCTCCCAAAAAAAAGGAGGCAAAGCCGGAAGCCGCTGCCGCTGCTCCGGCCGAAAAGGCTGCGTCCAAACCAGACGAAAAGGGTGCGTCCAAACCGGCTGAAGAAAAATCTGCGAAAAAAGGCGCGCCCGCCGCGGAAGCTCCCGTTGCCGAGGCGCCAAAGCCGGCGGATGCGGCGGTTATTCCGGCGGCGCCGACGGCGGCTGAACTTTTGGGTGAGGACGCCGGCGCAAA
>DLMG01000089.1 GCA_002479245.1 Verrucomicrobia subdivision 3 bacterium UBA7542 | reverse complement strand
CCATCAGCCGTTCGCTGGCGCCGACGGTGACCGCCACCAACGATACGAAAGACCCCAAACTCAGCCGCTGGATCATCAAGCTGCCGCAATCCCGTCTGCCCGTCACCCGCCTGAGTTGCGTCACCCAAACGGCGCTGTTCCAGCGCGAGGTGACGCTTTACGAGGAACTTGCCGACGAACGCGGCGAAAAATACCGGCACAATCTGGGCGGCGCGTCCTGGGTGCAAACCCCCGACCGCAAGAGCCAGGAATTTTTCCTGACCCTCGACAGCCCGCTCCAAAGCGACACGTTGTTTCTGGAAACGCACAATGGCGACAACCCGTCCGTTGAATTAGAAAAGTTTCAACTCTTTTATCCCGCGACGCGCGTTTTGTTCAAAGCCGGGTCGGACGACGAACTCTTCCTTTACTACGGCAATCCACGCGCAGACGCGCCGCGTTATGACCTCAGCCTGGTTGCCGGGCAATTGTTGTCGGCGGACAAAGCCATCGCCTCGCCCGGGGCCGAGCAGCAGCTCCGGAAATCGTCGTGGCGCGAGCATGAAATCCCCGGTACGGGTGGGGTGGTGTTCTGGGGAATTCTGGCGCTGGTGATTGTCGTGCTGCTGGTCATCATTTCCCGGCTGCTGCCGAAATCGCCGCCGCCGGCATAGTCGAAATCATGCCCGCCTAGCCCTGTTTGTCGGGAAAAGTCAGCAGCCGTGGAGAAATGACACTTTTCCAAAAGTGACGATCTCACATTAATTTCAGCACGAATTAAGATACTGTAAAAACAGGCATGAGGTGATGGCAGGTGACGTTTGCTTGACTTCCGGGAACGGGCACTTCATTAAACAGGCTCAAAACCAGTTGAAATTCTCCCCATGAATTTGTTTCGCCGAAAAAGCGTCACCGACCTGCAAGCGGAGGCGCTGACTGACACCAGTCTCCATCGCGCGCTGGGACCGCTCAACCTGGTCACGCTGGGAATCGGCTGCATTATCGGGACCGGTATCTTTGTCCTGACCGGCACGGCGGCCGCCCAAAACGCCGGACCGGCGGTGGTCATTTCTTTCATCCTGGCAGGCGTGGTCTCGGCGTTCGCAGCGCTGTGTTATTCTGAATTTGCCTCGCTGGTGCCCATGTCCGGCAGCGCCTACACGTATGGCTATGTCACGCTGGGCGAGCTGTTCGCCTGGATCATCGGCTGGGATCTGGCTTTGGAATACGCGGTGGGTGCCATTGCGGTGTCGGTGGGCTGGTCCGGCTACATGGTTTCGTTTCTCAGGGATTTTGGAATTCAAATTCCGCCGGAACTTTCCGCGGCCCGGGGCATCCATCTGGTTGAACTTCCCGCCGCCCTGGCCGCCGCCCTGAAAATTAAGGCGGGCTGGACGGTATTCGGCGGCGAACTGGCAAAGCAGATCCAGGCCGCAGGAACAGACCCGGCGAGCCTGCATCAAGTCACGGCGATTTTCAACCTGCCGGCTGTGATCATTGTCGCCATCGTGACCGTGCTGCTGGTCATCGGCATCGAGGAATCGGCGGGGTTCAACAACCTCATTGTTTTTCTCAAGATAGCGGTCGTGTTACTCTTCATCGTGGGCGCGGCCAAGGCCATCAATCCGGCCAACTGGCATCCCTTCATCCCGCCCAACGCCGGCAAATGGGGTGTTTTTGGCTGGTCGGGCGTCATGCGCGGCGCCAGCCTGGTCTTCTTCGCCTACATCGGATTCGACGCCGTCAGCACCGCCGCCCAAGAGGCCAAAAATCCCCGGCGCGATGTGCCCATTGGCATCATTGGCTCGCTGCTGATCTGCACCGTGCTTTACATTCTGGTTTCCGGCATTGCCACCGGGGTGGTGCCTTACCCGTTGCTGGACGTGCCCGAACCAATTGCGCTGGCGGCCGATCACGCGAACCTGGGCTGGATGGCGCGTCTCATCAAGCTGGGCGCCATCGCCGGCCTCTCCTCCGTAATCCTGGTGATGATGTTGGGACAGACGCGCGTGTTTTGGAGCATGTCGCGGGACGGGCTGTTGCCGCCGCTGATCAGCCGCGTTCATCCCCGCTTCAAAACGCCCTGGCTCATTACCATTGCCACCGGCGTGGTCGTGGCCTTTTTTGGTGCCGTCCTGCCGGTGCGGGACGCGGGCAACCTGTGCAACATCGGCACGCTGCTGGCTTTCATGATCGTCTCCATCGGCGTGCTCCTGTTGCGGGTGCGTGAGCCGGAATTGCAACGGAAGTTCAAGGTCCCGGCCGTTTGGTTTGTCGCTCCCATGGGCGCGCTTTCCGCCTTCGCGCTGATGCTGTGCCTGCCCCTGACAACTTGGGTGCGGCTGCTCGTGTGGTTTCTCATTGGCATCGTCATCTACTTTGCCTACGGACGCCGCCATTCAAAACTGCAGGCGCCGAAGGCCCCAACCACGCCGAATTGAGATTCGATTTACCGCACAAGATGGCCACGCAACTCGACACCACCACCAACTCCCTCTCCCCGCCCGAGCGGGGAGAGGGCTGGGGCGAGGGGATTTGAATTTAAATGCACCACCTCTCCCCGTCCCTCTCCCCCAACTTCGTTGGCGGAGAGGGAGAAAATTAGTGGCCGTGGCGAATTGCACCCCAGTTTCAGCCCTTCGGGGAAAAATTATTTGACAGCGGGCCGGTTTATACCTACCGTTCGGTAGGTTTATGTCCAAACATGGCCCCGAAACACGGCGGCAGATCCTCCGGGCGGCGCTCCGGCGCTTCGCCAACGGCGGTTATGCGGCCACGTCCGTCCAGCAAATCGTCGGCGACGCGAAGGTGTCCAAGCCGGCGTTGTATTATTATTTCCACGACAAGGCGGGCCTGTTCCAGGCGCTGGTCAGCGAGGCGCACGACGAACGGCTGCAGGTCGTGCAGCAGGCCGCGGCCCGCAAACCTGATATTCGCGGACAACTGATTGAAATTCTCGCAGCGCTGTTCGATTACTTTCACCAGAACCGCGAATTGACGCGCATCGCGTTCGCCACCGCCTTTGCCGCGCCGGGCGAAGTGCCGTCGGACCTGCGCTATCTCGATCAGTGTCAGCGCAATCTCAAATTCATGCGTTCGCTCATCAAACGCGCGCAGGCGGACGGCGAATTGAATGACCACTTTGATGCCCGGGACCTGGCCTATGGTTTTTACGGGCAGGCGCACCTTTATATTGCATCGCATTTGTTGATGCCGGATTATCGCCTGAACCGCCGGGCGGCGGAGCGCATCGTGGATTTGTTCCTGGCCGGCGCGGGTGCCAAAAAGAAGCGGCGGGCGTGAATTTCAAGGAGAATAAAAGCATGAAACTGGAACAATTTTTACCGGCCGGATGTTCCCCGCCCAAACGTTCCCCGGCAGGGCAAATACCCGCCACGAATTCCACCCCCGGAACCAAATCCAAGCCCGCTGCCGCGCCGGGGCGTTACTCCGCAAAAGGGACACGCCATCATGTGGACTTCTTTTGTACCGCCCCGGGGGCCAAGAGTGTGAGCCTCGTGGGCGATTTCAATAAGTGGGATATCGCAGCGACTCCGATGCGCCGGATGCCCGATGGTCGCTGGATGGCCAGCCTGGAGCTTCATCATGGCCATCATTCATACCTTTTCATTGTGGATGGCAAGCCCAGGCTCGACCCGAAAGCGAGCGGCATTGCCCGCAACAGCCGCAACGAGCGGGTCTCGCTTATCGCCGTCAGTTGACCATGAGCACCTTCAATCAACCGCAAACAACGACGAATCGAAGTCCAGCCGGAGAACCGTCGGTTTGGCTTCACGGCCCAAAGACCGTTGCCGTTGCGCAGAGACCTGTTAGAACCGGTTGCCGTTCTGTATCGGACGTAAGGCACACTTGGAGAACAGGCTGCCTTGAATCATCCGCAATTTTTAGCCAACAATTTATATGAAAAACCTATTTATTCTATGCCTTTTGATCGCGGTAAGTGGGGTGTCTTGCTCCCGCACACAAGCTCCGCCTCCCCTCGCGCCGGAAGTGGCGACGGTGACGGTAGCACGTCAGCAAGTCTTGCTGACCACCGAGTTGCCCGGTCGCACGTCTCCCTATCTCATTGCGGAAATCCGGCCCCAGGTCAACGGCCTTATTCAGAAACGGCTGTTCACGGAAGGGGCCGACGTCCAGGCCGGCCAGGAACTTTATCAGATTGATCCGGCCCCCTTTCAGGCGGCGCTCGACAATGCCCAGGCCAGTCTGCCGGCTCTCCGGTTGCGGGTTGACCGCTACAAAGAAGCACTGGTTGACAAAGCGGTCAGCCAGCAGGACTTCGATGATGCGGATGCTGCTTTAAAACAGACCGAAGCAGCAGTGGATACGGCCCGCATCAATCTGAATTACACCCATATTGTCTCGCCGATTTCCGGCCGCATCGGGGCTTCCACGGTAACGGATGGCGCCATTGTGACAGCGTACCAGCCCACGGTGCTGGCAACCATTCAGCAACTGGATCCCATTTATGTGGATGTGCCCCAATCCACCTCCGAAATGCTGCGATTGGAGCGCCTTTTTAACGAAGGACGGCTCAATCGTAACGGGACGAACGTAAACCAGGTGCAGCTCATCCTGGGAGATGGCACGAAGTATCCATTGGAAGGGACGCTGCAATTCCGCGACGTCTCGGTGGATCCGACCACCGCATCGGTGACCTTGCGGATGGTTTTCCCGAATCCGAACGGGGTTCTCCTGCCGGGCATGTTCGTCCGGGCGGTGGTAAAAGAAGGTGTCAACGACCAGGCCATTCTGATTCCCCAGCAAGCAGTGTCACGCGACACCAAGGGAAATCCCATGGCCTTGATCGTGAACGCCGCCGGTCAGGTTGAACAACGGTTGCTTGGTCTTGACCGGGCGATTGGCGACCAATGGCTCGTCTCCGCCGGCTTGGCGCCCGGTGACCGGGTGATTACGGAAGGCATGCTAAAGGTGCGGCCCGGCGCCGTGGTGAAAGCCGTGCCCTTTGATGACAGTCAGAAACAGCCGGGGAACACGGCCCAGCCGGCTTCAACCTCGAAATAACGGAGACGCGCCATGTTATCGAGATTTTTTCTGAAGCGGCCGGTCTTCGCCTGGGTCATTGCCATCATTTTGATGGTGGCGGGTTGTCTGGCGATCCACACCCTGCCGATTTCGCAGTATCCACCCATCGCTCCTCCCTCCATCGCCATCACCGCCGTTTATCCGGGAGCGTCGGCGGAAACGGTTGAAAACAGTGTGACGCAGGTCATCGAGCAGAAAATGACCGGCTTTGACAATATGCTGTACTTGTCGGCGACCAGTGATTCATCCGGTTCTTCCCGCATTGAGCTGACCTTTGCCCCCGGAACCGATCCGGACCTGGCTTGGGCCCAGGTGCAGAACAAGCTTCAACTCGCCATGGCGAGCCTGCCGGCGGTGGTGCAAAGTCAAGGAGTGCAGGTGAGCAAGTCCACGAAAAATTACCTGATTGTCGTGGGGCTGATCTCGGAAGACGGGAGCATGGATGGTAATGACTTGCGCGATTACGCCCAGTCCACCTTGGAAAAAGTTCTTTCGCGGGTGCCGGGAGTCGGGGAAGTGCAGGAATTCGGCAGCCAATATTCGATGCGCGTCTGGCTGAACCCCGACAAGCTGACCGAATATAACATGACGATTCAAGATGTGGTCACGGCGTTGCAAGCCTACAACGTGGAAGTGTCCGCCGGGCAGTTTGGCGGGGCTCCCGCAGTGAAAGGCCAGCGTTTGAATGCCTCCATCATTGTCCAGAGCATGCTTAAGACACCCGAGGAGTTTGCCGCGATCCCCATCCGCACCAACCCGGATGGATCCGTCGTGCGGGTGAAGGACGTGGGTCGGACGGAACTGGGGACGGAAACCTACGATGTCGAAGTCTTTCACAATGGCAGGCCCGCCGCCGGCATGGCCATCCGACAGGTCGCCGGCGCCAACGCCCTGGACACGGCCAACGCCATCCGGGCCAAGCTGAAAGAGATGAGCGCTTTTTTCCCTCCCGGCATGAAGGTCGTTTATCCCTATGACACCACGCCTTTCATCAGAGTGGCCATTGGCGAGGTGGTGAAAACTCTCATGGAAGCAATCCTGCTGGTTTTCCTGGTGATGTATCTTTTCATGGGCAACATGCGGGCCACCTTGATTCCGACCATCGCCGTGCCGGTAGTGCTTCTGGGAACCTTCGCGGTGTTGGGGCTGTGCGGGTTCTCCATCAACATGCTGACCATGTTCGCCATGGTGCTGGCCATCGGTCTGCTGGTGGACGACGCCATCGTGGTGGTGGAGAACGTGGAACGAATCATGAGCGAGGAAGGCCTTTCACCCCTGGAGGCCACGCGCAAGTCCATGGATCAGATCACCAGCGCGTTGATCGGCATCGGGTTGGTGCTCTCGGCGGTCTTTGGTCCCATGATGTTTTTCACCGGGTCCACGGGCGTCATCTACCGTCAATTCTCCATCACCATCATTGCCGCCATGCTGCTCTCGGTGGTGGTGGCCCTGGTGCTGACGCCGGTGCTGTGTGCCACGTTTCTGAAGCCGGTGGAAAAGGGACATGAAGCGGCCGAGGGGGGAGTCTGGTTCCTGCGTCCGTTCTTTCGGTGGTTTGACGGGGTTTTCTTCCAGACTCGAAACCGGTATCTGCAACTGGTCGGCCGGTTCCTCTCCCACAAGTTCCGCTATGTGGTTGTTTTTCTGGTGATCGTGGTGGCAATGGGATTCCTTTTTAAGCGGATGCCCACGGGCTATCTGCCGGATGAAGACCAGGGAATTCTGATGGTTCAGGCCATGCTCCCGGCAAATTCAACCCTGGAGCAGACCAAAAAAGTCATGGAGGGGGTTCAAAAATATTTCCTGGAAAACGAGAAAGACGCGGTGGAATCCTGCATGACGGTTTCCGGCATGAACTTCTCCGGCCAGGGGCAGAACGCCGGTCTCGCGTTCGCGAAGCTGAAAGATTGGAAACTCCGCGACCGGGCGGATTTGAAAGTCGGTCCGGTGGCCGGAAGGGCCATGATGGCATTTTCCAAGATCCGCAACGCGATGGTGTTTGCCTTCGCGCCGCCGGCGGTCATCGAACTGGGCCAAGCGAAGGGGTTTGATTTTCAGTTGCTGGACCGCGGCGGTTTGGGACACGCCGGATTGATGGCCGCCCGCAACCAACTCCTCGGCATGGCGGCACAGGACCCGGCATTGACGAAGGTCCGGCCCAACGGTCTGGAAGACACGCCCGAATACCGGGTTGACGTTGATTGGGACAAGGCCGGTGCGTTGGGGGTGCCCATCACCTCCATCCACAACACCATCTCGGCGGCCTTTGGCAGCGCGTATGTCAACGACTTCATTCAAGGCGGTCGGGTCAAAAGAGTGTATGTCCAGGCCGACGCTCCTTACCGTATGTTGCCCCAGGATTTGGACCGGCTCTACGTGCGCAACAACACGGGCAAGATGGTTCCCTTCTCTTCCTTTGCGTCCGGACATTGGACCTCCGGCTCTCCGAAGCTGGAGCGCTTCAACGGTTTTCCGTCCATAAACATCCTGGGTGAACCGGCACCGGGGAGAAGTTCCGGCGAGGCGATGCAGGCCATGGAAGGATTCGTGAAGAAGCTGCCGCAGGGACTCGGCTATGACTGGAACGGACTTTCCTATCAGGAGCGGCAGGCCGGTTCCCAGGCGGCACCCCTTTACGCCTTTTCCATTCTGGTGATCTTCCTGTGCCTGGCGGCCTTGTATGAGAGCTGGCCCATCCCCATCTCAATCCTGCTGGCCCTGCCTCTGGGCGTCATCGGCGGCATCCTCGGATCGTCTCTCCGGGGGTTGCCCAACGACGTCTATTTCCAGATCGGGCTGTTGACAACCCTTGGCCTGACCACCAAAAACGCCATTCTGATCGTCCAATTTGCCAAGGCGCGGGTGGAAGAAGAAGGGATGGGCCTGCTCGAAGCGACTCTGGAAGGGGCCAAATTGAGGTTCCGTCCCATCATCATGACCTCGCTGGCCTTCGGATTCGGGGTTCTGCCGCTGGCGTTTGCGAGCGGAGCGGGTGCCGGCGCGCAAAAGGCCATCGGCACCGCGGTGCTGGGCGGTGTGGTGACCTCCACCTTCCTGGTGACCCTGTTTGCGCCGCTCTTCTATGTGTTGATCGAGAAAACCCTTGGCAAACGCAACCGGCAACCAGCAGCCAAGACAACTCCATCTGGAAATCATTAAAATGAACAAGAACGTTTTCCTTTTATTGCTTGGCATTGCCATCGTCCCGGCCGGTTGCACGATGGCCCCGAAATACACCCGGCCCAAAGCCCCGGTCCCGGCCGAATGGCCGAACGGCGCCGCTTACGCCTCTCAACTCTCAACCAACAACTATCAACTCCCGGATTGGCAGGAATTCTTCTCCGACGAGAAGCTTCAACAAATCATCGGGATGGCCTTGACGAACAACCGCGACCTGCGGATTGCCGCCTTGAACGTGGAACAGTCCCGGGCCATGTACGGCATTCAACGAGCCGAACTGTTGCCCACGGTCAATGCCACCGGCAGCGCGACCAAACAACGGATTCCCGCCAATGTCGAAGGCTTCCCGGAACCGATGACGATCGAAAACTACGGGGTCAATCTTGGCGTTGCGTCCTGGGAGATCGACTTCTTCGGCCGTATTCGAAGCCTCAAGGATGAGGCCCTCCAGGAATATCTGGCCACGGATCAGGCCCGCCGCAGCGCGCAAATACTGCTAGTGTCCTCGGTCGCCCAAGCGTATCTGACCCTGGCTGCGGATCAGGAAAATCTCAAGCTGGCGGAGACCACGCTTGAGGCGCAGCGGAGCACCTATGACTTGATTAAACGGCGCTATGCCCTGGGTCTCGTGCCCGAATTGAATCTTCATCAGGCGGAAATGCAGATGGATGCCGCCTTGGGCGATGCCGCCCGCTACACCCAACTGGTGGCGCAGGACAAAAATGCCTTGAACCTGCTGCTTGGCGTTCCGGCGCCGGACGAACTCCTGCCCACCGAATTGAGCGGCGTCATCCCTCCGAAAGAAATTTCTCCCGGCCTGTCCTCCGAGGTGCTCCTGCGCCGGCCGGATGTGCTGCAGGCCGAGGATCTGCTCAAGGCGGCCAACGCCGACATCGGCGCAGTCCGGGCGGCATTCTTCCCGCAAATTTCCCTGACGGCCGCAATTGGAACTTCGAGCAGCGATCTCTCCGGACTCTTCAAGGCCGGCTCGGGCGCGTGGAGCTATGCACCGCAGATTGTGATGCCGATTTTCGATGCCCGCACCTGGTCGGCGCACAAGGCCGCCAAAGTGCAACGAGAAATCGCCGTGACCCAATACGAGAAGGCGATTCAGAACGCCTTCCGGGAAGTGGCCGACGCGCTGGCCACCCGCGGCACCGTGGACCAGCAGGTGGCGGCGCAACAATCCCTGGTCAATGCTGCCACCGAAACTCACCGCCTGTCCGTTTCCCGTTATGACAAGGGCATTGACAGTTATCTGACCGTCCTCGATGCGCAACGGTCACTGTATGCCGCGCAGCAGGGACTGGTCTCCCTCCGCCTGGCGAAGCTCGCCAACCAGGTGCGGCTTTACGCCGTGTTGGGCGGCGGCTGGCGGGAATACTCGCCGCAACAACATTAACGTCCTGTTTTAATTGAGAAGACATTGAAGTTATGAATGAAAACAATCCACCCCCCGCTCCGGCGGCAAACGGCACAAAACTGGCCAAATTAAATTCACCGCTGTTCATCTGGCCTACCACCGTCGCGCTCGCCGTGCTGCTGTTTTTCGGCCTGGGTTATTTCTTTGACGTGCTGACGCACGAATCCACCGACGACGCGTTCATCGCCGCGCACGTGGTTTCCATCGCGCCGCGAATTTCCGGACAGGTTGCCGCCGTTCACGTCCTCGACAATGAAATGGTCCGTTCCAACGAATTGCTGGTGGAAATTGATCCGTCGAGTTACTCAATCACCGTCGCGCAAAAGGAGGCTTCCGCCGAGGCGCAATCAGCCAATTATAAGGCATTTCTGGCTGGTTACGAGTTGATGCGCACCAAGGTGACCACCGCCGAAGCCACCGTCAGGCAATCGCAGGCCGATGCCGACGCCGCCGAGGCGACCGCGAAATGGGCGCAGATGGATTTTGACCGCGCGCAGGATTTGCGGAAACAAAACACCGTTTCGCAGCGCGAACTCGATGCCGCGCAAACGGCAAATCTCAAGGCGCAGGCAGATTTGAACTCTGCCAGACAAAAGGTTGCTGTGGATGATTCGAAGGTGGACGAGGCCAGGGCAACCCTGGCGGCGACCGGAGCCGCCATTACAATGGCCCTGGCCCAGTGGCAGGCGGCGCAGACGAATATCGCAGCGGCGCAACTGGACCTTTCTTACACCAAAGTTTTCGCGCTGTGCGACGGGCGCGTGACACGCAAGGCCGTCGAGCCGGGTAATTACGTTCAGGTGGGCCAGCAATTGATGTCCATCGTGCCGGCGGACATCTGGGTCGTGGCGAACTTTAAGGAATCGCAGTTGAAAAAAATGAAGCCCGGCCAGCCGGCGCTCGTGGAGATTGACGCGCTCGGCAAATCGCTGCGCGCGCACGTGGACAGCATTCAGGCTGGCAGCGGCGCGGCATTCAGCCTGTTGCCGCCGGAAAATGCGACCGGCAATTACGTCAAAGTCGTCCAGCGCGTGCCGGTGAAAATTCTTTTCGACGAGCCGCTGCCCGCCGACCACGTGATTGGCCCCGGCCTGTCTGTGACGCCGGACGTTTGGGTCAGCGGTTTTGAAATTCCCGGTTGGGTGATAGGATTGGTGGCATTGGTTCTCGCGTTCATTGCCGGTTCCGTTTTCCGGTTTGTCTTGAGCCGGAAGCTGAACAGCGCACAACAATAAAAAAAGTCCGATGAGTCCTCCTGAACAGTGGCACAGGCTTCCAGCCTGTGAATTTCAACCAAAACACAGGCCGGAGGCCTGTGCCACAAATTAAATTCCACATGTCCGACGACCTGCATCATCAGGACTGGCATCCGCGGCACAGCCCGTGGCTCGTCGCCGTGGGCGTGATGCTGGCGACGTTCATGCAGGTGCTGGACACCTCCATCGCCATCATCGCGCTGCCGCACATCGCCGGCAGCCTGTCGGCTTCAACCGACCAGGCGACGTGGGTGCTGACGAGCTATCTCGTGGCGAACGCCATCGTCCTGCCGATGACCGGCTGGCTGGGAAATCATTTTGGCCGGAAACGGGTGTTCATTTCCTGCATCGGGATATTCATATTCGCGTCGGCGTTGTGCGGCATGGCGGTGAACCTGCCGATGCTGATTGCGGCGCGCATCCTGCAGGGCGCGGGCGGCGGGGCGATGGTGCCCATTGCCCAGGCGATTTTGCTGGAAAGCTTTCCGGTCGCCAAACGCGGCGTGGCGATGGCGACATTTTCACTGGCCGTGATTGTGGCGCCCATCATCGGCCCGACGCTCGGCGGCTGGATCACGGACAATTATTCGTGGCGCTGGATTTTTTACATCAACCTGCCGGTCGGCCTGCTGGCGATATTCCTGGCGGAATGGCTCGTGGAAGACCCGCCTTACATCAAGCGCAACCTGAAGGCAGCGATTGATTTCATCGGGTTCGGCCTGCTGGCGGTCTGGCTGGCGACGCTGCAAATCGTTTTGGACAAGGGGCAGGAGGCGGACTGGCTGGGCGCGGTCTGGATTCGCTGGTTCATTGGCATTTCCATTGTCGCCATGATCGCCTTCATCGTGTGGGAATTCTCGGTGGAGCATCCGCTGGTGGACTTGCGGATTCTAAGGAGCCGGAATTTCGCCGTCGGCCTGATGTTGATGACGGTCATCGGCATCATCCTTTACGGCACGACGGCGGAGCTGCCGCTGTTTCTGCAAACGCTGATGGGTTATCCGGCGCTGCAAAGCGGTTACACGATGAGTCCGCGTGGCATGGCCGCGTTTGTGACGACGTTCATCGTCGGACGATTGGTGGGGCGCGTTTCACAGCGCTGGCTGTTGGGTTTTGGTTTTTCGATGTTGAGCTTGTCCGCGTTTCTGTTGAGCGACCTCAATCTTCAGGTGAGCATGGCCAGTGTCATCCTGCCGACCGTGCTGAACGGCGTGGCCATCAGTTTTATTTTTGTGCCGCTGACGACAGCGACGATGAGTCAATTGAGCCAAAGGCAAATCGGCAGCGCCACCGGCCTTTACAATCTCATGCTCAACATCGGCGGGAGCATCGGCATCGCGTTCGTGACCACGATGATCGCGCGTGGCGCGCAGGCGCATCAAGCGCTGATGGTCGGGCATTTGACGCCGGCCGACCCGGCGTTCACGCGGCAACTGCACGCGGCGCAGGCCATGCTCGCCCGGCACAGCGACCCGGTGACGGCGACGCATCAGGCCTACGCCCTCATTTACAACATGCTCAACCAGCAGGCGCATTTGTGGGCGTTTGTGGACGCGTTCCGGATATTCGGGCTGATGGTGCTGTGCTGCCTGCCGTTGATCTTGCTGTTCAAACGCGTGCAGCACGGCAAGAAGCTGGCGGCCGCCGTCGTGCATTGAACTTTTCAAAATAAACTGAAACAAAACCGGCGCGCGCGCGGCTTAAACCTGGAAAAAGCACCTGGAATCGCGACCCAGGCGAACCCGACGAATTATTCCCTTCGCATAGGACCGGGGGTTTGGCGAAATACGGAAAAACCACTCGTTTATTAGAGCATTCCTACAAAAGATGCAGCTATATTTTCCGAAAACTTGTGCGATTTCAGACTTTTTCTTGCGCAAAAAACGCTACATGATTCATGGGAATGCTCCAGCATCTGCCTTGCCCAGCCCACTGCGAAAAATTATTACAAATCGGCGAGTGAAAATTTGATTTCTGCAAGCTTGGTGGCGGTGATGCCGCGCATATTGCACTGGCTACTGTTCACAAAATGGATATATTGCTGACGTGGAATTGCCGGCACATTGCAAACGCGGCCATCGTGGGCCGGCTGCGTCGGCTGGTGGAAGGGCAAGGGCACGAACTTCCGGAGATTTACACGCCGGAGGAACTCTTGGGAGAATGATATGATTGAGACAGCAAAAAAACATCGGCTTAAAGCGGGGGCGATTTGGCGCTCCAGGAAATCTGGCGCATCAAAGACGAATTATCTGCGGCACGAGGGCATGACGTGCATCGGCTTTTTACCGAAGCGCGCGAACGGCAAAACCTTCCGGCCATCCGGTGGTGAGCTTTCAGAAGCGGCAGGCCGGCAGCCGTAAAGTCGTTGCGGCATGAATCTCCAGAAGACGACACGGGCGCGGCCGGTTTCACTTTCCGGTTCGTTTTAATTGGCAGACAAACGGCGGTGATTGTCCATGTCTGGCGACCTCCATCATGAGGATTGGCATCCGCGCCATAATCCCTGGCTCATCGCGTTCGCCGTGATGATGGCGGTGTTCATGGAAGTGCTCGACACGTCCATCGCCAACATCGCGTTGCCGCACATCGCCGGCAGCCTTTCGGCGACCACCGACGAGGCCACTTGGGTGCTGACAAGCTATCTGGTTTCCAACGCGATCATTTTGCCGATGACCGGCTGGCTGGGAAATTATTTTGGCCGGAAGCGCGTGCTGCTTTCCTGCGTGATGATGTTCACGTTCGCGTCGGCGTTGTGCGGGCTGGCGTGGAATTTGCAGACGCTGATTCTGGCGCGCATTTTGCAGGGGGCGGGCGGCGGTGCGATGGTGCCGATTGCCCAGGCGATTCTGCTGGAATGTTTCCCGCCGAACAAACGCGGC
>DLMG01000300.1 GCA_002479245.1 Verrucomicrobia subdivision 3 bacterium UBA7542 | reverse complement strand
TTGAGCGTGGCGGACTCGTCGCGAATGTCGTTGATCTCGATGGTGAAAGTCTCGACCGGTTCGGCGAGCTTCAACGGCGTCGCTTTGACGCGCACCAGATCGTTCGTCTCATTGTACTGAAAAGCGCCCCATTGCGCCGCGCCTTTGTTGATGATGATCGTCCACTCCGTTTCACCCGGAATCGTGAAGAGCGCATAAGTGCCGGCGGGGATTTCAGCGCCATTCAGCTTCACCGGCGTGCTGAAGGTGATCTTGGTCGCGTTGTTTGCCCCGGTGCGCCACACCTGGCCGTAAGGAACCAGGCCGCCAAAGATCGGACGGCCCTTCACACCAGGCCGGGAATAGACAATCTCGATGTCGGTGAGACCGACGTGCTGTTTAAGTGTGCAAGCGGGACTGGGAGCCGGAAAATCAACCTTGGGCGTCTGGGCCAACAGCCCGCAGGTGAATACCAATCCGGAAGCCAACACCAGAGAGGACAGTAGCATTTTTGAGTTCATAATTGCTGGAAACTTATGACTACCCGGCCAAAAAGAAAGAGAAAAATGATGAAAAAAGGGAACTGAATTTACGGCATTTTTTCAGCGGCCCTCTGTGAGCGCCGGTGAAATCAATGGCGCCGGTCATCCCGACACAGAGCCGGGGCAGTGCAACACTACAGCAAGATTTCTTCTCATCGTGACAGCCCGCGCCGGGTGGTTTAGCCTTCGTCCATGCAGCAAACGACGTTGACGCTCGGCCACTCGCCTGACCCCGACGACGCCTTCATGTTTTACGCGCTGGCGAAGGATTTGATCCCGACGCACGGCTTCCGGTTCGAGCACATTTTGCAGGACATCCAGACGCTGAACGAGCGCGCCACGCGCGGCGAACTCGACATCACCGCCGTCAGCATCCACGCCTACGCCCACGTGAGCGATAAATATGCGTTGCTGCCCAGCGGCGCGAGCATGGGCGATGGCTACGGCCCGATGCTGGTGGCGAAACAAAAGTTTTCCAAGGCGGAGATTGCGAAGAAAAAAATCGCCGTCCCCGGCACCATGACCAGTGCCTTTTTGGCATTACAGCTTTGGCTTGGTTTGCCCGGCGCCTCAAGCCCGCAAACATCCAACATCCAACATCGAACATCCAACTCCCAATGTCCGGTTTCGCACTTCAACTACGTCGTTGTGCCGTTCGACCAGATTTTCCATGCGGTCCGGTCTGGTGCGGCGGACGTGGGACTCATCATTCACGAAGGCCAGTTGACGTATCAAAACGAGGGGCTGGTCGTTTGCGAAGACCTGGGCGTCTGGTGGGGAAAAGAAAATGACGGTCTGCCGCTGCCGCTCGGCGGGAATGTCATTCACAAGAAATTCGATTTGGCGGCGCGCCGGAAAATTTCCGACATTCTCACCGCGAGCATCCAATTTAGCCTGGATCATCGGGCCGAGGCGGTGCAACACGCGTTGCAATATGCGCGCAACATGGGGCGCGATCTGGCCGACAAATTCGTCGGGATGTATGTGAACCACTGGACGCTCGATTACGGCGAGCGGGGCAGGGAATCCATCCGCCGTTTTCTTGGCCAGGCTTTCGAGCGCGGCCTGATTCCGCGCCGGCAGGAGTTGGAATTTGTGGTGTGAAACTAGCGCTGGAGTTCAAGCTTCAGCTTGGCGGGAGAGCAAACTAAAGTTTGAACTCCAACTTGAGACGCGGGGACAGGCTGTCTGCGCGCCTTATGGAAATTGACGTGAGCGAACGGATGACATCAGAAAATTTTAAACCCGCCGGCAAGACCAACGTGTTCGCCCAGCGGGTTGTTCTCTGCCTGTTGCTGGCGGCGGTGACCTTGGTGGTTTATTGGCCGGTCGCGCGTTACGACTTCGTCAATTACGATGACCCGGATTATTTCACGTCCAATGCCCATGTTCAGACCGGTCTGACGTTGCCGAACACAGTCTGGAGTTTTTCCACCAGACAAACCGCGAATTGGCATCCGCTGACCTGGCTGTCGTTGATGCTGGACGCGGAATTATTTGGCAAAGGTCCGTTTGGTCCGCACTTCACCAATCTTTTGTTTCACCTGGCCAACACGGTTCTGGTTTTTCTACTGCTCCGACGCTTGACGGCGGCAAATTGGCGGAGCGCGCTTGTGGCGGCGCTGTTTGCCTTGCATCCATTGCACGTGGAATCGGTGGCGTGGATTTCAGAGCGCAAAGACGTTTTAAGCACGTTCTTCGGATTGTTGACGTTGCTGTTCTACGCTGGTTACGCGCAGCGTGTGACAAGTGACGGGTGGCCCGCCTTCGCTGCACTTCGACGCGGCGAGCAAGTGACGGGAATCGAAGAAACCACGCCAGCACCCGGCTCGCTGCGTGTCACGTGTCACGCGTCACTTTTTTACGGTTTGGCGTTGTTGTTCTTCGCGCTCGGGCTGATGAGCAAGCCGATGCTGGTGACGCTGCCGTTGGTGATGTTGCTGCTGGACTGGTGGCCGCTCGGCAGAGTGTCGAGTGTCGAGTGTCGAGTGTCGAGGGCCCGACATTTGGTGGTGGAAAAAATTCCTTTTTTTATCCTGAGCATGATTTCGTGCGTGGTGACGTTTATCGTGCAGCAAAAGGGCGGTGCGGTGGTCACATTGATGAAAATATCACTCGCTGGCCGGATTGAAAACGCGTTCGTTTCCTATGCCCGCTATCTGGGCAAAACCTTCTGGCCGGTCAACCTCGCCGTTCTTTATCCGCATCCGATTCATTGGGACGCAGGGTTGGTCGTTTTTTCGCTGACGCTGGTCATCGGTCTCTCCGTGGCCGCCGTGTGGCTTGGGCGCAGATTTCCCTTTGCATTCACCGGCTGGTTTTGGTTTGTCGGGACGCTCGTTCCGGTCATCGGCCTGGTCCAGGTCGGAATCCAGTCCCTGGCCGACCGATACACCTATGTGTCATTGATTGGTGTGTTTACTATTTTGGTTTGGGGTCTTGGTGCAGTGTGCGCGTGCCGGCGTGTGCCCCGGCCATTGATCATTTTATTGTCCATGACGGTTCTGGTCGCCTGCGCATTTCGGACGCGGGATCAATTGCGCCATTGGCAAAACGATGAAACGCTTTTTCGTCATGCGCTGGCTGTGACAAAAAATAATTATCTTGCTTACAACAACCTCGGCACCTGGCTGTCAAAAAATGGGCAAATCGCCGAAGCCATGGACTGCTTCCATAAATCCCTGCAAATCAATCCCGACGATTCCGATGTTCTGTATAATTTGGGCAACACCTTCGCCAAGCTTGGCAACTGGGACGAAGCCATAAACAATTATAAACGCGCCTTGCAAATCATTCCCAACCAGCCCGACATTCTTGACAACCTTGGTTTCGCGTTCGCGGCGAAGAAGCAATTCGCCGATGCCATCGCGTGTTTCGAGGCGGCGTTGAAACTCAATCCGGATTCTGCCGACGCGCACAATAATCTTGCCACAGTTTTGTTCATTCAAAAAAGGCTCGATGAGGCCATCCGCCATTTCCGCGAAGCCCTCCGCATCACGCCCGAAAACCCGCAGATTTACAGCAACCTCGGCGATGCCCTGGTGAAGCAGGGGCAAACCGCCGAAGCGATGCGATGTTATCAGGAAGCGTTGCGGCTCAAACCCGGCGACCCCCAAATCAAAGCGAAATTGCAGGCGCTGGGCGCAGAGATCTCAAATTGAAATTCGGATTGCGCCGTCACGGCCAAGCGCGGCGATCAAATTATAAACGTCCTGTCGCAGACAAAACGCCACGTCATCGCGCAGTTCAGGAATCGCCAGCAACCGCCGCGCATTTTCCGCATCTGAAACAACTTCGAGCAGGTTGGACTTCATCTTCCGCCAGGCGTTGCGGGCGGTTTCGACCGAATCCGAAAGGGTAGGGTGCGTCACTCCGTGCGCGCCGTGCGATTGCTGTTGAACCGGGACGTTCGATTCAACCGGCGGCGGGCAGGGGACTCCGATAAATCGCGAGCAGGCTGCCCGCCCTACCTTCAGATTTTGGGCGACAGGTTCATTTGCCAACATTTCGCCCAGCGCGCCCGCCGCCAGCACGTCCTCGGTGGCAATGTTTTCACGCGTGCCCGCGCACACGAGCACGATTTGCGCCGGTCGAAGCCGTAGGATGAATTGTGCGGTGGCCGTAAGATTCAAAAAGGAGGCGGCCAGGACCGTTTGCGCGCCCGCGCAGGCGCGCAGCGCGCGGGTGCCGTTGGTGGTCGTCGAAACAATCGTTTTGCCGCGGACCTTTTCCGGCGTGTATTCGCGCGGCGAGTTGCCGAGGTCAAAATCAACGCCGCCGGTTTGCGCGGCGCGGATTCTCACGCCGTCGCGTTCGCCGCCGAGCAGGACGCCGGGCTGTTTTTGGCGAATGGCCAGCGCTTCGGAGATTTCAGCGATCGGAATCACTGCCTTTGCTCCGTTGTGCAGCGCGGTTACAAACGTGCTCGTGGCGCGGAGCACGTCAAACACGACGCAGGTGGCGTCGCGCAAATCACATTTCGCGAGCGCGGGCAGTTCCGCCGGTGACAGAATGGCATCAATTTTCATTTTATGTCGCGCGAAGGATACCACCAAGGCAATGAAGAAGTTTTTCAGGCGAACGATTGTTAGCCAGCGTGAGTATCATCTTTGGAATCCGCTGGGGTGTGCCCGTGCTCTACAATCACATAGCCTTGGTGTCCCCAAATCCAGAAAAGTGCAAAGATAATCCCCCCGAACAGATAAACCAAGCCTCTGGGTGCGCTCCACAGCGATGCAAACGAACCAGTCAACCACACGCCAAATGCGACTCCAGGAATGCCAACCAAAACCCACGCACGCCAGTTGTATCTGTACTCGCAGGTACAAACTGGGCAGTGAAAGTGGCCGTCGGCACCCCTCGTCAAAGCTATCTCCTCGCCGCATTCTGGGCAGTAGTTTTTGAATGACTCGGGGCGCATATGCTGGCTAACATTATTATGCCGCAGAGCATGCACGGCTCTGTGCATGGCTAACCTTTCTGTCTACAGCCTTCATCGTGCGGCTTATGGAAGCAGACCTGCGAATTTCCATCAAGGATTGTCAGCACAACGAAAATCTCGAAACCCGGGCTCGTCCCGTCCGTCCGGGGACCTCCGGTGTCTGCCTTGGGTCCGGGCCGTCATTTTCTTCGCAAGTTGGCAAGGAACAAGCTTATACCAGATTTGATGGACACAATGTTGTGTAAAATTCTTATCGCAGTCCAGATTTTCGCGGCTGGCAACGTGGCTTACTTTGAAATCCGAAGGTTCCTTCAATTTTTACGGACCAATTTCAATAAATCGAAATCATTGCAAGACCATCAGGATTTATCCGTTCCCGGGGGCAGTAACGGCTAATGTCCAAAAATGAGATGGCTGGTCGCTGCCATCCCAAACCCGGACCACCGAGCCGGGGCCGTTTGGGTTTTCAAAGGCTGTGCCCGTTTCCCTTAACGTCGGATAACTGAGAATAACCTGCGACTTCCCGGAAACCCCGAAAGCCTTCGGGGCAAGCTGACCGCGCCAACCGGCGTTGGCGCCAGTGACTTGACACGCCCCTTCATCGTGGGTTTGTGAGAGCTGACCGGCAAATTTCCATCAAGAAAAAGCTATTTTAATTTCGTCCGCATGTAATGAAAAAGATATTGCTGCGCGTAACCGGCGTGAGGCCCAAAATGGGTTGCGGCAAAGTGCCGCAGCCGTTTGTCACTGACCTGGCGGCGCGGGAAATAAAGTTCGCGCAGCGCGCGTTCAACCCAGACGTCCACGGGAAACGCGCCGTCAAAACCATAGGCGAAAAGCAGGACGCAATCGGCAATTTTGCCGCCCACGCCGCGCAATTTCATCAATTCCTCGCGCGCTTCCGTCAGCGGCAGATGCCGCAGCCGTTCCAAATCGAGTTTGCCATCGGCAATCTGGCGCGCGGCGGCGAGCAAATGCGGCGCGCGAAAACCCATTTTACACGCGCGGAGCTGGGCTTCGGTGACGCTGGCGAGCCGTTCGGCAGTTGGGAATGAATAAATTTTACCTTCCTCCGCGAGTCTGGTAGGGCGCGTCACTCCGTGCGCGCCGGGCGATTGCTGTTGAATCAGGGCGCTTACTACATCTGGCGGCGGGCAGGGGACTGCCCGCCCTACCTGTGCCGGGATGATTGATTCGCCAAACCGTTCGCAGAGCAGGGCGGTGATTTGGCGGATTTGGACGATTTGTTTGGTCGAGGACAGAATGAACGACGCGAGACATTCCCACGGATCCTGCCGCAGCACGCGCAATCCGCGACACGCGGCCACCGCATCGCGCAGCGGCGCGTCATCGGGAAAAGTTTTGAGGACGGCGGCCAAATCCGTTTCGGTTTGCAAATAGTCGCGCAGCCATTGCCAGTCGGCGACCGGCCCGGCGGTTTCAGCGCGAATGCCGTTGTGCCTCTGTGTCAAGCGCACCCAACGTTGGCCGACGACACCCACCCAGGAATCATTGCAGGGTTGCCAGCGGAAGGCCTGGCCGGAGTCCAGCGTCGCGGCCAGATCGTAATCGCGGACAGGCAAAATAATTTCCATTGCCGGCTTTATGACTGAAGACATTTTTTCAGGATCACGAAATGGAAATTACCCAGGTAGGGCGCGTCACTCCGTGCGCGCCGTTGGTGCAAGTTCAAGAATGTTCATTGGCTGTCGACGGCGGGCAGGGGAC
Organism: Verrucomicrobia subdivision 3 bacterium UBA7542; assembly: GCA_002479245.1. GTDB lineage: Bacteria > Verrucomicrobiota > Verrucomicrobiia > Limisphaerales > UBA11358 > UBA11358. The sequence goes on along the minus strand of DLMG01000300.1, from coordinate 2,493 downwards.
TGCCCGCCCTACCTTTTAAGTGTTTCAAGGTCACAAATTCATTTCAAATTGTAGCACGCCCAGAGATGCACGCGGCGGAAGACGCGGTTGCCGATTTTGATTTCGAATTCGCCGAGGTCGGTGACGGACTCGAATTCCCGGAGCATTCGCGGTGGCATGGGAAAAGGCGGCGACACTTCGCCGTAACCGACCTTTTGATGCGTCAGCCATTTCCAAAGCCAGCCGGGTTCGAGCGGGTAGGGGTCAAGTTCGCTGACGTAAATGGCGTTTTGGCCCTGGCGACCGGCCCGGTAATTGTATTCCGGCCAGTAATACAGTTGGTTATTCGGTTCATCCGAATCCACGCAATAAACGAGCGGCCCGGCTTTCAACGCCGTGCGCGCCTGCGGCAAATAGAATGTAAACAGCCCGGTCATGCCGTAATGATCGGCGATGATGAAGGCGGGCCTGCCCCCGGCCTCCAATTTTTCGCGCTCGCCTTCGATCAGCGCGGTGGTCGGCCTCCACGCGCGCACGCGGCGCAAGGGGTCTTTTTCACCGGGCAATAATTGTCCGGCGACTTTGCCAATGAGATTGCTCTGGAACAGGATCGCAACGGCGAAGAAGCCCAGCGCGAGGCCAATCACCAGAAAAGGTTTGGCGATGCGCCGCCGCTCGTCCCAATACGCGACCATCAGACAAAACATCGGCACCACGGCGGGTGCAATCCAATTGGGCAAAATCCGCGAATGAAACGAGTAAAGCCAGTAACCGAAAAAAACCGGAGCGCCCATGCAGAAAAAGTAAAGCCACAGCCCCGACATCTTGTGTCGGGGCTGTTTCCAAAAGGCGAACATGGCCCAAAGTGCGCCGGCGAAGAAAATCGGATTCAGCAGCCCGGCTTCCACAAACAGAAAGTCCCGGAAAAAGCGCAGCGTCGGGTTCCAGGGTGAGCCCAATCCCGCATTCCCTGCGACGTGATGAACGGTGATCCAGCCGTGTTGCGCGTTCCAAATGATGACCGGTGTGGTGCAAACCAGGAAAATCAGCAACGCGAGCCACGGGCCGGGCCGTCGCAGATGCGCGCGTGCTGCCGGCCAAAGCGCAAAGAAGATTGCCCAGCACGCAATTTGGCAGGCCGCAGTGTATTTGCAGAGAAAACCGAGGCCCATGGCGAGGCCGACGACCAGCCAGTCGCGGGTTTTGCCATCCGGCTGCGCCGCGTGCCAGCCGGCCACCAGCGCCCACATCCAGCACAGCACCATCGGCGGGTCAATCGTCATCAAAATCGTGCCGATGCCCAGCAGCGGCGTGGCGGTGACGATGAGCAACAGCCAAAACCCCGCCCGCGCGCTGACTTCGCGGGCAAAGAAGCGCAGCACCATCACGCTCAAAATGGCGGCGAACAACGGCGGGAAAAACCGGATGCCGAAGGCCGTGTCACCCCACAGCGAAGTGCCCAGGAAATGAATCAGCGCGATGCCCGGCGGTTTGCTGTAATACGACAGCGCGAGGTGTTTCGACCAAAGCCACTGGTAGGCTTCGTCCTTTTCCAAATCAATCGTGCCACTGGCGATGTAAAGCCAGCGCGCGATGAGCATGACGAAGATTGCGATGTAGCCGAGGCGCAGCCAATGCGTGTCGAGTGTCGAGTGTCGAGTGTCGAGGGCCGGAGAATTTTGTGTTTCAGATTCCGGATTCTGGATTCCGGATTCTGGGTTCAACAAGGACGGCAATTGCGTGTGCCAGACCGGGAACCATTTTTTCCCAATCCATCGCCACCCCGCTTGCAGCGCAATCGCTCCCGCCGCCGCGTAACCCGCACCCAGAATCGCGCCGACGAGCACGTCGCCGGGATAATGAACGCCGTTATAGACGCGCGAAAAGGAGACGGCGAGCGCCATCGGCAGCATGAACCAAAGACTTCGCCGGAAATAAATGAAAAGAATCATCGTGGCGGCAAACCAATTGCCCGCGTGTGACGAAGGCATGCTGGTGCGGCTGCCTTTGTCGGTGGACATCTCCACGCCGCTGTCACCGGCCTCAGGAGCGACGTAGCCTTTGCCGACGGTGCCGAACAGCCGCGCCTCGGGCAGCGTGGCGAACGGGCGCGGCCGGGCGACGGCGTGTTTGATGGTGTTGGTGACCAGGCCGTCACCCAGCGGCAGGATCAAGAGCAGCAGCAGCAGGCAAAGGCGCATGCGGACATTGCCCTTCCAAAGCAGGCCAACGCCGAGCAGGAACAGGGCGGGAAAGAACAGGGCGTTGCCGCTCAAAATCGGCATCAGCCAGTCGAAGACCGGGTTGGCCAACGACCGGTTGACGAAAAGAAACAGGCTTGTATCCAGTGCTTGCAGCCAGTGCATCGGCGACAATGTAACGGGAAATTAGCGGTTGAAAACTCAATTGCGCAGTCGGTTGGAGTTCAAGCTTCAACCGTATCCATTCAATTAAACCACGGATGGACACAGATAGACCCAGCGCGGCTTATGCCGCAACCACAGATTTTGGACT
>DLMG01000428.1 GCA_002479245.1 Verrucomicrobia subdivision 3 bacterium UBA7542 | reverse complement strand
GGTTTTCAAGTGACCGGTGACACGTATGGAGTTGACGTAGGTATGACGCTCGGTGTTGGTGCTGTTTGAAGGTTAATGAAACAACACGAAGTCCGGCGGATGCTTTGACGCCGGATTGAGGGACCAATTGACCGCGCCGGAAGTAAAGAACATGGTATTCGGCTGACGAAGCACGGCTGGTTTCTCGCGTTGAGTTATTAAACCATGCCGGCATGGCTTCATCCGGAAAGGGCTTGGTTCGTATCCGTCTGAGCGGGCACCCGGCGCGAATTTATGCCGTTGCAGGATTTGAAATGCGTGCTTTTCGTGGCATCAGCGGGTTTGTCCCGGTTCCTGACGTGATTGCCCACTCGCGATGATGAAGTATTTTAATTTGCATTTCAATTGGGCAGGGAGTAGCAATATCATTAGAAAATGATGTCTTAAAAATAATCAAAAAGAATCTTAAATCCATTATGAAAACGAGAACTCTGCTTGTCTTCGCGCTGACATTGCTCGCGCTCTCAATCCTCGAACCTCAACTCTCAAAGGCCTTCGCCCAGGGCAGCCTCACGCCGCCGGGCGCGCCCGCGCCGACGATGCTGACACTCAACCAGATCGAGCCGCGCACGCCGATCAATACTTTATCAGGCGACAGTCAGGATCTTTATGTCATCAGCCAGCCCGGCTCGTATTACCTGACGACCAACATCACCGCGACCGGCTCCATTAATGCCATCAGCATCAACACCAATGGTGTGTCTCTTGATCTCAGCGGATTCACGATTTCTTCGACTGGTGCCAATGGCACAGCCATCCTGCTGATCGGTAACCAGGTCACCGGCATCGGCAATGCCGACATCACCATTTCCAATGGTCACATCACGGGGAGTGTCACCAATAACGCCGGGACGTATAGCGGCCCCGGTTTTTACAATGGCATCAGTTACAACTATTCCTCGGGGGGGACGCCCTACAATGTCCGCGTGTCCGGTGTTTCGGTTTCCGGCTGTCAGTATTTCGGCATTTTACTGGGCACGGGTAATTCAACCGTCGCCGAGTCCTGCACAGTCAATACGGTCGGCAGCTATGGCATTCAAGCTTCCGGCGTTTTCCATTCCACGGCGGTTCAATGCGGAGCCGCGGCCATCAACGCGGACAATGCCACCGACTGCTACGGAAACTGCACTGGCTACAGTTACGGAATGATTGTCTCCTATGCCGCCGATAACTGCTTTGCCACCAGCTTGTACGGCTCCGGTCTTCTCGCCGGCACTGCTCATAACTGCATGGCTATGGGCTCCGGCACGGGCGATGGATTGGATGTCGAGGCCGCCTCCGACTGTTACGGATACTGCAGTGGTTCCGGCACAGGGTTGCACACCCCATACGCCGCCAATAATTGCATCGGCTACAGCGGCGGCAGCGGCATCGGGTTGTTTGCTTCTGTCGCCAATAATTGTTACGGCGATAGCGTCAGCGGCACGGGTCTTAGTGCCGGTACTGCCAATAATTGCAACGGGCATTGCGTCGGCACCGGCACCGGTCTTTCCGCCGCCAGTGCCAACAATTGTATTGGCGGAACCGGCGGCGGTGGCACCGGCCTTAGTGTCACCGGCGCCGCCATCGGCTGTTACTGTTTCAGCAGTTCCGGAGTAGCTATCACCGCTCACATCGCCAATTCATGCACTGTCTCTAGTGGCACAACGAACATCACCTACAAATACAACATGCCATGAGGAATTTATGATTTGCGATTTACGAATTGATCCACGGCATCGCACATGAAAAGCGTAATCCTCATCACTGCGACGGTTGTTTCTGCCTTCTGCCTTCTGCCTTCCGCCTTCTGCTTCGAGGGCCGTATCAACGCTGAGTTGACCCAGGGTAATCAAACCAGCACCTTGCTTTACACCGCAGGCACAAATTTCCTGCGTGTGGAAATGACGGCCACGAACTGGCCGAATCCAGTGGACATTTTGGATCGCAACTCCGGTGAATTGACACTGCTCTTTCCCAACAACCGGTGCTTTGTGCGCCTCAAGCTCGCTGTGGAGAATTCATCCACCATGCCGCCCGATTTTCCGCAAATGCCCGGCGGAGTTCCGCCCGGCGTTGGCCCGCCGTCGCCACCGGTCGGTTTGCCCGTGATGCCGAACCTGCCCACGCCACAAGGCATCGGCCCCAAGAACCTTCCGGGAATGCCCGCGTCGCCGTCAATGCCTGCCATGCCGAATCTGCCGCCTGGAGTTGGCCCTCAATCCGCGCCCGGCGCTCCCGCCATGCCTGCTGTGCCGGGAATGTCAGGCGGTATGCCCGCCAGGCCGATGATGCCACCGCCCATGATGCAGAAGATGGAGATCCAGGACACGGGACAGAAAACGAACCTGCTCGGCTTCGCCTGCGAACAATATGAAATCAAGCAGCGCGGCGAGACGATGGAAATCTGGGCGACGGACCGATTGTTTCCATTCCAGCCTTATGTGCAAAACCAGCCGCATCGTTTCGGCCCGCGCATGATTGAGCAGCAATGGGCGGAACTGGTGAAGGCCAAGAAACTGTTTCCGCTGCTGGTCACCCTGAAATTTGACAACGGCATGGAGCGTTTCCGCTTTGAAGTGGAATCTGTCATGCCGCAGAAACTCACGGACGAGGACGCCAAACTGTTTCAGCCGCCAACCAACTATTTTGAAATTCAACCGCTGCCGTTTTGACCCATGAAATGCCAACGCTTGTTCATCGCCGGCCTTGCACTGGCCGCGCTCTCAACCCTCAACTCGAAACTCTCCACCGTCCGCGCCGCCACGACCATTGACGCCGTCAACCGTTACGCCTACGGCGCGAACGTCGGCTGGATGAATTGGACCGGTGACGCTGCCAACGGTGCCGTCATCGGCGCTTACGTCTGCTCCGGATACATTTATTCCGCCAATGTCGGCTGGATCAATCTCGGCAGTGGCTCGCCCGCCGATGGCATTCAATACCAAAACAATTCGGCCGCAGATTTAGGCGTCAACCAGGATGGTCTGGGTAATTTGCGCGGTTACGCTTATGGCGCAAACATCGGCTGGATTAATTTTGAAAACACCGGCGCGCCCAGGATAAATATGATCACCGGCAAGATGAGCGGCTACGTCTGGAGCGCCAACTGCGGCTGGATCAGTTTGAGCAACGCCGTCGCCTATGTGCAGACCGACACCATCTCACCCGGCGCACTCGCGCCCGACGGCCTGCCCATCGCCTGGTTGCTGACTTACTTCGGCACCACCAACGAGAATGCCAACGCCGATCCAACCGGCAAAGGCATGACCATCGCGCAGGACTACCTCGCGGGCACGGATCCGACCAACGCCGACAGTATTTTCCTTATCACCGCCGAGAGTTTTTCGTCCGGCGGAACCAGCGCCATGCTCACCTGGAACAGTGTGCCGATGCGTTACTACACCATTCAGAAAACGCCCGGCCTGAGTTCGCCGGATTGGGTGGACAGCGGCTTGGGCCTCGTTTCGCCATCCGCCGGTTCCACCACGACGGCTGGTTTTACTGACACTAATGCGCCGATGCGATTCTATCGGGTCGAGGCGGTACGTCCGCTGACACCCTGAGCCTTCAAAATCTCAAGCAGCCAGAGTGAGCATTTTCTCCTTCGCTCTGGCCCACGCCGCTGGCGTGAACTCTTTGATCTCGGTGATCTTGGCCGCCGGCAGGCGGGTGAACAAATCCTTCAGATAAGTATCTTTTCAAGAACCCAGGGAGAATGATAATAGCTCAGGTAAACCGGGAGGTTGAACACGACTGGCTTACCCGCCATTCAAACAGCGCAATCATCGGGCAAACGCCCGGTTCACCAAGCTGCGCCAGAGGATTTGAGTTCAGTTCTTAAAGGGGCCCGTTCTCGTTGGCGACTCGCAACGCCTTTCAAAGCATCCGGTTCAACAGCAGAAACCCCGCGTAAATAATGCAGGCAATCAACGCCGCCACCACCAGCGACAAACCCGCCCAAAAGGTGCAGAAGAAAAAACCGCGCCGGCCCATCGGGCGGCCGCAATGCGGACAGCGCTTCCCCGGCGACCCGATCTTCCCGCGACAAGCGGGACATTGGATCGTGTCACTCGTTTTTTCCGGCGCTGCCGGGGAATTGCCGTTGTTCATTCGCGACCAAGCTAATGGAGCAAACCGCTTTTAGTCCAGAGCCAAGCGTACGCAAACTTTTTAACCACGGATGGACACGGATATTTTAAAACGCAAAGGCTTAACGCGGCTTCAGCCGCAACCAAAGTGGCGGAACCCCGGGCGTTGGGATAAAAGTTTGGGTGATGAACCAACAAACTTCTCCCACCGGCACCGGCATTCCGCCAGTCTTTCTTAACCGATTCAGTCATTCCATGACAGGCGTATTGTCCGGCTTTGACCGGTTGCGCTTGCGCGGCACGCTCCGTCATCTCTTCCAGCCCACCGTCATGGAAGCTTATCTCAACGCCTGTCGCATCCTCATCAAAGACTTCGGCACTTTCGCCCAAGGACTGACCGCGCGCATCAAAGCCGCCGCCTACGCCAGTGCCGAGCAAGCCGGGCGACCCTTCCGCTTTCTGCCCTACAGCCAGACCAGCAAGGAAGATCTCGCCCGCCGGATTGCCCAAGAGGACGGCGTCACCTCCGGCCTGGTCGCCATCGTTAGCAATCCTTGAGCCTGTGGACTTATAGTGCCTTCGTTCATTTCTTATATTCCTCGCAAAGAGTTTTTACCGTCCCGGCAATCTCCTCCCTCAGTTCCCTTGGCTCCAGCACGACCAAATCCGTGCCTCCGGTCTTCAAAGGCGCGCTTATCTTTGGTCTCGCCCCAAAAGACTTCGTAGTTGCGGTTGGAGTTGAAAGGCGGGTCAATGTAAATCAGATCAACGCAGGCGCCGGGCAGTTTGGCGAATTGTTCCAGATTGTCGCCGCAATAAACAACGCGGGTATCGAGAAGGGTGCTTGGGCGTGGGACAGGCATCTTGCCTGTTTCATTCTTTTCTGATTTTGGAGACAGGCGCGACGCCTGTCCTACGTTGGCAACTGCTTTTTTTGCCATGCGGAAAAGTTTGCGCCGGAAAATTGGCGGCGTCAATCCGCGCTCACTTTGTTTCGGCGCGACAAGCCGACAATCTAAAGGCTAAACAGTCTGTGGCTGGATTTTTTCGGGGTTGACGCCCAAATCTTTGATGGCCTTTTCGACGAGTTGCGGCTCGACCAGCCCCTTTTCGGATTCAATCAAGCTGAAGGCGGGGGAAACAGCCGGTCCAGCCGCGTGAAGAGCGATTTGTCTCCTTCCAATGTGAGACGGCGGTCTTTCAACGCCTCGCGCACGTCCAGTTGCCGCATGAAAATCTGCGCCCAGACACCCGCCTGGCAGCTCACTCGCAAATCGGGGCGTTCGGTGGTGGTTTCTTCCAGCGTGCATTGCCCGCGATCAATCGTGAGCCGGAAGTTGAGTTTCTCATCGGGAAAATCGAATTGAAGGACGGCCCGCAGCCGGGCGGCGGCGCGTGGATTCAGATAGCGCGCCATCTCCCGCATCAGGATGCGCACGTCCGATCCCACGCGGGCCTGCACCAGCGCCGGCACCTGGCCGTCCGCGCCCATTGTCATCGCCTGAGTCCAATAAAGATTGGAGTAAGTGCGGAAGTGTTCCGTGCTGGGAGAAAGTGGGAGGGATGCCTCCTCCATCGTTTTGGCGGACAACCGCCCGGTCGTGCCTGCTTCCTTGCCCGCTTGGACGAAGGCTGTTTCAATTCGCTTCAGCGTCTTGGGTTTCGATAGCGGGTAATCCAGCAGATAGGCTTCCGGGCGCGTCAATTGGCCGCCGAGTTCCAGGTCGAGGTTGTCGGCGATGAGTTGGAAGGTTTCGTTGGCAGGCCGGTAAACTTCCAGGTCGCGCAACGCGCCGGTGATGAGCGTGATGATTTTCTTGCCCCGCCACCGTTCCGGGAAACGAATACTGTTGCGCGTCAGCCCGCGGCCGGACGGCACCAGCCCTTGTTTGGCCAGCGGAAACGTGCGCTCGAAAAACATCTTCATGCTGGAACTCATGGAAAAATAATAAATCGGCGTCGCACAAACCAAAACGTCCGCGTCGAGCACCTGTTCCAGCAACCCGTCCATCGCATCGGGATGGACGCACTGGCCGGGGGCGACCAGCCAGCAATGATAACAGCCCAGGCACGGCAGAATGTTTTGCGAACATAAATTCACGTCGGTCACCGTGGCCCCGGCCTCGCGCAAGCCGCGAAGAAAGAGGTCGGCGAGCCGCTGCGTATAGCCGGCCGGGCGGGGATTGCCGCGAAGGAAAAGAACTTTCATGGCGGAATGTTTACGGCCGTTTGCCCGAAACCAGGGCGAGCGTGATCGAGCCGGAGGCCACGAGGTTCCGTCCCGCGGCCGCCTCGACGTTGAAACGAAAGAGCGCGCCGAAGTTTTTGTCGCTCTCGGCCCGCAGCACGAGCACGTCGCCGGGTGCGGCGGGATGCTGGTATTTCATGGTGTTGGCGGCGAGGAAAAACATTTTGGGCGATTCGGGAGGCGCGGCGCCGGTGACGCGCTCGCTCAAGCCCAGCAGCAGTCCGCTGGTTTGGGCCAGCGCCTCGGTGACCAGCACGCCCGGCATGATGGCGCGGCCCGGGAAGTGGCCGGCAAATTGCGGTTCGTCCGGACGCAGTGTGCGCTCGGCGATGATGCGCTTGTGCGGCTCCAGCATCATCACCCGGTCCACGAACAGAAATGGCGGGCGATGCGGCAGCACCGGCAGGATGTCTTCCAAGGCAAACAACGGTTTATTGGTCATGGCTCAGGTGATTTGATTTCCCAGATCGTGCCCGCGTCCAGTTGTTTCAGTTCCTGCGCCATGCGCCGGTGGACACGGTCGCACAGCGCGTCGGCGTCATCATCGGGGCGCGGAATCTCCGGGTCAAGAAACTGAATGCGGTAATCGTTGGAGTGGCGGGGAAAGATGCTGTCCGGCAGCTTGGCCATGAAGGGCAAGGGGGTGTGGAGAATCACCGGCACCACCGGCACGCGGGCGGCCAGAGCCAGGTCGAAGGCGACGCGGTTGAAATGCTGCAGGCGTCCGCTCCTCGCCCGCGTGCCTTCGGGAAACACCAGCAGGTTCTTCCCGTCGCCCAGCAACCGCCGGCTTTTTTCGAGCGTGGCGGAAACGGATTCCAGCGAATGCCGGTCAATGCTCACCAGGTCGAAATAGCGCGCCAGCAGGCCGTTCATCACCTTCCGCGTGTCGCGGGATTTGATCAACACCCCGGTGCGCGGCAGCAGGCCGATCAGCAGCAGGGCGTCCATCAGGCTGCGGTGGTTCGCCACCAGGACAACGGGACGAACGGCCAGCGCCCGTTCGAGGCCGGAAATTTCGGCGATGCGATACACGCCGAGGAAGGGCAGCCAGCGTCGGGAAAAAAATCCCAGGTAGCGATGCGTCACGACCTGAAGGAAAAGCTGCTGCGTCCGTGGAAACGGCAGCATGATCAGGAACACTGGAAAAATGAGCGCGACGAAAATAACCTTCGACAAAAAATAGCTGGCGTAGCCGAGACAACCCAGCGCGACCTTCAGTGGATAAAAGGGTTCGGTGCCAGCCTTCATTTGTGCGTTTCCGCCTGGGTGAGGAGTTGTTTGATCTGCCGCCGTTCGCCGCCCAGGGCGGGACGGCCATCCAGCGCCTGGCGGCACGCCGCCGCTGCTTCCGGATATTTGCCCTGCCGGAACAATACCTCGGCCAGCAGCCAGGAGTTTTGGTAAAAGCCCGGATTGTTTTTCTCCGCCACCTGCTCGCAATGGATGGCCGCGGCAAGGTCCCCCTGCTTCAACGCCCGCCAGCCGTCGCTCAAACCGGCTTTCGCGGCGAGATAGGTTGTATATTCGCCATTGGTCAGCATCGGGTCCCCGGCCACGGCCAGTTCCGGCAGCGTTTTTTCCGGGTCGTGGATGTCGAAGGCGGCGAACCGGCCCAACTGGTGTGGCGGCGTGGCGGCCCAGAAGATGCCGTCGGTCAAATCCATGATGACCGAGTGGGTGGCGATGAGCGGATTGAGTGAACTGCGATGGCCGTTGCCGGCAAAGCGGTCGCCGGGAAGTTCCCGGTCACGCAGGATGAAGGCGGATCGCGTGGCGTCCAGCGTGCCGGCGTTCCGCTGGAGCAACTCGGCCATCCGTGCGTAACGTGGCAACGAAGTGTCGGCCTGCAAATATTTCAGGTTGATCGGATCGTTCGTGAGCGCCGCCGTCATGTAATGGTTCGCGCAGACCATGAATCCCGCGTCGGAGGGTTCGCGGACGACCGTTTGCGTCGGCGTCTTCTCCACCACCACGAAGCGCCCGTCCTGCCGGCTGCCGACCAGAAATTGCGCCGACACAAAAACCCGATACCGCCGGATGATTTCAACCGCCTCCCGGATGTTCGACGCGTGTTGCACCACGTCGCGGGCGACGATACTCGTCGGCGCCCCGGTATCGGCGGGCAATTGCGACGGCGCGCCGTTGACCGTAACGGCCAGCCCGGCCCGGTTCATCGCCGAGACGCAGCCCGCCATGCCGGCCCACGCCAGCGAGATGAAAGGGATGCCCTCGTCGGGTTCGCAAATGATGACCATGCGGTCCTCGTCAAACACCGGCGCGGCCTCCCAGTCAAAATTGCGTCCCAGCAGCAGATGCCCGTCGCTTGTCTCCGGCGCCCAGGCGCCAAAGGCCGTGCAGCCGCCCCGAATCAGCGGACTGTTCATCAGCATGTAGGAAATATCCTGGGCCGCGTGGTAGTTCAGGATGCGATGGTAGAACGGGCCTACGCCGGGATGCACATCCGGGCAGCCGCGGCTCAAGCCGAAGATTTCCATCCGGTAAGCCTCGGGAATCGCATCGGACAGGTGACGGTTCTTGTAAGTCACCAGAAACTTCAGCACGAACTGCGTCCATTGATACGGCGCCACCTGGTGCAGCAAATCGAGGACGGCGTCTTCCTGCCGGTGAATGTATTTCTCCGTCAGCACGCCATTGGCGTAACCCATCTCAAACGGTGTTCCGGTCAAATACAGCACCGGCAACCCATCGCGATGCTCAAACCAGTTGCGGCCCAGATAAATCCGTTCGCCCTGCACCTTCACGGACTCATGGATCATCACCGGCTCCCGAGCCAGTTGCGGCGGACGCGCCACCCAGCGGTACATCAACCCCAGCATGACCAGATACGCCAGCAACAGCAGCGCCACCAGAATTCCAGCGGCCCACGACAGTCGGCGCAGCCAGCGGTGAGGTTTGCTCATGGCACGAGTCATCGCGCGGCCTCCGCTGCGATTCCATCCTTCAGGCTAAGTTCCACCAAATGCAGATGAAGCTGGTAGCTCTCCGCCTGCACTTCCATCTCCGCAGGCACTGCGCGTGTGGTTCCGGCAAAGGTGCGATAGCCGCGCAGCCAGGCGTGATACTCCCGGCGGCCCGCGCGCGAAACTTCCAGCTCCTGCCACTGCTGGCCGTCGGCGCTGAAGACATAACGTGCCACTGCGCCATCGGACTCCGGCGCCGGTTCGCAAACCAGCCGACCGTCAGCCAATCGCCCGGCAGAAACGAACTCCGGCGGCGGAATGAACAGCCGGCGCACGTCCCGCGCCACGAATTGCCGGGTCCAGGATTCGCGGAACAAGGGCGTCACTTGGAGCACCTCGCTGGTGCCGTCCCGGTTCACGCGCAACCCGGCCACCAGCCCCAGATTGCTCACGATGGCGAGCTGCCAGCCGGTGTTGGTTGACACTTCAAGCACGCCGTCGCAGGTGAACTGCTTGCCTGCCACCGTGATGAGGGCGCGTTGCACCGAGCGATATTGCGGCGGGAACAGACTGGCGAGGTTTTGCCGCATCGTTTGTTCAGCCTCATGCGCGGGCATTCCGGCCAGGACGACCACTGGCGTCGCCGGTTGAAATCGTTGCGAAACACAGCCGCTCAACAAGCAAGCAAAAGCGAGCAAACCGGCTCCCGTTCCGCTGGAAAAAGCGGCGGAGGGCCGCCGCCCGTCCTCTCCATCCTCCGTAGCAGGGCTACTGCGGAGGACGGGCGTAGCAGTACTGCGGAGGGT
>DLMG01000132.1 GCA_002479245.1 Verrucomicrobia subdivision 3 bacterium UBA7542 | reverse complement strand
TGACGCGTATGCGCAACGCGGGAAAGTGCGGTTGCTTTAGCACCGCTTTTCGGCACGTCTGGCAAGGCCAATCGCAAATGGCGACAAAGATTCCACTCCTTACTGTGCGGGGCAGCGGGCGGTGGCGGGGGATTTCACTCGCGAAAGCTTTCGGAGTTGAACACCGTTGCGCGACAACCCGGCTTGAAGTTTATTTCTTCAATCGGTATATGAACCGGCATGAAACCCCAGGTTCTCGCCGTCTCACTGATTGCCGCCCTGTTCGCACCCGTCCTGAATTTGCCGGCTGAAACCGGTTACGACGCCTGGCTTCGGTATGAGAAGATTGATGATCCGCGTGTGGCGCACAGGTATGATTCGTTGCCCGCGGTGGTCGTCACGCTGGACGATTCCGCCGTTGTTAAAATGGCACAAACCGAATTGATGCGCGGTGTGCGCGGAATGCTGGGCAGGATTCTGAGGATCGAAAAAACGTTGCCGGGGGAAAACGCCATCATCATCGGCACCTTTGACGCCGTCAAAAAGGTCCTGCCGGCATTCACTGCTCCAACAGATGTCATCGAGGACGGATTTTATTTACGGGTCATGGCCGCCGGAAGCCATGAATATCTGGTCATCACCGGGCCGAACGAACGCGGCGTGCTCTACGGTGCCTTCGCCTTGCTGCGCAAAATCGCGCTGCACGAATCCATCGCCCGGCTCGATGAAAAGGAAAATCCTTACGCGCCGATCCGCGCCATCAATCAATGGGACAATCCCAACGGCACCATCGAGCGCGGTTACGCCGGACGTTCGATTTTTTGGGCGGACGACCACATTGTCAAAGACCTGACCCGCGTCCGCGATTATGCGCGCCTGCTCGCCTCGGTCGGCATCAACGGCTGTTCCATCAACAACGTCAATGCGGACCCGCGGGTCATCCGGACGGACTATGTGCCGGAACTGGCGCGCGTGGCGGAGGCCTTCCGTCCCTACGGCATCAAACTATTCGTCTGCGTCAATTTTGGCAGCCCGAAATCCATCGGCGGCCTGGACACGTTTGATCCGCTCGATTCGCGCGTCATTGACTTCTGGCAGAAGAAGGTGGATGAAATTTACGCGGCCATTCCCGACTTCGGCGGATTCATCATGAAGGCGGATTCGGAGGGCGAACTCGGCCCGTCGGCCTACGGCCGCAACCACGCGGACGCGGCGAACGTGGTCGCCCGCCTGCTCAAGGCGCACGGCGGCATCGTTTTCTATCGCGGCTTCGTTTATGACCATCACGCGGACTGGCGCAATTTGAAGAACGACCGCGCCAAGGCCGCCTACGACAATTTTCACAAGCTGGACGGGAAATTTGAGGACAACGCCATCGTTCAAATCAAAAACGGGCCGATTGATTTTCAGGTGCGCGAGCCGGCGTCGCCATTGTTCGGCGGACTGGAAAAAACCGCCATGGTGATCGAACTGCAGATCACGCAGGAGTATCTCGGCCAGCAACGGCACCTGTGTTTTGAGGTGCCGATGTGGAAGGAAACGCTCGATTTCGACATGCACGCCAAAGGTCCCAAAACGCCGGTCAAGGCGCTGGTCGCCGGAAAAGTCTTCAACCAGCCGATCGGCGGTTTCGTCGGCGGCGCCAATGTGGGTCTGGACACGAACTGGTTCGGCCATCCTCTGGCCATGGCCAATCTCTATGGCTTTGCCCGACTCGCCTGGAACCCCGATTTGAGCAGCCGGCAAATTGCGGAGGAATGGACAAAACTGACTTTCGGGCACGATCCGCAGGTCGTCAAAACCATTTCCGACATGCAATTGAACTCGTGGTCCATGTACGAAAATTACACCGGCCCGCTCGGAGTGGGCGGACTGACGGACATCATCGAGGTCCATTACGGCCCGGGCATTGAATCCTCTGAACGCAACGGCTGGGGCCAGTGGCATCGCGGTGACGAGCACGGCATCGGCATGGACCGCACCGTGGCCACCGGCACCGGCTACACCGCTCAATATCATTCACCGGTTTCGGACCTGTATGAATCCTTGACGACCTGTCCGGACAAATTGCTCCTGTTCTTCCATCATGTGCCGTATGACTACGTTCTGCATTCGGGCAAGACGGTGATCCAGCACATTTACGACACGCATTATGAAGGCGCGGAGCAGGCGCAAAAACTCGTGGACCAATGGAAATCGCTCAAGGGCAAAATTGACGAACAGCGTTACAACGAGGTCCTTGCCCGGCTCGAATACCAGGCGGGTCACGCCATCGTTTGGCGCGATGCCGTCTGCCAGTGGTTTCTTAAAATGTCCGGCATGCCCGACAAGCTCGGCCGCGCCGGACAGTATCCGAACCGGGTCGAGGCCGAATCCATGAACCTGAACGGGTACGAAGTTTTTGATGTGAAACCGTGGGAAACGGCCTCCGGCGGCAAGGCGGTCCAATGCACCAGCCCCGACCGGCATGGCTCGGTCAGTTTCATCTACAATGGCAAGCCCGGCTGGTACGATCTCGCCGTTCAATATTTCGACCAAACGAACGGCGTATCGCAGTTCACCCTCGTTGTCGGCAAACAAACGGTGGACCGGTGGCTGGCAGACGACCTGCTGCCTTCCCGCAATGTTCCGTCCCTCCCCAACGGCCACACCTCCACGCGACATACCGTGCGCGGCGTGACGTTGCGTCCCGGCGACGAAATTCGCATCGAAGCCGTCGCCGACGGCGGCGAGAATGCGCCGATTGACTACGTGGAAATCAACCCGACCCCGAACTGAGTTCTCAGATCATGCAAAAAGTAAAAGGCAGAGTGTGGCAACGTTGGACGTGCTGAAGCACTTGTTCAGGGAGCGAGCCGGTAGTAGTTGTCGGGGTTGTACAGGTAGTAGCAGTCCACCGGATCGAGGCGCGGGAGCAGAACATACCGGTGGCCGGCGGCGTCCACGCTTTCCGGCAGCGTGGGTTGGCTGTCCAAGCGTGCATGCGGAGGTGAGCCACCTGGCGCGGAGGGGGCGTCGGGATTCTTGTCGTACGATTCTTCCTGGATCGTTTCGGCGATTTCGTCCACCCACTTCACCTTGCGGGCGCCGTCGCCGAACTCCGGCCAGTTGCCGGTGCTGCGATTTTGATACATGCGTTTGATGAATTCATCCAGGCTGATGCCCATTTTGGCGGCGACGGGCGCCGCGAGGCGTTTCCACCATTCCTCGAGTTCTTTGAGATTCTCCTTCTGCTCGGTCAGGTTGCCGAAGGAGCCGGTGAGGATCTGATGGTGGAGAAGAATTGCGTTCGGGTAGGCGAACGATCTTTTCGACAGCGTGGTGATGCCGGCGGCCATGCTGGCCGCGTACGATTTCACGACGACATAAACCGGGGCCGGGCTGCCTTCCATCGCTTTGAGGATCTTGAAGCCAGCCATGACTGAACCGCCCGGTGAGGCGTCAATCACGATGAAGATTGGGAACTCACGATTTTGGTTGTTGAAATAGTCAATGCGCTCCACGACATAGTCCGCCGTGTCCCCCCAGATGGGGCCGTTCAGCGCAATCCGGCGGTCGCTGATCGTCAGCACGCCGTCCTTGAAGGGTTCCTTGGTGTACTGAATGTCGTGGTTGACGCGGTTCTTCCACAAGTCGCGTTTCACGCGCAGATCGAGGTCGTTGTTCAACTTGGCCAGTTGCAATTCAAACTCCGAACGCTGCGTCTGCAACTCTGCCGCGCGCACCTTCAATTCCTGCTCGCGCCGGACCAATTCCCGGCTCTGGTCGGCGACTTCCGCGGCCGCAAGGTCGTTGGTCAATTTCATCTTCTCCAACTTTTCCCGATCCGCCGCCAATTCTTCGTCGAGCTGCGCCTTGCGCTCCGTTTCTTTGAGTGTGGCACGCTTGGCCAGCAGGTCGGCCTGCTTGGTAAGCTTGTCAAGCTCGGCCTGGAGCGCAGCGACTTCGGCTTGAAGCTTTTGCTGCGCCAGGCCGTTTTCGAGTTCGAGCCGCTGCTTCTCGGCGGTGAGTTTGGCGAGTTCCTGGTGCAACTGCTGTTCGGTGATGCCGTTTTCGAGTTCGAACCGCTGCTTCTCGGCGGTGAGCTTGGCAAGGTCCTGGTGCAACTGCTGTTCGGCGATGCCGTTTTCGAGTTCGAGCCGCTGCTTCTCGCCAGCGAGCTTGGCGAGTTCCTTGCGTAACTGTTGTTCGGCAATGCTGTTTTCCAGCGTCAACTGCTCCTGTTGCTTCTTCAACTCCGGAAAGGCGCTGTTCGTTTCCGTCTGTCCGACGGTTCGCGACGACAACCCGATGCTCAGGAGCGCGACGCCGACACACGCGATTAAATTACGATGACGTATTTTCATTTGACCACCAACCTTCTTAAGGTGCTGCCCATTTCACCATGGCGAATTGTTGAACCGGTTCCAATTTGCGGCTCTTTGCTTTCTTGAATCAAGTCTTAAGTGGAGCGGGTGGCGGCAAAGATTCCGTTCCTCACTGCTTGCCACTGACAAAATCGAAGGCTTCCAACAGAGATTCCGAACTGCAAAGCTGGTGTCCCATGTTCGGTTGGTCAATGAGCCTGGCTTGAAA